>JBJXGR010000015.1:0-16255 GCA_046160045.1 Bryobacteraceae bacterium
ACATCTGCCGGTGGGGCCTGGGCGTGAAGTATCCGGCCAAAGTGTCCTCAATGGGCGGCCACTTCATGTTCGACGACGACCAGGAGACGCCCAACACCCAGATCGCCACGTTCGAGTTCAACGAGAACAACCGCAAACAGATTCTGGTGTTCGAGGTACGGCACTGGATCAGCAATCACGAAGCGGGCATTGGTGAACCGTCGAACGGCAAGCGCAGCAGCAACACGATCGGCAACGTGTTCTATGGCTCCAAGGGCTTCATGGCGATCGATGGGTATGCGACGTACAAGACGTTCCTCGGCAAGGAGCACGAACCCGGCCCGGCGCGCTCGGAGGGGGGAAGCAATTGGGCAAACTTCATCGCGGCGGTGCGGTCGAGGAAGGTCTCCGATTTGAATGCAGACATCGAAGAAGGGCACCGGTCCTGCGTCCTGATGCACCTGGCGAACATCTCGTACCGGTTGGGCCGGTCGCTGAACTTCGACGCGTCGACGATGTCGGTGCCGGGCGACGCGGAAGCGAACGCGATGTTCACCCGTCCGTATCGCGAAGGGTTCGTCGTACCGAAGAACGTATAGGCCAGGAACGCCGCCGGCATTTTTCGTGGGGCCGGCCTCCTACTGAGCCGCGAGCGTCAGCGAGCGGTGGCTGGCCGTCCGCCCATTTTCAAAGCCCCACGACCCGCGTGCACCGCAATGTCATGGGCGGTTAAGGTGAGCGGCAACTGGCGCGTCACGTTCACTTGTACAGGCAAGGACATTGATTGCGTGGACTATGAGGGCTACCACCGAGGTGAAGATGAGAATGCATAATCCGCCGCACCCCGGCGAGGTGCTCAAGACATTGTGCCTGGAACCTTTGAACCTGACCGTCACAGAGGCCGCGCGGGCGCTTGGCGTGAGTCGCAAAACACTGTCGAGCATCCTGAACGGGCATGCCGGCATCAGCCCGGAGATGGCGGTTCGTCTTTCCATTGCCTTCAGCACTAGCGCGGAAAGCTGGCTCAATCAGCAGCTTCAGTACGACCTCTGGCACGCCGAAAAAGGCCGGAAGCGGCTTCATGTGACGAAATTGAATGCCGCGTAAGGGGGATGTTCGCCCAACGCCCAACTCGTGATCAACGGCCGCCGCTCGACTCCTTGGCCGAGACGGACAGCGCAATCACCTGAGTCGAGATCTTGCGGTCGCCACTATCCACTTCCCCGGTGATCTCGTAAGCCCCTACCGGGGCGTCGGGGCCGCCTTCGAACTGAAGCGTTACCTGATTTCCCTGTCGCCCACTGACGCGATAGCTCACCCCTCGCGGCAGACCCCTCACCCGGATCGGGACGTCCTCCGCGAGCCCCTCCGCCCGCAGTTCCAGCGTCGCCGATCCACCCCGAGTCACCGCCAGGCTGCCGGTCTGGGCCGAGAGCGATCCGGGCAACGGATCGTACACCGCGACCGACAGGCCGGGCGAGGGCCGGCGGTTGAAATTCCACAAATCGAGCAGCGGGCCCAGCATCATCGCGTTGTGCGCTTCCACCACGCGCCCGTCGATAGCCGCCTTCCCGAAGATGCGAATCGGATAGACGCCGGCGGCGAGAGTCACTGGCGCCTGAATGCGGAACGCGATCTCCGGAATGATCATGTCCGCCCCATCGGCGTTGGGCTCGAAGAGTTGATCGGCGCGAAATCGGCCGCGCGGCGCAGGAATCCCCGCCGGAAGCCCTTCACACCAGATCTCGACCTCTCCTTCGAAACCGGCTTCGCGGATCAGATGGACCTTCAGGTCGGCCGACTTGCCTCGGCCGACCGCGAAGTTCTCCGGCGTGGTGACGAGTTGAAATCCCGGCCGCTCCGCGTCGACCTTGAGCAGGTAGACAAACCCTGGGCCGGTGCGGCCCAAACGATCTTTGACCACAACCGTGAGCGGCCCGTCGGCCGATGGAGTGAAATACAAGCTGCTGTCCGGATTCCCGACCAACGACCCCTGGCCGGCGACGACGTCGTCGGCCTCGGCCAGTTTCCGCCCCTCGCGGTCGTGTAAGTCGAGGACCGTGTCGAGTTGGGGCACGCCGAGTTGCGTCGCCAGTGTCCACACGTGCAAAGGTTGTCCCGCCTTGGCCTGGATGACATGGGACGACGGGCCGGTGGAAACAGTTCCGTGAAAGACTTGGGCCGAAGCCTCCACGACCTCGGTCATGAGTCCCTCGGCGACGCCTTGGGGTCCCTCCACCCAGAGCCGCCACAGACCCGAGCGCGATCCCGGGGGGACGTCGACATCCACCTCAATCTGCTCGGCCTTGCGAGTGACGATGCGGCCGCCGATTCGCGGCGAGTGCGCGGCCGACGCCGGGTCCGCTTCAAACCGGATGGGCATGGTGTACGGGAGCGTCATGCGCGCATAGTCGCCTCGCCGTGCCGGAGTCAGATACACCGACCCGGTCTGGTCCAGCGCCCTGCCCGCGACACGAAGACGCGTGCGCGCGCCCTTCTTGAGGCCCAATGGGAAGACATAATCGACCCTCGGGAGCGCCGAAATTCGCAGGGTATAGGCGCACAGTTTGCCGAAGTTGAACCCGCGCGGCCCGCGATACTGATCGATTTTCAGGTGGTACGTTCCGCTTTCGGAAAAACGGTGCTCGATCGTCGGGTTCTCGTCGTAGTCGGTCCGGTCGTCATTGAAGGCGACCCGCCTGCCGTCGCTCGACTGAAGGAACATCCGGGCCTCGGCGCCGGAGCCAAATTCGATCGCCCGGAACTCGAACTGCCACCGCTCCCCGGCCTGGGCTTGAAACGAAAACACGTCGGTGTCGGCTGCGCCATCCAGTCGGCCTTGAATCTCCACCGGCAACCGCGCCACCGCCTGCGCAGACTGTGCCGTGTCGTTCGGTTCCTTTTCGGCCACATCACGGAACTGGCCGACGTTGAAGATCAGCGAGGTCGACGGCCCCTCCGTCGTGATGACCCGCATGAGATGGGATCCGAGCGCCGCCTGGAGATCAATCCGTACTTCCCCGGTGACCGTGCCCGCGTTGTGACTCGCCGTCCGGGTCCACACGAGATCCTGGCAATCGAACTCGACCCCGCGCAGGTTCGCCAGGTGAGTGCCCAACACCTCCACCTGCACACTGGTACCGCGCTGGCCGCCGAGCGGAGATACCCGGATCAGCTTGGGCGGGTTCTGCGCCGCCACCTGGCAGACCATCATCACCAGCAGGAGGGCACGCATGCTCACACGAAGAGTTCGCCGATCGGTTTGCCTTCTTTGTTGATCGCGACGGGCCGGTTGTTGGCGAAGTACGTCTTCTGCGTGTCGATGCCGAGGACCTTGTAGACCGTGGCTCCCAGATCTTCAACACTGACCGGCCGCTCGGTGGGTTCGCCAGCCACCGAGTCCGTACGTCCGATGACACGGCCGCCTTGGATTCCACCCCCGGCCAACGCCACCGAAAAGGCGCGCGGCCAATGATCGCGACCGCCCGAGAAATTGACCTTCGGCGTCCTCCCAAAATCGCCGATTACCAGAACCAGGGTGGTCTCCAGCCGTCCCCGCTCCTCCAAGTCATCGAGCAGCGCGCTGAACGCCCGGTCGAAATCGGCCATCAGGGGTTTGGTGGAGGGCTCATGATTGACGTGCGTATCGTAGCCCCCGTGAAACACCGTCGCCAGGCGCACGCCGGATTCGATCAGACGCCGGGCCAACAGCGCCCCCTGCCCCACGGTGGTTCGGCCGTAGGCGTCGCGAAGCTTGTCCGGCTCGGCGCCAATGTCGAAAGCCTTCTTGGCCGCCGGCGACGAGATCAGCTCAAACGCCTTCTGATAGAACTCGTCCATGCTGTCCAGCAGGGAAGACCTTTCAACCCGGCGGAATTCGGCGTCCAACGCTCCGAGCAATGCAGCGCGCGACCGCGCCTCGTCCAGCAGGACCCCGCCCGGCAGCGTGAGGTCTTTCACGGAGAAGGTCTTGGTGTTCGGATTGCCGCTGACAAAAGGGTCGAACACCGGCCCCAGGAAACCAGCCTCGGCGGAAACGTCGCTGCCGGGAATCGCCACAAACGGAGGTACGCCTTCCTTCCCTCCGAACTCCCGGGACACCACGGCTCCGAAGCTGGGATGCGCCATGTCGTTGCGCGGCTTGGTCCCGCTGAAAATGTACTGGCGCGCCCGCTCGTGGATCGCGATGTCGGAGTACATGGAGCGGATCACCGAGAACTTGTGCATGCGCTTCGCCGTCTCCGGAATCAGCGCGGAGACGTGGACGCCCGGCAGGCTGGAGCGGATGGTGCCGAAACTGCCGCGGATGTCCGCCGGGGCGTCCGGTTTGGGGTCGAAACTGTCCAGCTGGCTGGCGCCGCCGTTCTGGAAGAGAACGATCGCGCCCATTTCGCGCCGGGCCGAAGACGCGAGCAGATGGGGCAGGTTAAGGCCGCCGAAGGCCAATGCGCCGGCCTTGAGAAAGCTCCGCCGGCTGTCGCCGCGGCCCACTCGGGTCTTGTCGTAGAAACCGTCCATCGCCACCTCCGCCGCGTTCAATGGTTCAGTTGGAACTCTTTCGAGTTCAGCACAGACCACAGAAGGTTTTCCAGTGCCCGCCGCCGCGTGCGGCCGGCGGCTTGTTCGCTCTCGAGAAAGCGCGCGAGCACGCGGCGCTCGGTTTCCGAAGGCGGCCGCGCATACGCCCGTTCATAGAGAAGATCGAGAATCCCGCTGTCCTTTGCCCCCTCTAGAATGTTCGACGGCACCTCCACCTTCTGGCGAATGGTGTCGCCGTTCATCATGTGGAGCGCCTGGCTAAGGGTCGGGGCGTGGACGCGGTCCCCGAGAATGTCGCGTCGAGGGAATCCGAAGGTCACCAAGAAGTAGTCCGGCGCGTCGGGGACATAGATATCCTTAGCAGAGGTCCCCGCCGGATAGCCCCGGAAACTGTGGGGAACGCCGGTGACCTGACCGATCGAATCCAGCAGCACTTCGGCCGGCAGTTTCCGCGGCTCGTAACGGGCGAACAGCAGCCGTTCCAAGCGGCCCGGAGGCTCAGCACGCCGTGGGTCGCGCGACGAAAGCTGATACACGCGCGAGTTCAGAATCAGCCGGTGCAACGGCTTGAACCGGTATCCGCCCTCGACGAAGGCCTCGGCCAACCGGTCGAGCAGACGGGAGTTGGTCGGCGCGTTCGTGGAACGGAAATCGTCAAACGGCTCGACGATACCGGCTTGAAAATACTCGTGCCAGATACGATTCGTGGTCGCGCGCGCGAAGTAGGGATTGCGCGGACTGGTGATCCATTGGGCGAGCGCGGCACGCCGGTCGCCGCCTTCGGGGATTCGAGGCGTCTCGCCGCCGAGGAACTTCGGCGCAACCGGTTTCTTCTTCACCGGATGTTCGGTCTCGCCGGCCTCGTCCACGTACCACGTGCGGCGATACTCGCCGTAGCCGTGCTTCACCCGCAGGCGCGCGAAGAACGCGGACAGCCCGAGGAAGTCATCCTGCGTGTAGTTCTCGAGCGGGTGGTTGTGGCACTCCGCGCATTCCAGCCGGATGCCGAGAAACAGCCTGGTGACCGTGGGCGTGATCTTGTTGACTTCCACTTTCTTCAGCATGAAGTCCGCGGCCGGATGCCAGAAGTTGGTCTCGGGATTCAGCATGTTGTCGCCGGTGGAGGTGAGCATGCGGCGCACCATCGCATCGTAGGGCCGGTCCTCCTCGAGCGACTCCCGCAGCCAGTCCTTGAAGACTCCCATCGAACGGCCCTGGTTGTTGAGTTGGCAGTTGCGGAACCAGTCCTCGAATTTCACGGTCCAATGCGAGGCGTACTCCGGGCGCTCGAGCAGGGCATCGATCAACCGCGCCCTCTTGTCATTCCGCGAATCTCCGGTAAAGGTCCGGATCTCCTCGGGAAGCGGCAGCGTCCCGATCGTGTCCAGGAACACCCGTCGAATAAACTCGCGGTCGCCTGAAAGCGGATAGGGCGCGATGTTCATCGCGCGGAGCTTGTCGAACACGAGTTCGTCGATGAAGTTCGTTACGGCCGGCGCGGGGTACTCCGAACCGGCTCGTGCGAGGACGACGCCGAGCTGCGCCGTGGCCACCTGCCCCATGGCCCGGGCCGTGATGGTGGTCAACCCACGGCCGGTGCTCGTGAGCACACCCCGCGGCGAGATGGTGGCGACACTCTCGTCGGCGGATTGGTAGCGCACCTCGCCCGTCATGTCCCGCGTTGCGCCATTCGAGAGACGTCCGGTCACCCGCAGGGCGAGCGTCTGCCCGGCGCCCACCAGGATTCGCTCCGTGGGGTCGACGGTCAGTTTCTCCAGGCGCACTCCGCTCGAGTTCAGACGAGCGCCCTGGCGGAGCCAGTTGCGGAGGATCTGGTATTCCTCGGAGTCGGGCGGCAGCACGCGGCCGCCGCCATGGGGAACGTCAAATGACGGCTTTCGGAGAAACAGGCTTTTCTCCGGATCGCCCGCGGTCACGCGCCGCGGATTGGTGACCATGCGGTGGTCGGCCTCCGGATCGTAGCCGAACAGCGATAGCTTGAACCCGGCTTGCCCTGCAGGCGATCCATGGCAGTTGGAGCCGTTGCAGCCTTTGATCGTAAGGATGGAGACTACGTCCGGCGAGAAGTGGACCTCCACTTCGGCTCGAAGGGCATGGGCGCCGAGAGCGGCACCGAGGATCAGCGCTGGTGTCACGCCGCGCGGCAAACGCACGGATTTAAGCGTATCCCCGCAGCGTCCGCTCCGTCAACCGCAAGGCAGCAAGAGACCGGCACACGCTCGGCGGCGGTAATCCACCTGGGCCATCTTTCTCTCTCGTGGTGAATCCGTGTCAAAGACCAAGGTTCCGAGCTGGAGCGGTATCGCGGTCCTTCGCTCAAAACCGCAGCGGGCCCCCGTGAGATGATGCAACAGTAGCCTATGAGCATTTACGACACCATCGGCGTGCGCCCCATCATCAACGCGAAAGGCACGTCCACACGCGTCTCCGGCGCGTTGCTGGCGCCGGAAGTCACGACGGCGATGCGGGAGGCCGCCGAGTATTGCGTCGACATGGCCGAGATTCAGGCGGCCGCGAGCAAAATCATCGCCGAGGCCACAGGCGCCGAAGCAGGCATCGTCACCTCGGGCGCCGCGGCGGGACTCCTGGTGGGCACAGCCGCCTGTGTGGCGGGTCTCGACCCGGCTAAAATGGCGCGCCTGCCCGACACCACCGGCATGAAGAATGAAGTGGTGATGGTGCGCAGCCAGCGCAACCAGTATGACCATGCCATCCGCTCGGCCGGCGTCCACATTGTGGAAGCCGGTTTGCCAGACCGCATCGCGGGCGCGGGCGTCCGGGACGCCGAGCCGTGGGAAATCGCCGCCGCCGTGACCGAGCGCACCGCCGCCATTGTCTACGTGGCCAACGCAAACGCTCGCCCCACGATCGAGGAAGTCGCCCGCGTGGCCAACTCCAAACATGTGCCCCTGCTCGTCGATGCGGCCGCGCAACTGCCGCCCGCCTCCAACCTCCGCCGCTTTGTCGCTGCGGGGGCCAATCTGGTGGCTTTCTCGGGCGGCAAGGCCATCGGCGGCCCTCAAGGCTCCGGCATCCTCTGTGGTGGGCGCGACCTCATCATGTCGGCCGTGCTGCAGCAACTCGACCTGGACATCGCCTGGGAGCAATGGTCGCCGCCCCCGACTCTGATCGACAAAAGCCGGCTGGCCGGACTGCCCCCACACGGGATCGGCCGGCAGTGCAAAGTGGGCAAGGAAACCATCGTGGGCCTGCTGGTGGCCCTTCGCCGCTTCCTCGCAGAGAATGAGCAGGCCCGCCACGACCGCTTGCTCGGCCTGGTGAAGCGGCTCGATGCGGCCGCCGGTTCCCTCCGCAACGCCCGGACCGAAGTCCGCGCCGGCGGCGGTACCCCCAGGTTCATCCT
Source organism: Bryobacteraceae bacterium (assembly GCA_046160045.1). Classification (GTDB taxonomy): domain Bacteria; phylum Acidobacteriota; class Terriglobia; order Bryobacterales; family Bryobacteraceae; genus CAZGUX01. The sequence continues at coordinate 7,904 of JBJXGR010000015.1, forward strand.
CACGCTCGAGCGCGACTTCAAAATGACCGGCATGGACGTCTGCATCGCGCTCCAAAACGGCACACCGTCGATTCACGTCGATCCTTCGCAAGCCGCCGGCGGCATCATCGGCTTTAGCCCTGCCTGCCTGCGTCCGGAGGACCCGGACGCCATCGGCCGCAGGCTGCGGGAACTGATCGGATAGCCCGAACCCTCCACAGGAGCGAAGGCCCTATCGGAACCTGGTTCCGCAACCCCGGCGAAGCCGTGGCTAGTGGCGCATTGCTGTCAGGAAACTGCGCCGGACGATGGCTCCGAACCGCGGGGGTAAACCCGCGGTCGAGTTTCTACATTCCACGTTGCGGCTGCGGGGCCGCATCCGGCGGCACTGCCCAGCGCTGGCTGGTCGGAGACCGGCTATTTGTGGTGCCAGGCACCACCCGGCCGGGTAACTCACAGGGACGCGGCTGTTTCATTCCGGCACACTTTCGTGGTGCCAGGCACCACCCGGCCGAGTTAACTCCAGGGACGCGGCTGTTTCATTCCGGCACACTTTCGTGGTGCCAGGCACCACCCGGCCGAGTAACTCCCAGGGACCCGGCTGTTTCATCCGGGCACACTTTCGCGGTGCCAGGCACCACCCGGCCGAGTAACTCACAGGGGACGCGGCTGTTTCATTCCGGCACACTTTCGTGGTGCCAGGCACCACCCGACCGAGTAGCTCCCGTGGGACGCGGCTGTTTCATTCCGGCGCCGCGGGTGTAAACCCGCAGGTTGCGCCGGGGGCACTCATTCACATCCGCCTTCACCGCACCCGCGGGTTTACACCCGCGGTTCGGTGAGATTCCGCGCCGCGACGGTAGGCGAAGGGTCTTTCGCAGGAAAGCCAGGCTTCTCCAGCGGGCCGGAGGGACGGGGCGGGACCAGGGTCAGCCGATGGGGACACGGCTGCGGCGGGTGACCGGCGACGGCGGCGCGCGGTTGGCTTTGTTCGTTCGAATTCGGGGCTGGCGCCGCGGACACCGCCTCGGCGGGCGGTTCCGGGGGAGGGGTTTCGCCGCCGTGGAGGACGCGGGACTTGCGCAACAGTTCCAACTGGCGCAAGCAGCGCTCCATCGAACGCTCGAACTGGGCTTCAAACCGGTACAACTGCTGAAGATGATAGATCGCGTCATGGTGAGCCTGGCGGAGGATCGCGGACTCGTATTCGTACGCTTCAGCATCCTCGGCGGGGTGCGGATCCTCGAGGAGGTCTTCCACACCGGACTCCACCAGCCGGTCAAGGAGGGTAGAAGATTCGAGACGGCGGATGCGGCGCAGGCGCCACTCGGCTGCGACCATACGATCGACCAGGGAGGTTTCAACCGACCCGACGGGGGAGAACTGAAGGTAGAAGGAGTCACGGAGTTGTTCGAACTCGTCGACGGATTCGACGCCCTTAAGGACCACCTCGCGGCTGCGGAGTCCGTGCTTGAGGGGGTTGCGGGCCGAGGCGGCTTTGCCCTCGGGAGACCGGGGGCCGGTGGATTTGAGCGCATTGGCGCGGTTGGCTTGGAATTGAGCTGGAGACGACATGAGGTCCTTTCATCCGCAGCCTAGACCCTGAGGAGAAGTTGGCAAACTCTCAAAACCTGCAACTTATCGAAAACACACGATCAATAAAAAAACGACCCTTGTCACGGAAGACGCCACCCCGGCCGGCAGGCAGGAATCAGAGGCCCCGCCGGGCGTGAGCGGCCGTCGACGGCCGCCCGGCAAACTACCGGCGCTGGCCCCGCCCTTCCGGCAGGCACGCCGCTGGGTGTGTTGCCGGTTCACTATTACATCACCGTGACGGCAGCCAGGGCCTCCAGCGGCTTCCGAGCCTGGGTTGCGTTCCTTGCAACCGTCCGCCGGAACGGACCGAGTCACGACTCAAGATGTGTTTGCTAGGCGGCAGGAGATCCTCGCGGAGGGCGACTGGAGGTTGGAGGCGGTCCGCCAGCAACGGCACGTTCGTCGCGAGAAGGCCGCTTGACGCAGATCGCTCACCTGGTGCGGGTGAAGGACGCGGTGCAATGTCACCTCGGCGCCGGGCACCAAATCTCAACTTCCGGTTTGCCGAACGATTCGGACGGAACGCCTGAAGGCACATCCGCGTGATGGGCGTTTATCCCGTCAACTTGACGGCATCTGCCCAACTTCCGAGTGGCGTGATCCGCCCGGAGGCGTGAGGAGGCGCTCAGCAAACGCTTGGCGACCAAGTAGGATATGTCGCCGGGAACCCGAGATTTGGGACCGCGGCGTGCTTCGGCTCTAACAATCGTCCACTTGAAGAGCGACAATGGATTGTCATTCGGTTGTGCTTGAAGTGCCGATCGCGAGTCCGGGGATGCCGCCATGGATCTCATCAAAGCGCCGCTGATCGAGTCGGTATTCGCAGGAGGCGGCGAGATGGGTGCGCGGATGCGCGCCGTCGATTGGGCAGCGACTGTGCTGGGTCCAGTCGAGCAATGGCCGCAATCGCTTCGTGCCTGTGTGCGGATCGTGCTCGGCTCCGGGCATCCGATGCTCATTTCCTGGGGTCCCGACTACACGATGCTGTACAACGATGCGTACGGGGTGGTAGTTGGAAACAAGCACCCGGGAGCGTTGGGGCGCAGTTGCCGAGAGGTGCTTTCGGAGGCGTGGGATTTCATCGGACCGCGGTTCGACACGGTCTTTACGGAGGGTCAGCCAATTAGCACCTTGACCCACCAGATGTTCACGTTCCACCGCAATGACTACCTCGAGGAATGCTACTTCGCGTTCTCATACAGCCCGATTCCGGATGACAACGGCCATGTAGGGGGCGTGTTGACCAACGCTCTGGACATGACGGAGCGCGTAATCGAAGATCGACGTAGACAGGTGCTCCGTGATTTGGCTTCGCGAACTGCCGAAGCACGAAATGAGGAAGAAGTTTGGCGCGTCAGCGCGGAGACCCTAGGCGAGAATCGCGTTAGTGCGCCGTTCGCGTTTCTATACGAGTGTCTGCCAGACGAGAATAAGGCTCGTCTAGCCAACGTCTAGCCAGCCTCAGCGGGGAGACTGACGATGCTCTGCATCCGGCGCTCATCGACTGCAACAGCGAGAGTCTCTGGCAATTCAACGCCGCGCTGGCGGATGAGTGCCTAGTGGTGGATGTTGGAGGGCGGGCATCGGCGCTGTCCATTCCCGGCTGGCCGTTTCCTCCGGAGAAAGCGACGGTTGTACCGATCCGGATGCACGAGCATGGCGAGGCGGCCGGGTTCCTTGTGCTGGGCATCCATCCGGGCCGCGCGTTCGACGACGTCTACCGTCACTTCGTCCGCCGGATCGCCGAACAAATCGCGATCGGGTTGGCTAGCGCCCGCGCCTACGAGCAGGAGCGCCAACGCGCGGAGGCGCTGGCCGAGATCGATCGCGCGAAGACGGCGTTTTTTAGTAACGTCAGCCACGAGTTCCGTACACCCCTCGCCCTGATGCTAGGTCCACTGGAGGAAGTGTTGCCGGACGCGCGCGAGCGGCTCAGTCCGGAGCGCCACGAGCAGCTCGTCACGGTCCGCCGCAACGCACTCAGACTCCTCAAGCTCGTCAATACGCTTCTGGATTTTTCGCGTATTGAGGCCGGCCGCGTGCAAGCCGCGTACGAACCGACGGACCTGGCAGGCGTTACGTCGGAGATCGCCAGCGTGTTCCGTTCGGCGATGGAGAATGCGGGCCTGCGGTTCTCAGTGGAGTGCTTGACAATCGCCGAGCCGGTGTACGTGGACCGCGACATGTGGGAGAAAGTGGTCTCAAACCTTCTCTCCAACGCGTTCAAGTTCACATTCGAGGGCGCCGTGACAATCACCTTGAAGTCTGTGGGCCGCGTCGTTGAATTGCAGGTTCGCGATACAGGTGTGGGCATTCCCGAGGACCAACGCGAGCGGGTGTTCGAGCGCTTTCATCGGATCGAGGGCACGAACGCCCGGACTTACGAAGGCACAGGGATCGGCTTGGCATTGGTTCTGGAACTGGTCAAACTGCACGGCGGTCATGTGTGGGTGGAGAGCACACTCGGTCAAGGGAGCACGTTCACAGTAACGATTCCGCACGGCACCGCGCATCTGCCCCCGGAGCGCATTCAGGCGGCACGTTCGATTGCGTCCACTGGAGTAGGTGCCCATTTGTATGCTGAGGAGGCACAGCGGTGGTTGCCGGACGAGTGGCGTACCGTCGATGTCCCGATGCTCTCCCGGCTCGCGTCGGTTGAGCCTTCGCCGCGCCCCGTACCGGCGGCGACACGCGACCTGATCCTCTTCGCTGATGACAACGCGGACATGCGCCAATACCTCAGCCACTTACTGGACGGCCGATATGAGGTGCATGCGGTCTCGGATGGCCGCCAGGCGCTGGAGACAGCACGACTCCTGCGGCCCGCCCTGCTATTGGCCGACGTCATGATGCCGCAGTTGGATGGATTTGGCTTGCTGCGAGCCATTCGCGACGACCCGGCGCTCGCCACCATGCCCGTCATCTTGCTGTCCGCACGCGCGGGCGAAGAGTCGCGCCTGGAAGGACTGCAGGCGGGCGCCGACGACTATCTCGTCAAGCCGTTCACGGCGAGGGAGCTTTCGGTGCGAGTCGAGGCGCTACTCAAGATGGCGAAGCTTCGTCGAGAGAGCGCGGAGCGCGAAGAGAGGCTGCGCATGGCGGCAGAGTTGGAGCGGCAGAAACTGCGGGCCAGCGAGGAACAGTTGGCCGAGACCAGCCGTTTGTATCGTGAACTGCAGAACGCCGAAGCGGAGATCCGGACGCTGAAGGACCAGCTCTACCGGGAGAACCTGGCATTGCGCGAGGAAGTGGATCGCGCGTCGATGTTCGAGGAAATCGTCGGTTCGTCAACATTGTTGAAGAACGTTCTTTCCCGGATTGCAAAGGTGGCTCCAACCGATTCCACCGTGTTCATCTCGGGAGAGACCGGCACGGGCAAGGAACTGATAGCCCGCGCCGTCCACAAACGATCCCAGAGGTCCCGACGCGCCTTCGTCAGCGTGAACTGTGCCGCACTGGCGCCAACCCTGATTTCGTCGGAATTGTTCGGTCATGAGAAAGGAGCCTTCACCGGAGCGGCGCAGCGGCGGCCCGGGCGCTTTGAACTTGCCGATGGCGGCACGATCTTTTTGGATGAGGTAGGCGACCTCCTACCCGATACTCAGGTCGCACTATTGAGGGTCCTGCAGGAACGGGAATTCGAGCGAGTCGGGGGCTCCCAGCCGATCCGTGTCGATGTTCGCGTCATCGCCACGACAAATCGCGACCTGAAAGCCGCGATAGCCAAGGGGAGCTTCCGCGAAGACCTCTTCTACCGGCTGAATGTATTTCCCATTGAAGCGCCCCCACTCCGGGAGCGCAAAGACGACATCCTGATGCTGGTTGAGTACTTCGTGCAACGCTACGCGAGACGGGCGGGCAAGACCATTCGCTCGATAGACAAAAGAGCCTTGGATTTCTTGCAGTCGTACGACTGGCCGGGTAACATCCGCGAGCTGCAGAACATCATCGAAAGGTCCGTGATTGTGGGCTCAGGCGACGTCTTTACCGTGGACGACGCATGGCTCTCCAAAGAATCCTCTCCCTTGGCCTCTCGGGTTACGACTCCCCCGCCGCGGGAGCCGGAGTTACGAGCCGAGCGGGAGATTATCGAGGCTGCGCTGGCCGCCAGCCGGGGTCGCGTCGCCGGAGCATCCGGAGCCGCGGCCAAGCTTCGCATTCCTCCCTCCACGCTCGAACACAGGATCAGGGCGCTCAAGATTCACAAGAGCCAATTCAAGTTCCCTTGAAGCCTCGCCGGAATCGCCGCATTCGCCACATTCACCAGATTCGCAGCCGCGCTGACTCGCCTGCCACTTGATTGTTCAATGAGTTTTGGGTGGTTTCCCTATTGCAAAGGAGAGGTGTACCCAAGTAGGGGCATCACGTTCAAAAGAGCAAGACACCATGACACAAGCCACTGCCATACAGCAAGGCACCGAGCAGGCCTCCGGCCCGACGGCCATTCGTCCGTTTCATGTGAATGTCCCGGAAGCGGAACTTACCGAATTACGCCGGCGCGTCAAAGCGACCAGGTGGCCTGACCGAGAGACCGTTACAGATGCGTCGCAAGGAGTACAGCTCGCGACGACCCAAGCTCTGGCACGCTACTGGGCGACAGAGTATGACTGGCGCAAGATCGAGGCCAAAATGAACGCGCTTCCCCAGTTCATCACGGAGATCGATGGGCTGGACATTCACTACATTCACGTCCGTTCAAGTCACGAAAATGCATTGCCTCTGATCGTTACGCACGGATGGCCGGGCTCGATCATCGAACAGATGAAGATCATCGATCCGCTGACCAATCCCACCGCACACGGCGGAAACGCATCCGACGCGTTCCATATGGTGATCCCGTCAATGCCGGGCTACGGATACTCTGGCAAACCGGCTAACACCGGGTGGGATGTTGCCCACATCGCTCGCGCCTGGGATGTGCTGATGAAGCGCCTCGGGTACGCGCGATACGTGGCACAGGGCGGCGACTGGGGCGCCCTCGTCGTCGACCAAATGGGCGTGCAGGCACCGTCGGGGTTGCTGGGCATCCACACCAACATGGCTGGCATCTTTCCAGCCGACATCGACCAAGCGGCTTTTGCCGGGGCGCCGGCGCCCTCGGGTCTCTCAGCCGATGAGAAGGTCGCTTACGAGCGTTTGCAGTTCGTATATCAAAAAGGAATCGCCTACGGGTTCCAAATGGGTCTGCGACCGCAGACATTGTACGGAATCGCGGACTCACCCGTCGGCCTGGCAGCTTATTTCCTTGATCACGACACTCGCAGCTACGAGCTGATCTCACGCGTCTTTCGAGGACAAGCCGAGGGCCTCACGCGCGATGACATTCTCGACAACATCACGATCACCTGGTTGACGAACACGGCGCTTTCTGGGGCCCGTCTCTATTGGGAGAATTGGGGGAAACTCGGGTATTTCAATGCCAAAGGCGTCTCCATCCCGGTTGCCGTGAGCGTCTTCCCTGACGAGCTATACCCTGCTCCACGGAGCTGGGCGGAGCGGGCATATCCCAGACTGATCCATTACAACAAGGTCGACAAGGGCGGACACTTCGCGGCCTGGGAACAGCCGGAACTATTCTCCCGAGAGCTGCGAACGGCATTCAGATCGCTGCGCAAATAGTGAGCAGAGGAAATCGATTTCCACTTTCGCGAGCCCGCCTATTGCGGCCGGCGCGATCGGCGGGCTACAGCCTGGGCTACAGCCTACTCAGAAGGATCTCATCAAGACGTGTAACGCCCCGACCGTCGATCGGCCGGGCGGAGCCCACGGCCGACTCGGGAGCCATGTAGACGGGCATTGCCCGCGATCTACGGCGAACGGTTACCGTTAGCCCCAGGATGTCGGCAACCCGGAAGCAATCCACATGAGCGAGTAGTAACGTGCCACTCGGCTGTAGAAACCGGCGCAGTCGCCAGCTACGGCCCGAAGCGACTGTGGCTCAGCACTGCCTTCTCCCCCAGGAGGCCCGCTGATTGAGTCGGTGTGCGGAGAATGGGTTGGCCGAGCCCTCCCTTACGGTCGGGCCACGGATGGTTGAGCGGGTCATGATTCGTCGGGCCCACGGATCGTCCGGGCCTTCAGGAGCGGTGGAGCGTGGGGGCAACTTCACGGCTGACGCGGTTGGCCGCGAGTGGATTCGATATCTGCTTGGTCGGTTTTCCCGGGTGGGGACGCCGCGTGCAGGAGATACCCGAGCGAGTTCCGGTTCTGCCACATGGGCGCGCTCAAGCGCGCAGCGGCCTGAAACGCCGCACTACGGGTTGGGGGGTTGGGCAGGAGAGCGAAGTCCTGGCCACCGCTTTGCCGCGGCCGCGGAACGGATGTTCGGTGCGGGCTGAAGCTCGCGCTTCTGTGGGCGGGAGGACGCACCTGTGCTTTCCGACGGGACACGCTGTCACCATCCGCCGGACGAGCGCCGGCGAACCGGCATCCCTCCCTCGACAACGCGAGGGGTGGCGAGGGCGGGATCGCTCGTGAACGACTTCCCGGCACCAGGGCCTCTCGTTCCGCGGCTTGTCAGGGCCGCCGGGGCTCGTGACTGTGCCTACTCACTTCGGCGGTCAGAGGGGATTCGCCTCGCCACCGCTCTTCCTGACGGTCGCGGCGTGCGCTTGCGAGCCGCGGTCTCGAGTTTGGCCTTTTCACGTGGTGCACGCTTTACGTTCCGCTCCCGGCCTCATCCGTTCTGGTGGGAACGCCAAAACAGGCCGGCCTTGGGGCCGGCGGGTCGCATATCTGCGACCTAACCACAGCGAAGCCGTGGCGGCACGATGGCTC
>JBJXGR010000016.1:0-5249 GCA_046160045.1 Bryobacteraceae bacterium
ACCATCAAACGCAAAACTGAATCGCCCAACTACCAGCGTCAGACCAAATTTCGGGTCCGTCACCAGATTGCGGCCTGTGCCGATGGCTACGAAACCCCCGTCGGGTTGGTTGAAGTACGTAAATACGCCGGTAATGTTTAACGTCACCTCCTTCGACGTGTGGCTGAGATTCGTGACGGTAGCGAACTGCCCCGGGGCAGTGACGATCAAGCGGTTGCCTGGAAGAGTGAACGTCTTGCTCTTACCCGTTACATGGATTTGAACGGGGAAAGTGCACGCGCTCGTTCCAACATTAGGATCTGCGGGATCGAGGACGATAGTCAAGTCAATTTTCGCCGGCGCGGTTCCCGGAGGCTGCGCCATGCATAGTGTGGGGGCAAGCGCGGCGGCCACAAACAGCGCGGCCGGCAAGCTTATTCTAAGTCTCATTGGTATTTCTCCTTTTCGCTTCAAGTTCCACTCAGCGGTGTTTTCGGCTCGTCTCGGGAAGTAGGTTCTAGCGACTTTGAGAGCGGGCCGATTCACGCGTTTTTAGCCCTCGTCCTATATGCCGAGAACCCGATCTAACGAGAACCCGACGCAAAAACCGTCATGAGAAGCCCAAAACATCTCTGCGGTAATGTTCATGGACGACCGGGGACACCCGAGGACACCCGCCGATTGCTCTGGGTCAAGGTAGTCAAGGTAATACCCAACGATGACCCAACGACCTCCCCGGTAGGAGCGATCGCGTGCGCAACCATGCCGTGCACCGCCCACGGAGACGATCATTCTGGCTTGCTACCGGAATCGCGTCCATTTCTTTGCCCTGTATGTCGCCCGTTCGCGTTCACAAAGGTTGAATGAAGTTGTTGAAAACGGCGTCGCTTCCGTTCGCCCGGTGCGGCCCACGCCGTAGCACCCGGATTGGTGACTTGTGTGGAGACGGCCGGCCAGCCGGATGTCGCCGCGAGAACCGGATCGTTATGCGGGGCATTCGACGCCCCGCAACCCTTCTCAAGGCTCGATATATCGAATCACTTGGGCGCGGCGTCGTTTGATAGGCAGGGAGAGTCGACTCCTGGCGTCGGAGAACCCGATAACCCCAGGCAAGCTCACGGTCGGGCGGGTGGAGGAAGGCCTGCGAATCTTCCTCCGGATGATGGCGGCGGCCGAGAATTCGGAGAGACGCTTTCGCTCAATCCGTCAGTCAAAGAGGCTATTCGGTCATCATTCTGCTCCGCTCCTTGCGGGAAGTCAAGGGAATTATTCTCTGTTTGTCCATGTTTGTCCAGGCCCCCCATGAGGAGGGATTTGCGAGCTGGGCCGTCAATTCCGGCGTACACACTTCTGCAAGTCCTGCATCGACATCGATTTCGAGAACGTCGGCGGGACGACGCTAGTGACGCTCAAGGAACCCCCACGCGAGACAACGCTCGAAATTCCCAAGCCAATCGGCGGCCGCCGGATCGCGAGCCAAGCTTTCGTGAAGACGAACCGCGAGCCACGGAACAACACCGGGCTGGGGCTGGTCGGCAGCCACGAGCCAATCCCACACGGCAGCGCCGGCTGACCACCGCTGCCGGGAGCGGGCGCGGGATGGAAGGCCAGAGTGGCCTTCCGTCGGCACCTTGCGTATGTTCACTCGTCCAGGGGAGTTCTTGCAGCTTCCTTATCATCAATGAATCCGAAGTATCGGCCCGGCCAGTAGGCGACCAGGTATCCCATTCCGCCCCGGTCCGTCGGCCGGGCGTCCATGCCATTCAGAACCAGGATGGGTTTGCTCCAGGTCGCACCCGAGTCGATACTCGAGTGCAAGCCGGCGGGAGTGGACAGGAAGAGCTTTCCGGGGGCTCCAGCCGGGGCGAACACGCCATAGGCGTAAGGGATGCGTAAGCCCTGGTTGAGGATTTTCCAGGTCATCCCGCCATCGTCCGAGCGGCAGAAGCCCTTGTCGGAAGCCCCGTAAACCGCATCCTCACGGCGTGGATCGATCGCGATCCGGTGCATGCGGACATTCTCGAGCCCGGACCCTTTGGACGGTAAATAGGGGCGTGACAACCCCATTCCGGTGACGGCGACGCTGCGGGCTCCGTCGGTCGAGTGCAGCACGAGCGGCCAGCTTCGGCCCCAGACCTCGAGCGAGAGGAGGAAGAAGACGCTTTCGGGGTTGGACGGGGATACCACCACGTCCCGGAATTCCGGGATCATGTGGTACTCCTCGGTGTCGCGCGGCGTCAGTGTCCAGCCGGGTGCGCCGACCTCGTGCCGGTAGATCTTCCCGCGGTTGGTGGCGTAGATCATGTTCCGGCGCCCGGGTCCCACGCCGTAAACGATGTCGCGTTCGCCGGGAAAAGGCCGGGAGACTTTCTCCCAGACTTTCCCAACGCCCTCCGGGCCCAGATCCTCACTGCGGTAAACTCCGTCCGACGCGATCGCCCAGACAACATTCCGGTTCTCGGTATCCAGGAATACCCGACGTGCCGATTGGCCCGCAGGCCCGAGCGAAGTCCTTTGCCATGTCCCGTCGTAACCTCCCTGCTGAGTCCAGTAGACCCCGGTATCGGTCGCGATGACGGCCACGCGGTTCCGGCTGGCGGCAAAGGTGACGCTGTGTACCCTGGAGCCGGCCGGCTGATCGTGGACCTGGAAAGTTTTCCCTCCGTCCAGAGAGCGATACAGGGTTCCGCGGGAATCACACAGCAGCCACACGTAGGGATCGTCACCGGAGATCGATAGGGAAGTGACCTCCCGGGCAAGATAACGGTCCATTTGAAACGGGTTGGCCTTCCAGGTGTAAGCGTTGTCGTAAGGCTGCTGGTTGAACGGCAGCACCGAAGCGGTCTCCCGTTCCGATCTCCTCTGGACGGTCTCGATGTCGCTGCGAATGCTGTTCATGATGGGAAGGATCGTCCAGTCTGAGGGGAAGAGTCTCAGGGTTTCCAGCGCTCCGGCCATGTCCGCGCCGCCGGTGTCACCGGCGCCGGCGGCGTAAAAGAAATTAAAAGGGGTCCGCTTGTGATCCCTTTTGCTGGAGAAAATCTGCGCGATCGCCATCTTGTAGAATGCCCGCAGTTTCGGGTCCTCTTCGATCTGTGCGGCGAGCCAGAGGCTGGGCAGCGTGTGTTCCGTATCGTCATGGTCAGGCGTGTGGAGCCCGAGCGAGGATGATCGCTGCCATTGGTCGGGTGGTACGACACCCGCATGTCGGTACTTGAAGCGCTCGACCAGTTCCTCGTACCGCTCGCGATACCAGGCATCGGTCGTTATCCAGTAGGCGAACTTCAAGCAGTTGGTGGCCATCAAGGACCGGGTGGAAGGACGTCCCTCGGCGACACCGGTCAAGAGCTGCTGCGCGCTCACACTTCCGTCTTCCCGGATCAGGACCATGTTGTTTTTCTTGTAGGCGAACTCCATCAGCTCGCGGACGAGCGCGGCCGTCAACTCGATCTGGGCTCTTTCGAGCTCGGTCGGAGTCGGATTGTCTTTCGTCAGGAAATAGTAGTAGTGGGCGAGGCCGCGCAGCACGTGGTGGTAATTGTGGTGGCTGGGATGACTTCGGTACCTGAAGTGCTGATTTTTCCTTTCCCCTGGAACCACCAGTTTCGGGCGTTGTCGAAGCTTCGTTCCTCCGGTCCCACCCCGTGTCCGTACATGACGTACCTTGCGAGCAGGCCCGGTGTCCCGGATATCCTGGACAGCATCGCAATGCCGTCCAGGATTCTCCCTCCTGTCTCCAGCGCCGAGTCAATGTCCTGCCGGGTCCCGGATTTTCTTGCCCATCCGAGACGGAAGGCGATTCCAAAAAGGTAGCAGCCCGTCCAGGAGCTGGTGTGCATGTCGCCGTTGCGCCCCAGGACCGTATGGTCGGGCGGAAGCGGGACATTCGGGACGTAAGTTCCTTCGACATCGTGGATTTCCAGGATGTTGCGTTGTATCTTTTCAGCCTTTTCGGCGAGCGACATGCGCCACTTCTGGATGTCGTTGCTGGCCTGGCTTTGCGCCGACGCGGAGCCCGTGGCGGCCGCAAGAAAGAGAAGAAATACCGGGAAGACGGAGTCCAGCCTCACCGGAGAATCAGCCACCTTCGGGCCCGGGTGGAGTGATCGCCGGTCAAAGACCCTCCTCACCCCCCAGAGATCGGCTCGGATTGACGACGCTTCAGTCATGATGAATTTCCCTTCCAGCCATTATCTACCGTGGGATGCAAGGTCCAGAGTCACACCGGCACTCGTCCACTCGCGTTGGAACCGGGCGCTCAAGTCCGGCCGGCTTGCCAGGTCGGCCGAGAGAACCTTGATCGCCACGTCGCGATGTAACCGTGAATCCCGTGCCCGATACACCTGGCCCATGCCTCCGGTTCCCAGAAGACACTCGATCGCATAGGGCCCGAGAGCGACACCCGGCTTCAGCGTCATAAAGGACGACCAGATTATACGTCCTGCGGAAACCCATGTCGCGGGTGGGAAGCCTGCAGAATCTCGAGGGAATCTGGGAACCGGGGCCGTCCAATGGCGTTTCTGGTTTTCGGCCTTCCTGACTTGAATCCAGGCAACCACTTGCGCCCCAGCGACGATGGACTCACAGGCTCGCCCTGTCCCTGGTTTCTGTGCCGAGACAGCTATCCCAGGTCGCTGATCCGAGGCCGCGGATCAGCACACACAGGAAAACGAATCCGAGACTCAGGCCGTGCTGCTTTTCTGTATGATTGCCGTGGTGGGCGCGCAGGGGCTCGAACCCCGGACCTCCTGCGTGTGAAGCAGGCGCTCTAACCAACTGAGCTACGCGCCCCTGAAGGTAGTTTTTATCATAACGCAGAAAGACGGATTCCGCTGTCCGGAGCCACGCGCACGGCGAGCGGATTGCAACGGATTTTCCTGATGCGGTGCGCGGTTTTGTTTGTCCTCGCGGTGTCCCTGTCCGGGCAGGACCAGCGTTTCGAGGCCGAGTCCCGCCTGGTGCTGGTTCCCGTGACGGTTACGGACGGAAAAGGCCTTCCGGTCGATGGCCTCGATGCCGCGGACTTCATCGTGCTGGATAACGGACGCCGCCAGAAGGGGGCCGGTGACGGCCTTGCCACAGGTGTGGTCCCGATTGCACTGGTCGTGGCCGTGCAATCTTCCAGCCTGTCGGCAGCGGCGCTCGAGAAAGTGCGGAAGATTGGAGGGATGATCCAGCCCCTGATCACGGGCGAACACGGCTGCGCGGCGGTGCTTGCTTTTGCGCAGCGCGTCGAGTGGCGCCAGCATTGCACTTCGGATTCGGATGCG
>JBJXGR010000017.1:0-14586 GCA_046160045.1 Bryobacteraceae bacterium
GCGCAGGTCTTCACCCCGGCGCGGCGGCCGGCCTCCATGTCCGTGGGCGAGTCGCCAACCATCAGGCAATCGGAGGCATCGCCCGCAATTCCTTCGATGGCCCGGAGCAAGACATCGGGCGCGGGCTTGCAGGGGAAACCATCGGTGCCCTGGACGTGATCGAAGAACCCGAGGAGGCCGAACTTCTCGAGGACGATTCGCGTGGTCGGCGTTCCTTTGGTCGTGGCCGTGGCTTTCTTCCCGCCCAAGGCGGCAAGCCCTTCGACGACGCCAGGATAGAGAGATGTGCTCAAGTGGCCGCGGGCCGGATAGATCTGGCGATAGTGATGAATCATCGCCTCAACCTGGTCCGGAGGCGCCTGAGGGAACAGGTCCGTAAACAGGTCGATCAAATGGCGGCCGATGTAACCGCGAAGGAACTCGAACGAGACGTCCGCCTGCTCCGTGCCGGAGAGCACCTCGCGAATGGCCCCGCAAATATCCAGCGCGGAGTCGACGAGCGTCCCGTCGATGTCAAACAGATAGTAGCGGAACGAACGGATCACGCAGGCTGAGGGCGCTCCCCGTCCGTCAGGCCCGGCAGGCGCAATCCACCTTCGGGCCGCAGTACCTGCTGGGTCTGGCCTTCGTCTTTCTTGCCGCCCTTCCCATCCATGATCCGCGGCGACAGTTCCTCTCCGCGAATCAGCGCGAACACTTCCTGGCCTTCCAACACTTCGCGCACCAGGAGCGCCTCGGCGATCCGAACGAGCATCTCACGCTTCTCTTCGAGGATGGCCTTAGCCCGATCGTAGGCGTTCTGGACGATCAACCTGACTTCCGCGTCGATCTTGAGCGCGGTCTCCTCACTGTAGTCGCGATGCTGCGCAATCTCGCGCCCGAGGAAGATCTGCTCTTCCTTCTTGCCGAAACTCAGCGGCCCCAACTGGCTCATGCCCCACTCGCAAACCATGCGCCGGGAGAGATCGGTTGCCCGCTCGATGTCGTTGCCGGCGCCGGTGGTGAGGTGGCCCATGAACATCTCCTCGGCAATGCGCCCGGCCATGAGGATGGCTAACTGGTCGTCGAGATACTCCTTGCTGTAGGAGTGCTTGTCGTCGATCGGCAGTTGCATGGTCAGGCCAAGCGCCATGCCGCGCGGGATGATGGTCACCTTGTGCAGCGGATCGGCATTCGGAAGGCTGACGGTCGCCAGCGCGTGGCCCGCCTCGTGATACGCCGTGTTCCGCTTCTCGGCTTCGCTCAGCAGCATCGACTTTCGCTCGACGCCCATCAGGACCTTGTCCTTGGCCATTTCGAAATCGAACATGGTCACGACCTTGCGGTTCTGGCGAGCGGCGTTCAAGGCCGCTTCGTTCACCAGGTTGGCCAGGTCGGCGCCCGCCATTCCCGGAGTGCCTCGCGCCAGCACCGACAGGTCGACATCGTCCGCCAGCGGGATCTTTTTGGTGTGCACCTTCAGGATGGCTTCGCGGCCCCCGACGTCAGGACGTCCCACCACGACGCGCCGGTCAAAACGGCCCGGCCGCAACAGTGCCGGATCCAGCACGTCCGGGCGGTTCGTGGCGGCTACCAGAATCACGCCTTCATTCGACTCGAACCCATCCATCTCGACCAGCAACTGGTTCAAGGTCTGCTCGCGTTCGTCATGACCTCCGCCAAGGCCCGCGCCTCGATGACGGCCCACCGCGTCGATCTCATCGATGAAGATGATGCAGGGCGCATTCTTCTTGCCCTGCTCAAACAGGTCGCGGACGCGGCTGGCGCCGACGCCCACAAACATCTCAACAAAGTCCGAACCGGAAATGGAGAAAAACGGGACGCTGGCTTCGCCCGCAATCGCCCGCGCGAGAAGGGTCTTGCCGGTTCCCGGCGATCCGATCAGCAGCACTCCCTTGGGAATGCGTCCTCCCAGCTTCTGAAACTTCTGGGGCTCGCGCAGGAATTCGATAATCTCCTGCAACTCTTCCTTGGCTTCCTCCGCCCCGGCAACGTCCTTGAAAGTGACCTTCTTCTGTTGCGTGGAGTGCAGACGCGCGCGGCTCTTGCCAAAGCTGAGCGCTTTGTTTCCGCCCGCCTGCATCTGCCGCGCCATGAAAATCCAGAACGCCAGCAGCAGCACGAACGGAGAAGCGTTAATCAACAGGGAAATCCAGCCGCCGCCGGTGTTTTCCTTGATCTCGATTTCCACCTTGTGATCCTGCAGGGTCTTGTAGACCTCCGGCAGATTGGCGGGAATGGTGGTTTTCAGGTCGGAGCTTCCGTCGGAATAGGTGCCCTTCACTTCCACGCCATTGGTGATGGTCACCTTCTTCACCCGATCCGTCTGAACGGCGTCGATGAACTGCGTGAAGTTGAGAGACTTCTCCTGGCGTGTCTTGGTCTGCTTCATCACTTGCCACATGAGAAGGGCGAGGCAAGCCAGCACCACCCAGAAAATCCCGGTCTTCAGATTTGAAATCACTGCTCAACCTCCCCGACGCCGGCGGGACTGGCGACCGAATTCATCGCTTCCTCCCGGATGATCAGTTGTTCTCCGCTTCCCGGCGAAGCGGCAACGGGAGATGCGGGTCCGAAGCCCCGGCTCCAGACAATCACGCCGCCGGCGGTCAGCACCGGCCACGTCCGCCGTTCCCACAGCGGCACCCGCGCATCCTGAAACATTGTCTTGATCTTGGTTTCTCCTGGAACTCCCAGCGGTTGGTATCGGTCGCCCGGCCTGTAGTTCCTGATTTCCAGAGGACACGACAGGCGATGCCAGTCTAACCGACCCACGACACCATTATAGACGCTTTCAGGCGTGGGTCTGGATTCAGTAACATCGAGCCGCAAAGACCGGCCCCCAGGTAACTCGATGCGGCAAGGCGGGTTAGCTGCGAACAAAAAGTCCCTGGGGGCGGCTGGAGAAAGCCGGCTCACCCGGATCCATTCAAAGGAGCGCATGACGTCCAGGCCCGGCGCCTGAGCTCGATCGTTACCCTCCGACGTCTGCGCCATTTCCAGAATCCGGTCGACATGCGCCAGCGTGATCGCCCGGAGATCGCCCTTTACTTTGGAGAAGATAGCGCGGACCAGCCTCCGGGCTAACGCGGGCGATACTCCGGCCACCCGGTCCACGGGCACGACGATAGCTCCGTCGAACTCGTGCCGCAGATCGGCTGACAAGGGTTCAACCCGGCTCCGCCAATCCATTTCCTCATCACGGGCCCACGCCGCAGTCCGGGCCAGGGTCTCTTCAATGGAGGGATTCCACTCTGCCTCAAGCTGGGGCAAGAGATGATGACGGATCCGGTTCCGGGCGAACACATCGTCCCGGTTGGACGAGTCTTCCCGCCAGGCGAGTTCGTTCTGCCGCAAGTAGTCGATCACCTCCGTGCGCGAAACCTCAATCAATGGACGAATCAACCCTTCCCGCGTCACCGGGAGAATCGCCGCAAGCCCGGCGGTGCCCGAGCCGCGCAGAAACCGAAACAGCACTGTCTCGGCCTGGTCTGAACGAGTGTGCCCGGTGGCGATGCGGTCGACCACCCCATCGCCAATCAGCGAGTGAAAGAACCGCAACCGGACTTCGCGCGCCGCCTCTTCCAAGTTGCGACCTGTAGTAATAAGATCGGCACAAATCGACCGGAACTCCAGGTTATGGGATCGGGCGAGTTCCGCGACAAAGCGTTCATCCCCATCACTTTCCTCCCCGCGCAGGCCGTGGTTAACGTGGACCACGGCCAACCGCCAGCCTTCGCCCGAAGCCAGCCGGCAGGCTACATCCAGCAGGCAGACCGAATCCGCACCTCCTGAGGTAGCGATGCCGAGACGCTGGCCTGGCCGGATCATGGCGTGCCTACGGATGGTGTGAAGTACGGTTTCGGTCATGAGTTCGGAGCCGCGACCGGAGCCGTGAAAAAACAGGGACGGTCACCCCGTTTTCCGACCACAACTCGTTGATCTTGCATAAGACGTTGAACGGAAAACGGGGTGGCTGTCCCGTTTTTTCACAACCCTTGAGGGAGTGGTGTCCCTGTCCATGCCGGTCTCTCAGGGCCGTGGCCACCGCTCCCTCACGGTCGCGGCTCTGAAGGTCGCGGCTCCGAAGGTGGCGGCTCCCTACCGAGCCGCCAGCGGAACCGTCCTCGGCTCGAGGCCCGCCTTCGCCAGAGCAGCGTACACAAGAAACCCCGTGAAAAAGCTGTAGACCACGGCCGGCTGCAGGCCGCTTTTCACCGATTCCGGCATTGGCAGGAACGGCAGGATACCCACCGTAAAGCCGAGCGCCCATGCACCATAGCCCGCCCAGTTGATCCCGTCGCGCGGCCCGCCCCACTTCCCTCCCGACAGCCAATAGTCGGCCGCCATGGCTCCACAAATCGGCCCGAACGACGCTCCTACGATGGTGAAGAATCCGATCAGGTTCTCCGCCACGCCGGTTACCGCCAGAGCAATCGCGACCGTAACGCCGACCATGGTCGAGGTAAGACGCGGCACACCCGGAATCATCGTCGAAAAGCTGTTGCCGGCAATAAACGCACAGAAACAGGCCGGGGGGATCGACGCCAGAGTGAACAGCAGGAACATCGCCGCCGCCAGCCACCCGCCGATGGAGGCGATCACGGTGTCGTAGTTGAGGTTGGCCAGGTTAGGCATCAGGGCGCGTGCGCCCACCACCGATGCCAGAGGCAAACCGCCCGCGATCACCACTGCCAACGCGATGCCCACCAGGCCTCCCATCTTGACGTCGGTTTGATTGCGGCTGTTCATCCCGAAGTCCGCACCCGCCGCTCCCGCCGTCGCGAAGAACCCGATCACGATTTGAATCAAAAGCGTGAACGCCGCAAACGCATCCGGTTGGTCCACCCGGTGCTGAGGGATTCCGTCCGAGGTGCGGAAGAACACGATCACAATCATGACGAGCGGGATGAAGTTCAGGTAGGTGGCGATCCGGGCCACGTATTGGATCCCCTTCACTCCAACCCAGGCCATGACGTACCCCCAGATGAGCCCCGCAATGATGAACGGCGCCGTCCCCGGTCCGGACGTGGAGCCCGCCGCACTCAGAATAAACTTGGCGGAAAAGAACGTCCCCACCGCGAACCATCCGACCTGCAGCAGACCCATGAGCAAGCCTGGCATCAAATAGCCGCCCTTGGTCCCGAACGTCGAGCTCCCTACCACATATAGTGGCAGGCCTGTTTTCATGCCCAGCATCGCAGGGACGTAGTAGTAGAGCTTGTAGCTCAGCAGCCCGGCCACCGTGAGCGCCAGCAGACAGACTCCCAGGCTGGCCTTGGTGATCGTGCCCCCGGCCATGGAATTGTAGAAGGCGATCCACAGAAAGATCCCCGCATAGCTCGGAGCGGTGTTCACATACCAGGGGGCACGGTTCGAGGCGGAATTCGGGCTGGCTTTGGCTAGATACTCAGGCAACATGGCGACGCCAGTATACCGTCCCCGGCGCCAAAAAGAAACGCAGCCGGAGGAGCCGGCTGCGTTCTTCGGAGAGAGGCAATCGTCCGGTGCGAGTTCTACCCGTTGTGCAGGTTCTTGTGGATGGCGTACAGCGCCAGTTCCAGGCGGTCGGATACACCCAGTTTGTCGAAGATGTTGTGCAGGTGGTTCTTCACTGTCTGCTCGCTGATGAACATCTTCTCGGCCATTTCCTTGTTCTTGTAACCCTGAGCGACCAGCGCCACGATCTCGCGTTCCCGCGCGCTCAACGGCGAGCGTTCCCGGTCGCGGCCGACCGGAGAAGGTTCCATCGGCGAGGCGAACTGCCGCATCACGGCGGCGGTCGTGTGCGAGTCGAGCCAGATTTCGCCCAGATGCACTTTGCGGATCGCTTTGATCAAGAGGTCTGTCGCCGTCTGCTTCAGCACGATTCCCGAGGTGCCAAATTTCATCGCCTGGACAAACTGGTTCTTGTCCTCGGAAGCCGTCAAGACAATGACCTTTGTCTGCGTTTGTGTGCTCTGTAGCCGTTGCAGCGCGGTCAGCCCGTCGATCCCAGGCATCTTCAGGTCCAGCAGCAGCACATCCGGCTGGAGTTGCTCCAGAATGTCGAGCACTTCCTTGCCGTCCTTGGCTTCCGCGACGACGTCGAAGTCTTCCTCGAGCGACAACAATTTGCGGAGTCCGTCACGGAAGATCGGATGATCGTCGGCAATGACAATCCGAATCTTCTCGCCGGCGACCGGCGAATCCATTTCTGAGCTTGGCGCCACATCTTCAAGGGCCATAGACATGCCTCGATTCTCCTACACAAGGGTAACGGCCTCGTAGTACTAAGTCAAATTGAGCTATCCCCTAGAGGCCCTAAGCAAGGTACCTAGACAATGAAGGTAGCACCATCAAGTTAAGGCAGTACTAGTTCTATGTCGTCGGGCTTATTGCTTAATCAGCGTTCCGTCCCGCCGCCGGACCTCTCCCCATCCCCCGTTCAACGTCTGCTGCTCGCCTCTCGCGTTGGTTCCAAACGGGAACCTGGCTGCCAGCTTTTCATCGATTTCGATGCCCCAGCCCGGTTTTTCGTTCGCGTAGAGGTAACCATTCTTCATCACCGGGCAGCCTTTGTAAATCTCCTGCAGGGTTTGGCTGAACGGCGAATACTCCTGGACTCCAAAGTTATAACATGCCAGATCCAAAGCGACGTTGGCGCAATGGCCGATCGGGGAGACGTCGCCCGGCCCGTGCCAGGCGGTCTTGACCCCGTAAATCTCCCCGAAGGCCGCCATTTTCCGGCAGGGTGTGAGGCCGCCGGCCTGGGACACATGGACCCGGATATAGTCGATTAGCCGGTCGTGGATCAACGGTGTCCACTCGTGGGGGCTGTTGAACAGCTCACCCATTGCCAGGGGTGTCGCACATTGGTTCCGGATCATCCGGAAGTAGGCGATGTCCTCCGGCGAGACCGGATCTTCCACGAAGAACATCCTGAATCGCTCGCAGTCTTTGCAGAACTGCACGGCCTGGATGGGCGAGATCCGTTCGTGGACGTCGTGCAGCAATTCGACCTCTTCGCCCAACTCTTTGCGGCACTCTTCAAACAGCTTGAGCGCCCGCCGGATGTAGGCCGCGGGTTCGAACATCGGAGCGCTGTGCAGAGCCTCCACTTTGGCCGCGCCCCTCGCGGACCCGTAGCCCGCCATCCCCGGAACCCCCACCTGTACGCGAATGTGCCGGAACCCTTGCGCCATGTACTTCCGGGCGCTCTCGATGACCTCGGGAATCTCTTCGCCGCTCGCGTGCCCGTAGCAGTCCGCGGCCTCCCGGCACTTGCCGCCGAGCAACTGGTAGACCGGCATCCCGGCCATCCGGCCCTTAATGTCCCACAGCGCCTGGTCCACTCCGCTGATGGCGTTGTTCAGCACCGGACCGTTCCGCCAATACGAGGAGTTGTAGCAGGCCTGCCACGTATCGTCGATCCGGTCGGCCGGCTTGCCCACCAGAAAGGGCCGCAGGTAACGTTCCACCGCCGGCTTTACCAGGTCGGCCCGCTGGGTGTAGGTCGCGCACCCGTATCCGTACAATCCGTCCTGATCGGTCGTGACCTTGACGACGGTCAAACGAAGGCCATGCGGCGAACTCTCGATGACGCTGACGTCTTTGATCTTGGGCGAAGCAAGCCCGCGCGTCGCCTGTTGGACCTGCGCCTGCGCCTTTTGTTCGCGGCTGGTTATCAGCCCCGCAAAGGCTCCGCCCGAAACGAGTCGAATGAGGTTCCTGCGATTCATCACTTCCGCTCCCTGTCGTCGAGTAGGTTCTTCAGCCGTCTGATCTCGTCGGTGATCTTGCGTTCGCGCACGACCAGAGTGATCGCGAAGGTCGCAAGCACCAGCCATGCCGATGCCAGACCATAGAACATGAACTGAATATTGCGTTGGTCCATCGACAAATCCTCCTTCGCTACATCGAATGCGCCAGCCGGCGCAAGCCATCGATCTCCCGCCGCCGCTCTTCCTGACGCATCCGGACCGCCAGCAGCACTCCCGCCAGCAGCATGAGGGCTGGCCAGTTCAGGTACAGCACCGCCTTGAACGCCGGATCCATGTAGCCGTCGCCCCGCAGCACGGGCGCCGGATGCTGCGTCCGGAACCACTCGATCGAATACCAGACGATGGGCACGTCGGCGAAGGCGAAGATCGAAAACACGGCGCTGATCCGGGCCCTCGCCGTCGGGTCTTCGATGGACGTCCTCAGGATCAGGTAGCCAAAATAGAGCAGCCACAGCACCAGCGCCGACGTGAGCCGCGCGTCCCAGGTCCACCAGATGCCCCACGCAATCCGCCCCCAGATCGACCCGGTCACCAAGCCCACCGTGATGAAGGCTACCGCGACCTCGGTCGCCGCCACGGCGAGCGTGTCCCACCACAGGTCCTTGCGGACCAGGTACATGACGCTGCCCGCCAGCGCCGCGATGATCGCAACGCCTGAGGTGAACCACGCCGGCACGTGATAGAAGAGGATCCGGTACACCGGACCTTGATCGGCTTCGTCCGGCAACTGGAGCAGCAGCACGTAGAGATTCCGGATCAGCAGCACCGCCGCCAGAAATCCGCAAGTGTAGAGAATCTTCTCGCGCATAAGTCCTTACCCGACCAGAACGGTCTCCACAAAGGCAACCGCCAGGGTCGTAAAGATTACATCAAACCCGACGAGAAAGCGCATCCACATCATGACTTCGACCGAGGTAACCGGCTCTCCAGCCAGCAACAGTTTTGTGGCCTCCATCGCAGCCATCAGGCACGGAATCATGGTGGTGTAGACCAGCAGCGGAAGCATCACCTCGCGCAGCCGGATGTTGACCGTCAGCGCGCTGTAGAGCGTGCCGATGACTGTCAGCCCCCATGTCCCCAGCACCGTTACCACGAGCAGCGGCCAGAACTGAGCAAGCCATCGCTGGTTGTACAACACGCCGAAGACGACGAAGCTCACCGCCTCCACCAGCAGCAGCATGACCAGGTTGGCGATTGATTTGCCGAGGAACAGCGCCGCCGTCGGCACGGGCGAGGCGACCAGCGCGTCCAGGCAGTCGTTCGGCAGCTCCCGTACAAAGCTCCGGTTCAGCAGCAACGCGCCGGCGAAGGCGAACGCGATCCACAACAGCCCGCCCGAGAACTCGCGCGTCATCTCCTCGGTCGGATCGAACGCGAAGCTGAACAGCAGCAGGATCACCAGGGCGAAGGAGAACGAGGAATTGATCGCCTCCTTCGTCCGGAACTCGGAGCGGAGGTCCTTGGCGGTGACCGTGAGGACGTGGCGCAGGAAGTTCATGCGTCGGGATATCGTGCGTACAGCCAACCGGGGTCGGCCAGCATCTCTGGCGGCCGTGCCCCCTCGTGGCGGATCCGCCCCCTGTCGAGCAGCACCACGTGCGTGGCCATCTCCATGGCCTCCCGGATCTGATGGGTCGACATGATGATCGTGCACCCGCGGTCGAGACCGTGCTTCAAGACGCTCTGCAGAACGGCGATGGCCCGGTCGTCGAGCGCGGTAAACGGCTCGTCCAGCAGCAGCAGGTCGGGGGCATGCAGAAATGCCCGCGCGATCGCCAGCCGCTGCCGCATTCCCCTTGAAAACTCGCGCACCAGTCCATCGCGCACCTTCATGAGCCCGGTGCGCTCCAGCCATTCCTCGGCCGCCCGCCGCGGATCGTCGAGTTCATACAGCCGGCCGAACAGCAGCAGGTTCTCCATCGCGGACAGCTCATCGTATACCGCGATGCCATGGCCGAGCACGCCAATCCTCCGCCGGGTGCCCAGATCGCGCGGGTCGTTGCCGAACAGCTTCACCTCACCGCGGCCAGCTTTGGAGAAACCGGCCACGATGCGCAGGAGCGTCGTCTTGCCGGCACCGTTTCGGCCCAACAGCGCAAGGCACGAACCGGATTGTGCCGTGAACGTAATCTCCCGTAACGCGGGGTAATCGCCGAAGAACTTCCAGAGGTCGCGGGCCTCGACCGCTGTCACTTCTTCTTCCCTTGGGCGCCGGAGGCACCATCCTCCGGCGAGGCGGCGCGCCACAACAGAACAAATGCGCAGGCCAGCATGCCGAACGCGAACGTCAACACCCAACTCTGCTTCTCATAGATCTTCGGCAGGATGTTGTCGAGCGCGGGGCCGCTCTCTTCGGAATCGGCGCCGCCTTCGCTGCGCTTGAGCGCGCCCTCGCCGGCGATCTCGACCGAATACACGTTGGACTTGGTCTGGAAGATGGCCGCCTGCGTCCGCGGCTCCTGGCCCTTCGGCTCCAGTCCCTCGCCCTTGATCTCCATGCCCACGGGCGCGATCAGGCTGGTCGGCCCACCCGCTACCAGCCTCCGTCCGTCGAATTTCAGCGGCGGCTTGTAGGGCAGGGAATAGGTGAGTTGAATGGTCGTCTCGCCCGGCTTGATCGCGAAGTCCAGTTTGTAGATGTCGGCCTGGCCGGTCTTCTGGGCCGCCTGCCGGACGGGCACGCTATTGGGCGCCGTGGCGGTGACTTCGATGGCCTTTGAACCTGCGGCTGGCACGTAGAACCGCAGCGTCCCATTGGCCGGGTCGTTGTACGCGGTTTGACCCTGGTTCGAATAGAGGAAGTTTTCGGAGACATTCAATCGCTCGCCAGCCCCTTCGAACAGCACCATGTGCTGGGAGAGTTTGGCATCGCCCGGTTGCCGGGAGGCCGAGTACACGTCCACCTGGATGTTGTTCTGGGGCATACCGGGAGGCAGCATCCGGATATAGACGACCCCCTCGTTCACCGCCTGGACCATTCCCGGACCCTCAAGCTTCCCGGCGAAGGCGAACTTACCGTCGGGCCCCGATTTGATGGATTCGAGCGACTCCGGTCCGGCGCCACCGAGTTTGAATAGAGTTACGGTCGAACCACCCTGCACCTTCCCGGTGGTGCGGTTGGTGACGACCCCATCGATGGCGGCCAGCGGCAGGGCGCAGAGGAACAGAGCCGCGACCGCAAACGGAGCCGCGACCTCCTTCTGAGCCGCGACCGTCAGGGAGCGGTGGCTCTTACGCACGATCATCACTTTGCCACGCGACCGGCCGTGAGGGCGACCCGATACACGCCACCGCTCTCTTATGGTCGCGGCTCCGAAGGAGGTCGCGCCACCGCTCCCTGACGGTCGCGGCTCCGAAGGAGGTCGCGGCTCAGCAGGGGGTCGCGGCTCTGATGAAGTCACGGCACGGATGACGCTCATCCCACACCTCCCATCGCCGCCCCGCATTCTCCGCAGAACTTCATCGGCTGCGGGAACGTCGCTCCGCACTTCGCGCACGTGAATCCCGCCCTCTTTTCTTCCTTCGGAACAGCAGCAGCCTTCACCGCTGGCCTTGCCAGCGTCGTCTCGACACCCAACTTCTGCTTCAGCGAATCGACCTCCGCCAGCACTCCCGCCAATTCCTTCTGCAGGTCGCGCTTCGAAGCCTGGTAATCGTCATCGGATAGCTTCCCCACGCGATATTCGAACTGCAGATCCCGCAGGTTCTCATAGATCGCAGCCTTCCGCTCGTCCAGGTGCGCAAACGGCGACACCGTCTGGGTCTCCGGCAAATCGGAAGGGCGAACAAACAGCACGAACGCGATCACCGCGATCGTCAGAAGACAGGCAACGGCAATCATCAGTCGAGGTTCTTGAGCTCCTTTTCGATCTGCTCATGATACCGGGCGTCGCCCGCGGGGATCTCCGCCAGGGGCTCGGGTTTCCGGTAGTAGCGCTTCACGAACAGGTAAATGCCCCCCAGTCCGAGGCTGAGGGCCACGTAGGGAATGATCCAGCCCAACGAACTCGGTTCCCCGCGCAGGATGCCGGGCCCGTGCTTCTTCACGAAATCGTCGATGATCTGCTGATCCGCCATCCCCGCCAATTTCATCTCGCGGATCTTCTGGCGTGCCGGTTCGGCAAAATGGCAGCCCGGCATTTTGCAGCTGGCGACCGTGTCGGCACAGCCGCACTGGCAAGCCAGTCGCGAGGCCACAGGATAGATGTCCTGGTCGGACTGCGTGCGCATCTGGGCCAAGGCGCCGAAAGACGCCACGAGCCCCAACGCCCAACGGCGCCTGGTCACGATTTCACCACCGCCTGCTTCTTGACCACGCCCATCACCTCGGTGCGCGCAAAGCTCAACTTCACCTTACTCGGAACCAGGCAGATCAGGGTACCGAACACCAGAGTCAACGTCCCGATCCAGATCCAGGTCACCAGGGGGAACACGTACGCCTGAATGACGGCCTTTCCCGCTTCACCGGTGGCGAAGTTCAGGTACAGGTCCTCGTTCAGTCTGCGCCGGATCGCTACCCGGCCGACTGGCTGCCGGCTGGCTTTGTAGAACTGCCGCTCCGGCTCCAGCGTCCCCAGGAACTCGCCGTGCTTCCAGACATCGATCTTGGAGTGCTGCCAGGTGTAGTTGTCCGTGTCGCCGTCGGTGACTTCCTTCAGCGTCACTTTGTATCCCGCAATGTGGAGCGACTCTCCGACGGCGATCTCCTTCGACGTGTCCTTGTTGAATGCCGCGCCCGTGAACCCGATGAACATCAGCACGATGCCCATGTGCACGATATAGCCGCCGTAGCGGCGGGTGTTGCGGTGGGTCAACTCGATCATCGCCCGCAGATAGTTCATCTGGTTTTTGGCGGAAATGGCGAGCGACCCGCGGTGGAATTCCGAGACCACCGTCAGCGCCACAAAGAGACAGAAACCCAGGGAAATCAGCGGGTAGAACTCCCGGATTCCCGCCGCAAAGAGCCCTGCGATGAGGACGCAGGACGCAA
Source organism: Bryobacteraceae bacterium (assembly GCA_046160045.1). GTDB lineage: Bacteria > Acidobacteriota > Terriglobia > Bryobacterales > Bryobacteraceae > CAZGUX01. The sequence goes on from JBJXGR010000017.1 coordinate 12,754, forward strand.
TTCCGGGGATCATGAAGTTCTTCCGCAGGCTTTCGGTCGACGTCCGCCGCCAGGCGAACAGCGGTCCCACTCCCGTCAGGAACAGCAGGAAAAGCCCGATGGGAATCATCAGCCGATTGAACCACGGCGGATCGAGCGAGATCTTCTCTCCCGTAACCGCTTCCGAGATCACGGGGAACAGGGTGCCCCACAATACGGCGAAACAGCTCGCGAGCAGGATCAGGTTATTGAACAGGAAGCTCGACTCGCGCGAGACCACGCTCTCCAGTTGCGCTTCGCTCTTCAGGAAATCCAGCCGGTCCAGGATCAGGTAAACGGTCGCGGCGATGCCCAGCGCCAGGAACCCTACGAACCAGCTTCCGATCGACGATTGCGCGAAGGCGTGCACCGAGCTCACGATCCCCGACCGCGTCAGGAACGTTCCCAGGATGCAGAGGAAGAAAGATGCGGAGACCAGCGTCATGTTCCACACCTTCATCATTCCCTTCTTTTCCTGCATCATCACCGAGTGCAGAAATGCCGTCGAACTCAGCCACGGCAGCAGCGACGCGTTCTCCACCGGATCCCAGGCCCAGTAACCGCCCCATCCCAACGCCGCGTAGGCCCAAGCCGCGCCGAGCAGAATGCCGGCGCCCTGGAACAGCCAGGTCACCAGGCTCCAGCGCCGCGTCGTGTGGATCCAGGCCTCGCCCGGAAGCCGCTGGATCAGCGACCCGATGGCAAACGCGAACGGAACTACCATGCCGACGTAGCCCAGGTACAGCATGGGCGGATGGATCGCCATGGCCGGATACTGAAGCAGGGGATTCAGACCCTGGCCATCCGGCATGGCCAGGATCGCGCCGTCCTGCGCGATCACTTTGAACGGGCTGGCGACAAACGCATTCAGGATCAGGAAGAAGACCTGGGTCACCATCAGGACGCCGGTCACCCACGGCATGATCTCGCGCAGTTTGCGCCGGTTGGTGAATACCGCAATCGCGCTATAGGTCGCGAGCAGCCAACTCCAGAACAGCAGGGAACCTTCCTGGCCGCCCCACCACGCCGCAAACTTGTAGGCGGCCGGCATGGCCCGGTTGGAGTGCCCGGCGACGTACGAGAGCCGGTAATCGCCGGTCATCAGTGCGTTCACCAGCAGAGCCGACGCTACGGTCAGCAGGAACCACACCGAGTAGACCGCGCGTTCTCCGCTGACGACTAAGAACAGATTCCCCCGCAGCTTCCCGGCGATCGACGCGACGAGCGCGTAGACAGCGAGACAAAATGCGAGGAGTACGGCGAGTGCTCCGAGATTTTCCATGTGTCGCGCTCACATTCCCGTATTGTTCGATGCCGGCTTGGGCGTGCCGTAGTATTGCTGCTCCCCGCTGCCGTTTTGCTTGGGAGCATACTTGGAGGCGCATTTGGCCTGGATCTTGCCCGCTCGAAACACGCCGTCGTCGCCCAGCTTTCCTTCGGCCAGCGCCTGGGCGCCGTCGCGGAAGGTATCCGGCAGCGGCTCCGTGCCCGTGTACACGACGCGAAGTTCCTGGCCTTCTCCCGCCATCGTGAAAGATACTTCCGTGCCTTTTCTCGCGATCGACCCTTTGACGACATCGCCGCCCACGCGCAGCCGTTTGGGGCTGTTCTGCGCGTTGAGCTGCTTTAATTCGGCGATGGTCTTGTAGTAGGTTTTGGTCTCGGCAACATTGGCCGTGGCAAGCCACACCAGCGTTCCGATGATGACGACGATCAAGGCGCCAAACTTCGCGTACTTGTTCATAGAGGGAGCTGCTCCTAACCCAATAGTATAGCTCCCCCCTGGCGCTTGCTTGTCCCGAATTAGCCGGCCGA
>JBJXGR010000018.1:0-6185 GCA_046160045.1 Bryobacteraceae bacterium
GTGAAACTGGAAATCGATCTCGACGTCCCGGAGACTGCCATCGACAAGGACTTTGAGACCCAGGTCCGGCAGGACGCGATTCTCAGACTGTTCGCCCAGAACAAGATTCCATCCGGAAAGGCAACCCGGTTGTTGGGGGTGAGCCGCCTGCAATTCCTGGCGCTGCTTGACGAGCGTGGTATTCCGCACCTGGACTACACGCCGGAGGATTGGAACTCCGACGAGCAGGCAATCGCCGAATATGAGCGAAGGCGACAACAGCGTCAGGCTGGTGAGTGAGTTTTGGTCGTCTCGAACAGTAGCCCCCTGATCTACCTCGCGGCTCTTGGAGACTTTGAACTCCTGCAGGCGTTGTTCGGACAACTGTTCATTCCTCAGGCGGTTTTTCAGGAAGTGGTGATCAACGGCGGAAGTTACCCGGTGGCTCGACGGGTTCGGGACGCTTACGGAGTCTGGATACTTGAAGCTTTGACGAAGGACACGGGACTCAGGAACTTTCTTGAGTCGCAGTGGGGTATTCAGGCCGGCGAGGCGGAGGCGATCACCGTCGCTCGAGAACTCTCCCCAGATGCGTTGCTGATGGACGATCGTCAGGGCATCCGATGCGCACAGAGCCTTGGCCTGAATGTGCTTCGGACCACTGCAGTCTACCGGTTGGCAAAGCAGCGTGGCATGATTCCAGCGATTGCGCCAAAGCTGGACGCCTTACGGAAGGCCGGCTTCCACCTCCGTGACGACCACTACGCCCTGATTCTCGAAAGGGCCGGCGAAGGATAGGCGGCGGTCACTCGAAGTACAGGAACTCGTTCGTCGAGAACAGCATCTGCGCCAGGCTCGCCAGCGCCCGATGCGCCGCCTGCTCCGGCGTTGCATTCCCAAACAGATAATGTTCCTTCTGTTTCTCCAGATGCCGCCGGCACAGAGTCACCTCTTCCGGCGCGGGAGGGCGCGACAGCGTCAACTGATAGGCCAACTCGATCTGCTTGTCCGCATCCGCGCTCGCGGCCTCCAGGCGTTTGGCGAGTTCCCGGCCCTGCGCCACCACAAACTCGTCGTTCAACATGGCCAGAGACTGCAGCGGCGTCGCCGAATTCACCCGCCGGTTGCAGTTCACCTGGATCGTCGGGAAGTCGAAGACCTGCAGCAGTTGCAGTGGATAGTTGCGGCGCTGGGCGATGTACAGGCTGCGGCGGTGCTTCCCGTCCTTCTCGACCAGGTCCTGAAGCCCGTCCGGCCTCGGCTTGAGCACCACCGGCGGACCGCCCACCGGCCGGTCGAGCTGACCGGTGGCGATCAGGATCGCGTCCCGCAAGGCCTCGGCTTCCAGGCGGCGAAGATTCATGCGCCACAGCAGATGGTTGTCCGGATCGGCCTTGCGCGCAAGCGCATTCGCATCCGCCGGTTGCCGCGCCGATTGCCGATAAGCGGACGAGACCACCATCATCCGGTGAAGCCGCTTCAGCTTCCAGCCGTTCTTCATGAAGTCGACCGCCAGCCAGTCGAGGAGTTCCGGGTGCGTGGGCGGTGTCCCCAGTTTTCCGAAGTTCTCCACGGTTTCGACAATTCCCTTGCCGAAATGATGCTGCCACAGCCGGTTCACGATCACGCGAGCCGTCAGCGGATGCTCGGGGCTGGTAAGCCATTGGGCAAAGGCCAGCCGCGCCCCGCTGGTTTCGCCTTTGGCTTGCGGCGGCCTGACGAAGTCTTCGCCCGCGCCCAACACGGTCAGCGCGCCGGGATGCACCGTCGGCCCCGGCGATTCCACCACACCGCGCTGCAGCAATCGCATGCGGGGCGGCGCGCCGACATCCCACAGCGCCTGGATCTTCTCGATCGGCCGGCGGTAGCTTTCGAGTTGCTTGATCTGCGCGGCGAGTTTCGCGTTCTGGGCCTGGTCCGCCTCGTTCAGCGTCTTGTCGACTTCTTCCGGCTTGACCTTGACCATCCCTTCGAACTTGCGCGCCAGGAACTTCTGCACCTCGTCGCGCTTGTCGTCGGGGGTCGCGATCGCCTGCCGCGTCTCCGGGCGGATGCTGGCCGGCAGCGCCTGCAACTTCCGATCGAGCAGCTTTTCCTCGTACGGGCTGCGAAGGCGCGAAAGCTCTTCCCGCAGGCGTTTCAACGGCCGTTCGATCTCTTCGTTATGCTTCTTGATCTCGCTCTCTTCTTCCTTCGAGACGTGGTGCAGGTACCGGTTCTTCGGCTGCTTCCAGTTCCACGGGTTGTACGCGTTCGTGAACACGGAAAGCATCCGGTAATAGTCGCGCTGGGGAATGGGATCGTATTTGTGGCTGTGACAGCGCGCGCAGCCCACGGTCAACCCCATCACGTGCGTCGAGACCTTCTCCATCAGGTGGAACAGCACGTCGAACCGCTCGCCGGGAAGATTGACTATGTCCGGATCCGTGCGATCGAACACGCTGCGCACGTAGCCCGTGGCGACCAGTGACTCCACGATCTCCGGCGTGTACCGTTTTGCGTTGCGCCAGTCGACGAGTTCGTCGCCCGCCAGTTGTTCGACCAGAAAACGGTCGTACGGTTTGTCGTCGTTGAACGACTTGACGACATAGTCGCGGTACCGCCAGATGCCGTCGAACGCCTCGTACGGATTCAGGTCGTTGTCAAAGCCGCTGACGTCGACGTAGCCCGCGGCATCCAGCCAGTAGCGCGCCCATCGCTCGCCAAAATGAGGCGAGTCCAGCAGCCTGTCGACCAGGCGCTCATAGGCTCCCGGCTTTGTGTCGGCCAAAGCCTCCTTCAGCTCTTCCTGTGAAGGCGGCAGCCCGGTCAGGTCAAGATAGACCCGGCGAATCAAAGTCGGCGGCGGGGCTTCGGCGGACAGGCTCAAGCCTTTCTCCTCCAACCTGGCGAGGATGAACGCATCGATCGGATTGCGCACACGGGCCTTGTTGCGCGCCGTGGGAATCGGCCCGGCAACGGGCTTGCGGAAGGGCCAAGCCTGCTTGTCTTTGTCGGTCACCGGCCGCGCTTCCATCGCCGTGAACGTCTCGCGTACTCCGTGCGACTGGTCGCGGACATTCAGCCGCGACGTATCGATCCAATTGCGGATGGCATGAATCTCCGCCTCCGCCAGAGGCTGGCCTGCGCCGGGCGGAGGCATAGAGCGGCCCGACACGCGCCGCGACAGGATGCTCTTGTCGGCCGCGCCTTCCACAATCACCGGACCGCTGCCGCCGCCCTTGAGCACGGAGGTCAACGTCCGCAAGTCGAGGCCAGAGGCGGGCTTCGTTCCGTGGCAGCCCGCGCATTTCGCGGAGAAGATCGGCTGCACCTCCTTTTCGAAGCGTTGGATCTGCTCCGGCGAAAGGCTTGAGGGCCGTTCATCGGCCAGGGCCCCGCCATCGATCCACTGCTTGACGATCTCGATCTGCGCATCCGTCACCTTGAAGTTGAACGCGGTGGGCGGCATCTGTCGCGAGACGAGCTTCTGATAGAGCAAGCTCTTCGCCGCATCGCCCTTCACCAGGACCGGGCCCTGGTGGCTGCCGCGCTGGATCGAAGCGGCCGTCCGCAGGTCGAGCCCGACCATGGCCGTGCCTCCGTGACAACTGAAGCAATTGGCCGTGAAGATCGGCGCCACGTCGCGCTCAAAACGCGGCTGGGCCCAGGCGGCGCCGCCAAGCAGAATCAGGTATGCCAGACGTCTCATCGCGATCACCCTCGCGCCGCGGGCGCATTCCGGATCAGATCCGGCACCAGTTTGGCGCCGGTGATCGAAGCCTCGGTCGGCGTTTCCTCCCGTCCGGAGTGCATGTAGGTCAGCCGCACGTGGTCGAGGCCCAACTGGTGGAGGAGGGTTGCCTGCAGGTCCGGAACCCCAACGCGGTTGATCACGGCCTTGTAGCCGAAATCGTCGGTCGCGCCGTAGGCAAACCCGTTCTTGAATCCGCCGCCGGCCAGGAACAGGCTGAACGCGTTGCGATTGTGATCGCGGCCGTCGCCGTTCTGCGTGGTAGGCAGCCGTCCGAACTCGCCGCTCCACATCACGATGGTCGAATCCAGCAGGCCGCGGCTCTTCAGGTCCTTGATCATCGCCACCGCCGCCTGATCCGTCTTGGCGCAGATCTGCGGCAGCCCGGTCTTGATCTTGGAGTGATGGTCCCACGGCTGTCCCGGTCCGGAGAAGATCTGGACGAACCGCACGCCGGATTCGACCAGCCGCCGCGCCATCAGGCAGCGCGTTCCGAATCCGGCGGTCAGCGGATCGTCGAGTCCGTAGGCCTTGCGCGTCGCCTCCGACTCCTTATTCAGGTCGAGAATGTCCGCCGCCTCCAGTTGCATCCGCGCGGCGAGTTCGTAGTTCTCAATCCGCGCCTCCAACTCCGACTCGCCGGGATGATCTTTCAGATGCCGCGCATTCAGTTTCTGCAGCAGGTCGAGGCCTTCGCGCTGCACGCGCGGCGGCAGCGGATCCTGCGGGTTCAAGTTGTGCACCGGCGTGCCGGAGGCATTGAACTCCACGCCCTGGTACAGGGCCGGCAGCCACCCACTCGACCACAGTTGTTTGCCGCTCACCGGGTACCCCTCGGGATCGCGCAGCACGATGAACGCCGGCAGATTCTGGTTCGCCGAGCCCAGCGCGTAGCTGATCCATGATCCCAGCACCGGGCGGCCTGGGAAGATGCGACAGGTCTGCAGGTTGTTCAGCCCTTCGGGATGATTGTTGTGTTCGGAGTACATCGACCGGATCAGGCAGATTTCATCGGCGATGCCGCCGAGGTGAGGCAGGATGTCGGCGAACTCCAGACCCGACTGGCCCCAACGCCGAAAGTCGAACGCGCCCGGCATCAGGACGTTGGCGTTGTTGGGCTGGTGGATCTCGACGCCGTCGGGATGCGGTTGGCCGGCCCTCTTCTTCAATTCCGGCTTGGGATCGAACAGGTCCATCTGGCTGGGCCCGCCGTTCATGACGAACTGGATCATGGCCTTGGCCGGCGCCTTGAAGTGCTGAGGCCGCGGCTTGAGGTCGGAATACGGGCGAACGTCGTTGGCCGCGAGCAGGCCGCGCAGGGCGACGGAACCGAACCCGAGGCCTGACATTTCGAGCAGCCGCCGCCGGGACAGAGTGGGAATTCGATTTATCATGCACTCCCTTCGTGCTTAGTTCAAGATACCTGAAGTTTCTGCTCACTGTGGCACCGGGCGACGTTTTTTGTCGCCCGGCGCGGCGTGTGACCTTGGCCCACAAAGCACGGGGCGACAAAAAACGTCGCCCGGTGCCACTCAGTCCCGCCGAAGGAGCCACCTCACCGCGTTCTGCTGCAGCTTGACGTACTCTGGATTCCACAGCACCGTCAGCAGGTGGCCTGGCGAGAAGTAGCAGACGCGGCCTTTGCCATAGTCAAACGCCCAACCGGCCGGCGCGCTCGTCCCGAAGTGAAGCCAGGTCAGCCCGTCCTCGTTGACGCTCTCCATCAGCAGGTGCTTCTTGTCCTTCTCATATGTCATAAAGTGCTGCTCGTCGGTCACCACAAAATCCCGGACCCCGCGCGTGATGGGGTGGTTCGGACTGGTGACCTTCACCTTGAACGTCCGGATCGCCGGGTGGCCTTCGTAGGACGCGCCCAGCACGTCGCGGAACTCGGCGTTGTGCTGCGCGATGTGCGTGACGTTGTGGAGGAGCAGCGCACCGCCGCCGTTCCGGATGAACGCTTGCACCGCCCGCCCTTGTTCCGGAGTCATCCAGGCGAAACCCTTCACCTTGGCTGCCGTGACGGGCGGCTCGCTAATCAGTTTGGGCTTTCCGGACGCGTGCCAGCCGCCATTGGAGTTCTCGTCTAGATAGCCGTCCGGCCAGAGGAATCCATCGCGCAGAATGATCAGCAGTTGGTAGCCGGCCAGCGTTTCGGCGGTCAGCAGTTCAACCTCATCGCGGAAGTCGACCGTGACCCCGAGCCCTTTGGTGATCGTCTTCCGCAGGCCGGTGCGAATGTAGTCCGAGTTGTGGGGGCGGTCGCCGATCAGGGCAAAGGCACTGGCCTTCGCCGCAGCGGCTTTCAGAAGTGCCGGGGCCCCGAGCACCGTCGTGAGAGCGTTTCGTCGAGTCATGGTGTTTCTGAGGTATGTTCCCACTTCCGGGCCCGGCAAGTCACGCCGCCAGACCCTTCCGGATGAAATCCGCTTAAGAAGGTTTACTCATCAGCCGGACACCGTTATACTTGGCA
>JBJXGR010000019.1:0-12830 GCA_046160045.1 Bryobacteraceae bacterium
GAGTCCTGGAAGTAAAAGTGAAGAATGTTCGCGCCGGTGGAACCGTTCGTTGCGGCATCGTCCACCGAGTAGTACCCGTACAGGCCCGTGGCGCCACGGAATGACAGGCCTGGGAACACCTGCACACGGCCCAGTGGCCCGTTCCAGGAGTCATTCACGCTGTTGGCATTCTTGGTGATACCGAAGCCGGCTTTGAAGTTGTGCTGCCCGAAGGCGTTCAGGAACTGGCTGAAGTCCGCCTGCGCATAGGTGCGGGTCGTGATGTCATAAAGAACCTTTGCCCCGCTGGGTGTGGCGTAGTTAGAGGGTTGCTGGAGACTCGCCGGAATGTTGAGCCCAACGCCGGAGGCCTGCCACCAGTAGTACTTGTCGAAGGGGATGCCGGTTTCCTTGAAATTCAGGTAGTAGCGGCCACCTCTGATGCTCAACAGGGAGGTGTCCGTGAGCATCAAGTCGACTTGACCTGTGTAGCTTTGCTCGGGTTGGCTATAGCCGCGAGGCTTCCTGCCCTGCAGGCTCGCCTTGTCCAAGACAATTGTGTTCGGCTTGATGTCGTCGTAGGCTAACAATGAACCGGTCAGCCGCTGAGGCGTGTACAACCAGGTGAAGTTGGTGCGGACTTTTTTGGTGGGATCGAAGGATAGTTTGTTGAACCAACTCATCCTGTGAGCTTTCCGCTCGATAGAATCGGTACCGTCCACCAGGTTGTAGAAATTCGACGCGCGGTGCCATTGTGGGGAAGCGGACGTAAAGAAGAACAACTTGTTCTTGATGATCGGGCCGCCGAATGTCCCTCCGAACTCGTGGAAGTCCCGCTTCTGCTTCTCGTCCTGTATGTAAAAAACCTTGTCCTGGACGGTCGCGTTGGGATCGAGTTGCTGGCGTTCGGTGGGACTCGCACTGATCTTGTTGCCGTAATAGTAGTAGTGAATCGCGCCGTGATAGTTGTTGCCGCCGGACTTGGTGACTGCGCTCACCACTCCGCCCAGCGCACCTCCGTATTGAGCCTCCAGGCCGGTAGTCTTCACCTGAACTTCCTGGATGTACTCCATCACAGCGTTTTGGCGCGCCCTGCCGTCAAGCACACTCGTGGTCGAGACGCCATCGACGTAGTAGTTGTTCTCGGCGGAGCTGGCACCATTGATCTGGAGGCCGCCTTCGATCTGGCCCGTGTTCACGGATGTCGACAGGATAGCCACGCCCTGGAAGCTCCTGCCCTTGGGAAGGCGGTCAAGCTCCTCAGCCGTGACGTTCTTGGCGATCATCGTGCTCGTAGTATCAATCACGGGAGATGCTTCTACCACCTGGACGGTCTGCTCCAGGGTGCCAACCTCCATTTTGCCGTTCACGACAAGCGTCTTGCCGACCAGGACAACAACATTGGGCACCTCAGACTTGGAGAAGCCTGGCTTTTCGAACCTGACGGAATAGCGACCAGGCTCAATGTCAGGGGCTTGGTAGGTGCCATTGTCGCGCGTCCTGAAAATCAGGGAACGGTTGGTTTCCTTGTTTATTACGGTGACCGTCGCGCCGGGCACGACCGCACCGCTCGAGTCGGTCGTCGTCCCTGTGAGATTGCCGAATCTCTCCTGGCTAAAGGCGGGATTGGCGTTTAAGAGGACCAGGCAAACGGCAATCACGAACAGCGGAACCCCCATCTTCGTTGGGCTTCTCAATTTCTCTACCTCCTGCTTAAGGTGTACTCAAAAAGCTGAATCTATGTTTTCGGGAACCTTCTTATGGCTTGGCCTCGACTGTGCACGCGAATATCCAAACACGAAAAGTCTGATTTAACAGGGAGTTCACCCACTGTGGAATTCTCCTATAGCTTTGGATTCTCATAAGCTGCCGCGTTCGGCATCCTAGAATCAGAATCTCCCCAATGTTCATCAAGATTCGGCAACTTAGCCGGTTTTGGGTGTTTTCACCCTCTTGAGGAGGCGCAGCGGATGGTGGTTTTGCGGAGTGCGGGGATCGGGTGTTACGATAAAGAGTCCTCGCGGGCCCGTAGCTCAGTTGGTTAGAGCGCTACCTTGACACGGTAGAGGTCCGGCGTTCGAGTCGCCGCGGGCCCACCATCTTCGTTTGCGTTGCACGGGGAAAGACGCTATCGTTGGGATATGGTCGACCTGAAACTACAGGCGCCTGCGACCGAACCGGTTGAAGTGGACGCCGATACGCTGGCAGCGATCGACCGGGGAGTCGAGGATGCTAATGCGGACCGCACGGTGTCAATCGAAGAAGCGCGGCGGTTGATTCCCGAGTGGATTTCAAAGTTCGAATCACAGAAGCCACGCTGACGGATTTTGACGAGATCCTCGCCTACTCCTGGGCGAACTTCCCCGAAACAGCGGAACAATTCGGCAACGATCTGCTGAACCATGCCGACCTCCTGGCACGGTTTCCTCACATTGGGCGGCCAGTGAAAGGGCGCCCCGGGATTCGGCAGCTGGTGCACACGCCGATTCTGATCTACTACCGCGTTGACGAAATGCGGCGACTCGTGGAGATTCTGCACTTTTGGCATGGATCACGCCGACGGTGGGAATGATGTCCAGGTGAGGTCAAACTGCCGCCTGAGGTCCATTTGGAGTCCAGTATCGCCAACGTGTAAGTCTCGTGTTTTCATAGGACAGTCCCGTGTGAGCGATTGATCTGAATACCTTGACACGGTAGAGGTCCGGCGTTCGAGTCGCCACGGGCCCACCATCGCGAGTCACCACCCCACGCCCACAAGTCACCACCCCAAGCCCAGAAGCTACAGCGGCAGCCCGTGCGGACCTTGGCGGATCGCCGCCTTGTGATCCGGTAGGACATCCGGACGGCAAGGATGGGGGATTTTGACGGCTTACCTGCAAAGGGACGAGGACCAGACGCTCGGCTGCCGGGCAGCCATTTCGTCGAGGCCCCGTTATACCCTGTAACTGGGGAGATGGATGGACGCCTTGCGACAAGTCGAGGGGTTGTTGCCCGCGCTTACAAGAGCAGAGAAGGCCCAGTTGCTTCGAATGGTCGTTCAGGACTTGGACGACGCCTTCCCAGGCATCGAGTCGACCCCCGGCGTCTGTGGCGGCGAACCGTGCATTGTCCGCACTCGCATTCCGGTCTGGGTTCTCGAACAGGCGCGGCGGCTAGGAACAACCGAGGAGGAGTTGCTGAACTCTTACCCGTCTCTTCGAGCTGATGATCTTGCCAACGCTTGGGCGTATGTACGCTCTCACGGCGGCGAGATCGACGAGCAGATCCGCGAGAACGAATCGGCGTGAGTAATTGCGCGCCGGTACGCCAACGAGAACTTCCCCCCTAGCGGCAATTCCGCTCACCAAGGAAACTGCGGTGGACGATGGCTCCGAACCGCGGGTGTAAACCCGCGGGTGCGGGGAAGGCGGATGCGAATGGCCCCACGCAACCCGCGCGGGTTTACACCCGCGGTTCGGAGATTATGCGCAGAGACGGTTCCGGGTAAGATCGTAAGCGAACCTCGCTCACTCCGCTCCCTACAGGCCGGCGATGGGGTAGCGATACCGGCCCGCGAAGACCTCGGCGAACAGGGCGAGGAGTTCCTGGTGGATCGCCCCGTTGGTCGCCGTGAGGTTCGCCGACTTCAACGTATGGGGGGCGCCCTGCATCTCCGACACCGCGCCGCCCGCTTCCTGAATCATCAGAATGCCGGCCGCCATGTCCCAGGGATTCAGGCCAAACTCCCAGAAGCCGTCGAAACGGCCGCAGGCCACGTAGGCCAGGTCGATGGCGGCCGAACCGGCCCGGCGGACGCCGTGCGTGATCATCCCCACCTGGTGGAAGAAATGGACGTTCACGCTCTCATGCCGTTTACGGCTGGGGAAGCCGGTGGCCAATAAGGCTTCGTCAATCCGCTTGGCCGCCGAGACCCGGATGCGGCGGTTATTCAGATACGCGCCGCCACCCCGTTCGGCCGAGAACATCTCCTGGCGTGTCGGATCGTAGACCACCCCGCACGCCAGTTCGCCTAAATGCTCATAGGCCAGCGTCACATTGAACACCGGAAACCCGTGCGCGAAGTTCGTCGTGCCGTCGAGCGGATCGACATACCAACAATGCTCCGACGAACCCTGATGGACGCCCGTTTCCTCGGCCACGATCGAATGCGTGGGGAAATGCGATCGCAGCCGCTCGACGACCAGGCGCTCGGAGGCGCGGTCCGCTTCCGTCACCAGGTCGAACTCGCCCTTCAATTCAAAGGCGACCCGGCGCTCGAAGTAGTTGGCGACGAGCGCGCCGGCCTCGCGCGCAATGCCGGCGGCGGTCTCCAGGGGAGAAGCCACGTCAGGCGCCTTCTTCCCACAGGTACTTGATGTCGTGCTTATAGATGAAGAGGTTGGGTCCGTCCTTGCGCGTGAGCCGGATGAAGGACTGGTCGTAGTACTCGACGATCCCGCTCACTTCGTCGTTGTCGGCCATTTTCACCCGCACCGGGATGGCCTTGTCGATCAGATACTTCAGGTACTTGATTTCTTCGAACGTCTGCTCGGGGGCCTTTGTCCCCGATTTGGTGTTCTTCGCCAAAATGTTCACCTACTTGTCCGCGTCTCTCTCTCTGGGCGCCACAGAGATGTTTCGGCCGTTCCCATCCGGCCTCGGTTCGGAAACTCCATAATATCCGTTGCGCGCCGAGACCCGCAATTCACCGTCGCGGACCCGCACCTCCAGTTGATGGAAGCGGTTCTTGGTCGCAGGCACGTTGCGGGGGTAATAGCCGAGGAGATATTGAGTACGCAGTTCTTTGAGGACCGAGGAGAACGCGGCGTTCAGCGCCGGTCCCAGGGTCGGCGTGAAGACCCGGCCGCCCGTTCGCTGGCCGAGGGTCGTGAGAGCGTTCTCGCCGCCGATATTGCGGCCCGCGTCGTTGGTGATGGGCATCACCAGCACGGAATAGATCACGGCGTCGGCCAGGTGGGCGGCCTCCAGCGCCTTGTGAAAGTCGATGGTGGACGTTGTGTCTCCCCCGTCGGTCACCACCAGCAGCACCTTGCGGCCGTCCTTGCCTTCGAGTTCGCCGCTGGCCAGGTAGAGCGCGTCGTAGAGGGAAGTGCCGGCGACGGGCCGCAAGGCCTTCAACGACCTCTCCAGAGTCGCCATGTTGCGCGTGAAGTGATTATGCTTGCGGACCTCGTAGTTGAAGCTGTACAGCGCGACGGTGTCCATGGCGTTGCCCTCTGCCAGCAGCGTCCGCAGAAAGCGGCGGATCGCGTCGAGCATGTACCCCAGGTCCTTGGCTGTTGACGCGCTTTTGTCCACCAGAAGGGCGATGCGGAGGGGTTGTTCCGTCTGCCGGTCAAAGACGGAGATTTCCTGCCGAACGCCATTGTCCGTGATCGCAAAGTCTTCCTTTTCGAGCGTTCCGACAAGTCTGCCCTCGGCGTCCTTCACGGTAGCCAGGATGCGCACCAGGTTGACGTCGACGCGGATTACGGTTTCCTGCGCGAAGACGCTAGCGCACCACAGGCTCGCCAGCGCCCAATTTCGCAGCATGGTCGTCCCACTCCCCTTCCACCCACACTTCGCCGTCGACAAAGTGTTCCTTCTTCCAGATCGGAACCCGTTTCTTAAGCCGGTTGATCCCTTCGAGCGCGGCGTCGAAGGCCGGCTTGCGGTGCGGGGCCGTCACGATGACGGCAACACTGGCCTCGCCGATCTCCAGGCGGCCCAGACGGTGAACCAGGGCTATGCGGCTGATGGGCAAGGACGCCGCGATCTCGGTCCCAATCTGCGCCATCGTCTTGATTGCCATCCCTTCGTAGCATTCGTAATCGAGGAAGCGGGTGGTGCGGCCCTTGGAGTTGTCGCGGACGACGCCTTCAAAGGTGATGACGGCACCGTCCAGCCCCTGGGCGAGCCGGGAGGCGATCTCCCGCGAGTCGATGGGCTCCCGCGTCAGGGCGAAGAAATGCCCTTCCGCACCCTCGATGACGTGGGTGTAGCGGCCGGTACCGCCGGACACAGGAGGGAGAAGCGCCACCTCGTCGTTCTCCGCGAGCGGCGAGGCCGCGCCGGCAAACTCCTGGTTGCGAGCCAGGACGATGCTTCCGGCCATCTCCCGCAGGCGCGGGAAACGGTCGGCATAGGTCTCGAAGACCGACCCGAGACTGGAGGACGGCGGCACGTCGATCTCCTCGCCGGCACGGCCGGTAATGTCTTTCAGCATGCCGAAGAAGAGCACACGAATACGCATGAGCTTTTCGTTCAGCTTAGCAGACGCGCCGGGACCCTCCGGCGTTGCCCCTATCATGGAAGGGAATGCACACACATGAGACCCGGGTGCGGGTGCGGTATGCCGAGACCGACCAGATGGGAGTGGTCTACTACGCCAACTACTTCGTGTGGATGGAGGTGGCGCGGGTGGAGTTCTGCCGTTCCATCGGGTTCAGCTACCAGCAGATGGAGGTGGAGGACGGGGTTTTGCTGGCGGTGGCCGAAGCGCACTGCCGGTATACCTTTCCCGCGCGGTACGACCAGGAGGTGGTCATCAAGACCTGGACGCCCGATGTGCATCCGCGGATGGTCCGGTTCGGCTACGAAATGAGGTCGGTGGAGGAGAATCGGGTGCTGGCGACGGGGGAGACCAAGCACATCTTCTGTGGCCGTGACATGAGGCCGACGCGCCTGCCGGAGAAATACCGCAGGTTGTTTGGGATGGAGTGACACAGAACAGCCACGGGCGAATCTGCGATGATTGAGACATGAGCCTTGGGAAGTCCTCTCGTGTGTACACGGTGACTCTGCCCGAAGAGCTCGCCGAGCAGGTAGACCGATTAGCCAAAGAGGAAAGCCGGGACATCAACGAACTGATGCGCGAGGCCTTCCGCTACTACTGCGCGGAACGGGCGCGACGCCTCTTGAGGTCTGACGTAGAGTATGCCGCCACCCTGCGAACCCCTTACACCGCAAACGATGTAGAAAGCCTGGTCGATGACGTCCGCGCCGAGGCCAGTCGCCTGAAGCACGTTACTCGTGATCGTCGTCCTTGACTCGGGGGTCTGGATTTCGGCCCTCCACTTTGGCGGCACGCCGCTTGCCGCCGTCGAAAAAGCTTTGAGTGTAGACGAGGTCGCCATCTGCGATCAGATCGTTTCCGAGATCTCGCGTGTGCTCGTCGAGAAGTTGACGTGGGACAGCCAGCGAGTGCGGGACAGTTTCTCCCTTTACGGACACCTGCTTCGACATGCAACCGTTAGCGGAGAGTTGCTTGGCATCTGCCGCGATCCTAAGGATGACATGGTCTTTGAATGCGCGATCAACGCGGGAGCAACGCTCATCGTCTCTGGCGACCGCGATCTCCTGGCTGTCGGGTCGTACCAGATGATTCGAGTGGTGACGCCGCGAACCTATGTCGAGGGTGTGCCTTTGTAGGTCGATCCTGAAGTCCTACCGCACCCTGCCCCGCGCCGCGACCTTCCAGGAGCCTTTCACAATCCCCTTGCGGTGATAGTAGATCTCGTCGTGCATGTTGACGCACCCGCAGACGTGATTCGGCACGATGCTCAACCGCTCGCCCACCTCGGGCTTGGTCCCGCCTTCCGGCAGGTTAACGTGACCGTGCTCTTCGGTCATCGACTCGAAGAACGCATCCGGCCTTTCGCAGATGTAGCCGAAGCCGCGCTGGTCGCCGGAGATCCAGCGATCGGCGCAAAACGTCTTTGAGCCTCCATCCAACATGACCCGCCCGGGCACGGCATTGCTGATCACGGTCACCAACACGCGCAAGGCGCAGTTGTCAAGCGCGCAGTAGCCCCCGCCCCACTCGTTGCGGTCGTAGAAGACGTAGGTCCCCGGCCGGATCTCCGTGAGTCCCTCGACCAGGTGATTCTGGAACAGCGTCGGAGTGCTGCCCCCGGAAGTGACCTCGCACTCGATGCCATGCCTGCGAAGCGCGGTCTTGATCTCCGCAAGTTGCTCCGCCACGCGGGTGAGGGCGGGGCCCTGCTCGTCCGGAGGGTTCCAGATGTGGCCTGGATAGTACATCACGCCGGCGAAGCGAAGCCCCGGCAACCGGGCGATGAGAAGCGCGAGTTGCTCCACTTCGGCCGCGGACTGAACGCCGCAGCGCCGCATACCGGCATCGAACTCGACCAGCATATCGACGTGGGCACCCAGCCGGTTCATTGAGTCCGAAATCCCTTGAATCGTGATCGCTGAGTCGGCGGCAATGCTGAGTTTGCACTCTTTGGCAATCTTCGCCAGACGATCCCATTTGCTGACTCCGAAGACGGGATAGGCGAGCAGGATGTTGTCGAGGCCGCCCGCGGCCATGATCTCCGCCTCGCCTACCTTGGCGACGGTGACTCCTCCGGCGCCGGAGGCAAGCTGCATCTTGGCGATTGCGGGGATCTTGTGGGTCTTGGTGTGCGGGCGGAGTTTGAGGCCGTGCTTCCTGGCATACTCGCCCACCCGTTTCAGGTTGTTTTCCAGAATGTCCAGGTCGACGACGAGTGCCGGGGTTTCCAGTTCTTCGATACGCATACGAAGCTGTCAGTATGAGACGGACCATGAGCCGTTGTAAAGCCGGGGCGTTCAGACTCTGATGCGCTCCGTCAGGCCGTTTGACCGAAACCACTCCTTGCGGCGGCGCCGAAACCGTTTGGCCAGGGTGAACTCCTCGTGATCTCCTCCGGCGAACATCCACGCGGCGGTGTCGCAAAAACTCTCGCACGCATACTCGCGCCACCGGCGGTTCCTTACACGAAGGTCTTCAGCGCCGAGCGCCCGTTTCCGCCACTCGGCGGACCAGCCCAATTCGCCCCGGCTGCGCTCCCCCATGAGCAACTGCTCCCAGGCCCGGCGTGCCGGATTGCCAAGGCGGGCCCACACAAAATGGAAAAGCTCGTGGACGAGGATGCGACGCCACTCCACCGGGTCCCGTCCGAGCGACGAATCAAACACGATACGCCGTTCGCGAACGAAACTCGCGCCCAGGATCTGGTGTCCTCGCGGTCCCCTGCTCTCCACGCGGCCGCGATACGCCCGCGGCGCCGGCCGGAATTCCACCCCGATCGGCTCGCCCGTCAGTTCAGGAAACGGGATAGAGGGGCACAATCGACACCAGCCCAAGGCCTGCCAGAAACAGCACGAACATGATCGTCAGCAACAGCCGTACGCGAAAATCGGAACCCGCAAACTCCTTCCACACAAAAATGCCCCACAGCGCGCTGATCATCGTGGCTCCCTGCCCCAACCCGTAGCTCACAGCCGGGCCGACCATCGCGTCGCCTTCCGCGCTGGCCGCGACGAAGCTCGCAATCGCTCCCGTGAACCAGATCACTCCTCCCAGGATGCCTAACAGATGCTCCCTCAGGCCGCCGGTCAGGAAATAGTCGCGAACCTCCACCGGCCGCCCTTCCACCGGGAGATTCATGAAGAACAGATTGAACACAAAGGTCGAACTGAAGATGCCGAAGGCAAACACGAAGCCCACCGTGTACGGCCCGATGCCCAGCCCGGACGTCCGTGCCATCTCCACCAGCGGAAAGAACGACCCCATCAGCAGTCCGCATGCGACGCAAAGGATGATTCCTTTCGGCGAAACGGTCGGCTTGCTCGTCTTCAGCATGCCTTGCTTGGCGCGCTCCAGCAGACGCGCTTTCTCCTGCATCCGGTAGGCGATCGCGTTGAAAATCACCGCCGCCAGCACCAGTGTGGCCCCGCCGAACAACAGCGTCGCACTCCCGGTCGGCTTCAGGAAGTAGCTCCACGCTACGCCGATAATCAGGGCCATCCCGATCCCCACCGGGAACGCCACCGACAACCCGGCCAGCGTGATCGCCGCCACCAGCAGCATGTTCGCAAGGTTGAAAACGGCTCCGGCCAAGGCTCCCATCCCCAGGCTGCGCTTGGCGGCGAGCAGGAAATCGTCCGAGAACAGGAATCCGTCGAACCCCAGGCTCCCAAACGTGAAGGCGTAGATGGTCGCGGCCAGGAGGGTCCCGAACGCGTAGTCGAAGTAGAACAACTCGAAACGCCACTTTCCCGTCAGCTTGAGGGTGTTGGCCCACGATCCCCACGCGAGCATGCTCAAGACGAGGAGACACAGCGTCATGGAATACGAATGCGGAAGGATCATGTAGTGCAGTCGAGAGTACAACGGCGCCGGATGCGGGGTCAACCCGCTTGCCTCCAGCCCGGAATACACTGGGAAGTCAACCCTCATGGTGTTCAGTTCACACATCTTCCTCTTTTACTTTCTTCCCCTGGTCCTGTTGCTCAACTACACTTTGCCGTTCCGCTGGCTCTCGCTGGGGCTCACCTCGCTGAGCTACGTCTTTTATGGCTGGGCCAACCCGAAGTGGGTGCTTCTCCTGCTCCTGAGTTCGTACATCGACTACTTCTGCGGGCTGGTGTTGGTAAGAGGAATCCCGCGCGAAGGCAACGACCTGCCCTTCCTGCCGGTTGGGCAGCCCCGCAGCACCCGGCAGAAGGTCGCCCTGATCCTGTCGCTGACCTCCAACCTCTCCATTCTTGGATTCTTCAAGTACTGTGACTTCTTCCTCTCGAACGTCAACACGGTGGCCGCTTCGTTCGGTTTCGGCGACGGCACGTTGCGGCTTCTGCATATCGCTCTCCCGGTGGGCGTCTCGTTCTACACCTTCCAGTCAATGAGCTACGCCATCGACGTCTATCGCGGCGAAGCGCGCCCGCTGAAGAACCCCATCGATTTTCAGTTGTTCGTCGGGCTTTTCCCGCACATGGTCGCCGGGCCGATCATCCGCTATCAGACGGTCGCCGAACAGATCCGCCATCGTGTCTTCCGCTACGACAAGTTTGCCCGCGGCGTGGCGTTCGTGTCGCTGGGGTTGTCAAAGAAGATCCTGCTGGCCAATCCCATGGCGTACATCGCCGACACGGTTTTCGGCGCCGCCTCCCTGCACTGGTACGACGCCTGGTACGGCCTGATCGCGTACGCCTTCCAGATCTACTTCGATTTCGCCGGCTATTCCGATATGGCCGTGGGTCTCGGCCTGATGCTGGGCTTCCTGTTCATGAAGAATTTCAACTCGCCCTATTCTTCCGAGAGCATCACCGAACTCTGGCGGCGCTGGCACATCTCGCTATCCACCTGGCTGCGCGACTATCTCTACATCCCCCTCGGGGGTAACCGCTACGGCGAATTCCGCACCTACGCCAACCTGATGACGGTCATGCTGCTCGGCGGATTGTGGCACGGCGCCTCCTGGAATTTCATGATTTGGGGGGGAATCCATGGGGGTATGCTCGCGGCCGAACGCATGGCCGGGCGGCAAGGTCTGTTCTTCTTCCTCCCGCACGCCGGCCGTGTCGCGCTCACGTTCGCCACCACCTGTCTCGGTTGGGTCTTTTTCCGCTCCGACACGCTGCCTCAGAGTGTGTCCTATTTCCGCTCGCTGTTCGGACTCGAATCCGTGCCCGCCGCCGCCGAGGCCGTCGCCGGCGCCATCTATACGCCGTACTATGCACTCTGTTTTGGCGCCTGTGCCCTCATGACCTGGGCTGCTCCCCAGGCTTGGGACTTCAGCCAGAAACTCACGCCCGTGCGTGCCACGGCGTGCCTGGCGCTCTTCCTGTTGAGCGTTTCCTTCATGTGGACGCAGAATTCCAATCCGTTTCTCTACTACCAGTTCTGACCCGGTCGCGATGATGAGCGAGTCCCTAACCCACCCCGAAGTCAAAAGCCAGGCCGAACTGAACTCGACCGAAGTCAGCCCTCGCACCGCGCGAGCGATGGCCTGGGCCTTTGTGGCCATTCTTTTCACGGTCCCGGTGGTGCAGTTGCTACTGGAGTTGTCCCAGCAGCGCACGCCGCAGGCGCTTTCGCTGTTTGCCCCTGCCATGGCCGCGATCGACGCGGCCGCGGCCGGAGACCTGCAGGCCGCTCGCGATCACCTGCGCACCCTCTTCACCAGGGATCACCTTCGCAACTTCGAGACCTCGCTGGTCGAGAACTCCGATAGCCGGCGCGCCGTGCAACCCCGTCTCCAGGAGTGGCTCGCCCGCTGGCTCGACACCGGCAACGACACCAGCGTGATCCTGGCACGCAACGGCTGGATGTTTTATCGCCCCGGCCTCACGTATCTGGCGGGTCCTAATGTCATCGACGCCCGCGCGCTGCGTCATGTAGCCAAGAAAATGGTCGACGACGGAACCTCGTCCGACCCGAATCCCGATGCGCGGCCGGCCCTCATTCAGTTCCATCGGGACTGTGAACAGGCCGGTATTCAAGTGGTCTTCGTTCCCATTCCCGACAAAGCGATGCTCCAGCCCGGCGAGTTGACCCGCCGTCTCGATCACCGCCAGTCTGCCCCGGTCCCGAACAACCGCGGCTACGGACAGTTCGTCGACGACATCCGCCGCGCCGGTTTGGAGTGGTACGACCCGACTCCTTCACAAATCGATCCTGAGGATCCCCGCTACCTCAAGCAGGATACGCACTGGACTCCGGCGTTCATGTCGGAGATCGCCGTGAACCTGAGCCGGCACCTCCTCGAGCGAGTCCCTCTGCCGCCCGCGCAACCCAAGCCGGCGTTGGAACTGCGGGTCAGGCAGGTAGCCCTGATGGGAGACCTGGTGAAGTTGCTGGCCCTGGACCCCGGGCAGCACCTGTTCCAGACGGAGAAGGTAGCGGTGTCCCAGGTGGTGGATCGGAGCACGAACCAGCCCTGGCGTCCGTCGCGCGACGCGGATGTACTGCTGCTCGGCGACAGTTTCACGGCCATCTACTCGACGAGCCGGGAGTGGGGCGGCGCGGCCGGCCTGCCGGCTCATCTTGCCTATCATCTGGGGCGCCCTTTGGACTCGATCACGGTCGACGGCGGCGGCCCGTC
>JBJXGR010000020.1:0-11976 GCA_046160045.1 Bryobacteraceae bacterium
GAACGCCGTCGGAAACCTGGAAGAACCACTTGGAAGGGTACGCCCACTCGCCGCAATCGGAGATCAGAAAGCTCGCCACCGCCCCGCTCGAGAATTCGAGCGTGCCCACGACCGCGTCGTATTCGACCGTGGTTCGCGACGCCATGCGGTTGCCGCGCGCAAACACCCGGACCGGTTCGGCTCCTGCGAAGTGGCAGGCCAGATCCAGCGAGTGCGTCCCCAGGTCCGCCACGATGCCGCCTCCTTTGTCGGGATTGACGTGATCGTGCCCGTCCGGGAATGGCTCCATGCTCGTCTGGGCAAAGATCAGAAGAGGGCGATCAACATGGGCTTTCACCGCTCTCACGGCCCCCGCGTACCGGAACTTGAGATCGATCGCCAGCCGTACGTTGCGTTTCCGGCAAGCGTCGAGAACCTCGCGGCACTCCTGGCTTGTACGGGCCATGGGCTTCTCGAGGAAGATGTGCTTGCCGGCGCGGGCGGTGGCGACGGCCAGTTCGGCATGGCTGTCCGGGTGGGTGCAGATCAACACCGCATCGATCGCCGGATCGTCCAGCAGGCTGCGGGGGTCAGTGGCGGCATAGTCCGCACCGAAGCGTTTTTGAAACTCGCCGGCCGCTTCGGGACGCAGATCCGCGACGGCCCGCAGGCGCGCTCCCGCGTGCGAGGCGAGGTTCCGTAAATGAATGTCGGCGATGAAGCCGCAGCCGATACAGCCGATTTCCAACCGGGGGGTCAATGTGCCATTTGCCTCCGAAGTATCAAGTGTAGGATCCGCGAGTGGGATAGACAACTCATCCGAGCCGCGCGTGAGCAAGCGGTGGCAATGCAGTGCAATGGGGCCACCGGTCCCTCTTCAGGGGGAGAGACAGCCACCGCTCCCTGACGGTCGCGGCTCCGATTAAGGGTTGCGGCTCCGATCAAGGGTTGCGGCTCGGAATCGAGGGCGCGGCTCTGATGTCGTGAAAAAGGGCTACTTTGTTGTCGGGTACTTGACCCCCAGTTGCTCCAGGTAGGTCGCGTACTTCGACGGGTCGTAACGCAGCTTGTTGAGCTCCGGCCGGAACCGCTCCATCTTCTCGCGGTTGAGTTCGATGGGCGGCCTGGTCTCGTCCGGAATCAGCGGCTGCCACCGGGTCGTCTTGGTTTGCTCGGCGAAATACTTGCCTGCCTCGACGAGCAAGGCGGGTTGGAGCAGCAGGTCGAGGGCGGTCATCGCCTGCGCCTTGGCCCCCACCGTGGCGCCTTTGTGCGCGATCGGAGTGGCCATCGCGATGGCGCTCGACCAATGGTGGCCGGTCATGCCGGGAATGTTGCCCGGATACCGCAGGACAACGGTGGGCAGGTTCCAGGAAACTTCCGCGATGTCGTCGGATCCTCCGCCGCTCATGGGAGGAGCCGGCTTCAGGTCGTCGATTGTCGTGCGCAGTCCTTCCTCCTTCACGGCAAGTTCCTTTTGCGCCGCGCGCGCTAACCTCAAGTCGGCTTCCGACCATTGCGGCATGCCGGCCTTCTTGATGTTGGCGGCGAGCGCCTCGGCCACCGGCTTGTTGAAGTGTCCCGGCCATGTCGCGGCCAGCACGCGCTCGGTCATGGTGGTATCCGTCATCATGGCGGCAGCCTTGGCGATGCGCGTGCCGATGTCGTGCAGTTCGCGGATCTTGTCGAAATCCCACTCGCGGAAGAAGTACCACACTGTGGCGTCGGGCGGCACGACATTGGGCTGGTCGCCCCCGTGGACGATCACGTAATGCGATCGCGACTCGGGCCGCAGATGCTCGCGGCGATAGTTCCAGCCGACGTTCATCAGCTCCACCGCATCCAGGGCGCTGCGGCCCTTCCAGGGAGAACCGGCGCCGTGCGCGCTCTGCCCCTTGAAGCGGTAATGGGTTGAGACGAGACCCGAACCGCTGGCACCGTACGCGGTGTCGAACTGGCTCGAGATGTGAGTGGACAGCATCACGTCGAGATCGCGGAACAAACCAGCCATGACCATGTACGTCCGGCTGGCGAGAAGTTCTTCGGCCACCCCCGGATAGACGCGAACGGTGCCCGGGATCGAATACTTCTGCATCATTTGCTTCACCGCGACGACCGCCGTCACGTTGACAGCCTGGCCTGCGTTGTGGCCCTCACCATGGCCCGGACCGCCGGGAATCAGAGGATCGCGATACGCCACACCGGGCCGTTGCGAGGTTTCGGGCAACCCGTCGATATCGGCCATGAATCCGATCACCGGTTTCCCCTGGCCCCATTCCGCCACGAAGCCGGTAGGCATTCCCGCCACTCCGCGATTGATGCGAAAGCCCTCCTGCTCGAGCAGGGAGGTGACATACCGGGCCGTTTCGAACTCCTGAAACCCCAGTTCCGAGAAGCTGAAAATCGAGTCGACCATCTGCTGCGTGAACGTGCGGCGCGATTCGACCCGCTCGGCTGCTTCGGACTTCAGTTGCTCCAGAGAAGGGCGTTGGGCCCAACAGCCCATTGCCAACAACGCCCCTAGAAGCGTGATGCGCATCATGACTTTCGTCCAACCTCGTTGTAGATGGAAAGAACCTCGCTCGCGGTTCGCTCCCAACTGAAGCGGGCCGCGTGGATCCTGCCGGCGGTGGCCATCTCCGCCCGCAGATCCGCATTCAGCAGAACGTCCTTGATCCCTCGCGCGATGTCGAAGACGTTCTCCGGATTCACCAGCATCGCTGCATTGCCCACTACCTCCGGCAGCGAACTGCTGGCCGAAGTGATCACCGGCGTCCCCGAAGCCATCGCCTCCAGCGGAGGAAGGCCGAACCCTTCATACAGCGACGGGAAGACAAAGGCGATCGCCGACTCGTAAAAGACGCGCAGGGTATCGAACGGAACGAATCCCAGAAAGCGGACCCGATCTTCGACCCGGCATTGCTGAACGGTTCTCCGCACGGAAGGGTGCTTGGAGATTTCGTCGCCGATGATCAGCAGCCGCAGGTCCTGAAAGTCGGGATGGTCGCCGAGTTCCTCCATCACGACCGCGAACGCTTCGACCAGCCGTGGAATATTCTTCTGGGGCCGGATGCTGCCGGCGTAGAGCAGAAACGGATAGTTGACCTGATAGCGCTCGAGCACATGCAGACGATCGTTCTCACCGGCGGCGCCCGGGCCGGAGATCCGGCCATTCGAGGAGTCCTGATGCAGGAAAAACTCCGGATTCGGGGCGTTGGGCACCAGGCGGATCCGCTCGGGGGGTACACCGATCAGATTCTGAACGTCACGCCGGGTAGCGGCGGAAACCACGATCACCTTCGCCGCTCCCAACAGGCCACGGCGGAAACGCCATCGATGCAACATCTGAATGAAGCTCAGGCCCTCGCTGTAGAACAGGCTGCTCAGATCGTGCGTCGTCACGACGTAGGGCCGCGGCATCAGGAGCGGCACGGAACTGATGGGAATATGGCAGAGACTCGGAGTCAGCCCGCGCAGGAATCGGGGAAAATTCAGGTTGTCGAGACGTTCGGCGTCGGTCTTTTCGTAATACGTGTCGCGAAAGTTGGGAGGCAGTCCCTGGAGTTCGTCGGCGTCGGTAGGGGCGCGTACCAGCAGGTACTCGTTCTCATGGTCCACCAGAGCAAGGGCCGGCACCAGGTTGCGGATGTACGTACCGACGCCGAAGTCCTTGATCCTTCGAATGTCGATGACGATGCGCATCAGGCGCGAACCGCGTCTAGTTTCCACGTGTAGAGCGGGAACCGCCCGGTCAACGCCGCAACCCGCCGGCGAACCTGCACCGCTACTTCTTCGTTGCCGATGTGGAGCAGAACCTCGGCAATCAGCGAGGCGACTTCGTCCATCTCCGGTTCACGGAACCCCCGGGAAGTGACGGCCGGAGAGCCGAAGCGCATGCCGCTGGGGTTCATGGGGGGATTGGTGTCAAACGGAATGGCGTTCTTGTTGGCCGTGATGCCGGCATGCTCGAGCGAGTTCTGCGCCTCCTTGCCGCGAACGCCTCTGGAGTAGACGTCCACCAGCATCAGATGATTGTCAGTCCCGCCGGAGACTACGCGGAAACCGCGCGCGGCCAAGCCGGCCGCCAACGCCTTCGCGTTCGCCGCCACCTGTTTCTGGTAGCCGACGAAATCGGGCTGCATGGCCTCCAGAAAACACACCGCCTTGGCGGCGATGACATGCACCAGCGGCCCGCCCTGCACGCCCGGGAAAAGGCTCTTGTCGATCGCGGCGGCATGTTGGGCTTTGGACAGAATCAGCCCGGCGCGAGGGCCGCGCAGGGTCTTGTGGGTGGTAGTCGTAACGATGTCGGCGTGCGGGAACGGACTCGGATGCACACCCGCGGCCACCAGGCCGGAAATATGGGCCATGTCGACCAGGAAGAGCGCGCCGACCGTATCGGCGATCTCCCGGAACCGGGGGAAATCCAGAATCCGCGAATAGGCGCTGCCGCCGGCGATGATCATCCGGGGCTTGTGCTCCAGGGCCAACTGCGCCAGTTCGTCGTAGTCGATGTACTCGGTGTCGCGGCGGACGCCGTACGGGACCACCTTGTAAGTCTTGCCCGAGAAGTTCAACGGATGGCCGTGGGTGAGATGCCCGCCGTGGGCGAGGTTCATGCCGAGGATCGTGTCGCCCGGCTGCAGAACCGCGGCGTATGCCGCCTCATTTGCCTGTGAGCCCGAGTGCGGCTGTACATTGGCGTGCTCGGCCCCGAACAACTTCTTCGCGCGCTCCCGCGCCAGCGATTCCACGCGGTCGGTGAACTCGCACCCACCGTAGTATCGCTTGCCCGGGTAGCCTTCCGCGTACTTGTTGGTGAAGACGCTGGCCGTCGCTTCGAGAACCGCTTCCGAGGTGAAGTTCTCACTGGCAATCAGCTCGATCTGCGAGTGCTGCCGGCGCACTTCGTGCTGAATGGCGTCGTGGATTTCAGGGTCAACCTGGGCGAGCGAACGCCGCATTCTGTCGAACTCTGACATATGAGGAACCCCAATAGTAACACGCAGGTTTCGGCGGCTCCCTCGATGGTCAGCAAATCGCGCCGAACCGCCGCGTGAGCCTGCGGGTTCCGCATTTGTACAACCCGCGGGCTTCACGCCCGCGGGTTGTACAGGTGTCCTATGTTACCGCCATGTTGGCCGGAGACCGGCGCAATCTCATTGCACGCCGATGGTCACGGCATTTGCGCTCTGCCCATCCACGGTCAAAGCGATCGTCACCTCTCCCCGGCCCGCCAGGCTGGCAGGGACTTGTACGTTCACCTGGTCCAGCGCCGGGAACGAACCCTGCGCTCCGGCGAAGAGGACCGGCGTCTCGACCCCACCAATCGTGCAGCGCACGTTTTCGAGGGAGCTTCGATTGCGGATCCCGGTGCCGTACAAGGTCAGGTAAACCCCGCTGCCGCTGACATCGATAGGCGCCGGCGTGCAACCGCTCGCGCTGCACTGAAAGACGGCAACCGGCGTTTGAGAGCCGTCCGGATTCGCGCGAATGGCCGTAGCGGCGGCCACGCCGCTCCCGCCCCCGTTCGCTGCAAAGATGCCAGGCGCCACCCTCGCGACCGGAACTGTTCCGCTCGAGGTCGCCCCGTTGGCCGCGGCCACCGTGACGGTCGCCTCCCCCGCCGCTGTCGCCGGGGGCATCACATAGTTGACCTGACCGGACGACACAAAGTGCAGCGGCGCGAGACGCAGCACACCGGCCGAATCCCGTATCGAAACCGAAGTTCCGCCCAACACCGTGGGGTAATTCGGAGCGACGCCTTCCTGCCGCTGTGTCGACAGGACGGCGTCCGAACCCGACGGTCGGAAGGCGCTGACGAAGCTGTCGGGCGCCACGGTGCGCGCGCCGTTCGCGGCTAACGAGTTGGTCAACCCGCCGGGCGCATCCGGCGAGATGGGCTGCGAAGCGGCGTCAATCGAGAGTAGAAATCTCACCAGTTGCCGCCGCTGGTCGGCGTTTTGGAGACGATCGGTCCCGGTGCCCGCCGAGCGGTGCGCCACGTTCGTCAACACGGCGTCCAGCGAATCGGCGGAGCCGTTGTGGAAGAAGCTCTGCGGAAAGGCAAACAGGGACAAAAGCGGCGCCGGGCTAAATCCGGCCGCCCCGAGCGGCGCGGCCGCGTTGGCCCGAACCTCGTTGCGCGCAGTCGCATCGAAGGTGCCGACGTTGCGCAACTCGGCAATCAACTGGCCGGCGGTGAGCAGACTTGCGTCGGGTGGAGGGGCGGCGCGAACTCTCGCCGAACTCCACTGCGGCCCGCCGTGACAGTTCTGGCATTTGGATTCGATGAAGAGCGTGCGCCCGGCAACCACGTCGGGATCGGTCTTGGATACGGGCGAAATGGGCGAACGGATTCCCGTCGCGATGTATGCCTTCAGCGCGTCCCAGGCACCCACGCCGCGCACCTTCAATTGCGTCCGTCCGCCGTTAGCCGGCGTAAACGCGGCCAGGGTGGGGTCGGGCGTCGTTCCATCCGATGTCACGATCAGCCCCCTGCCTCCGGAGACGTTCCGGATGTTTGCCTCGAAGTCTTCTTCTTCGTCGAAGATCGACGACCAGTTGAGCGCGCGCGGGGTGTTTGGGTCTCCAGGGGCGAAGTCGACGTGCTGCGGCACCGTCCGCCGGGGACCCGCCGCGAAGATCCAAACCACATTGTCGGTGAGGCCGAACGGGTGGCACGAGGCGCAAGATCCCCAGCCGTTGTCCGACATCCTTCCGGTGATCGCGGGCTGGCCCGCCGCGGGAGGGTCGAACTCCCCGATCGACGTGTGATACAGCTCTTTGCCAATCTGAACCCGGTCCTCCGCCGAGCCCGCCGCGGGCAGATTGGCGGACCGCAGCGTCGCGGTGACCCTTTCCGCAGTCCCGCTCAAATCGATCACCGTCACGTCGCGCGATACATAGTTCATCACATAGGCAGTCCGATCCGTGGAGTTCACGACAATGCCGCGCGGGTTCTTTCCAGTAGGAATCTGAAGCACACGGGTTGCGTCGGCGGGATCGTTCTGGACGGTCGGGGCTCCCGTGGCTGGATCAATCTTCACCTTCACCACAAGGTTGCTCGCCGCGCTCACCACATAGCCTTCGTCGGCCTGGCGCTTGAACGTGATGGCCCACGGTTGCGTGATGAAGGTCTTATTGGTGTTGGTCTGGCGGGCCACGGCCGAATGCATGTTGATCGTCCGGCCCGTATCCGTCCGCGTCCCGGTATCGAAGACGCTCAGCAGGCTTTGGGTGTTCACATTAAACCGCGTCGGTCCGTTGGGCGAAGCACCCGTATTGGGAACGAACGCGAACCGCCCACGGATCGCGATTCCGTTCAGCTGGTTCGGGTACGCCCCGGTGACAAAACGGAAATCCTCCGGCGCGGGAGCGGCCGGGGGCGCCACACGCGCCAGTGCGTCGCCCGCCGCGCGGAAGCCCGTATCGGCGAGCGGGTTCAACGTAACTCCACCGAGGATGGTATCGGTGATGGCCGAGATGGCGGTGACACGGCCGATCTTCGCGTCGTCGAAGCCATCCAGCTTTCCGGGGACCGGCAGCGCCAGGAACGAGGTGACCCAGACCGTCTCTGCTTCGTCACCGCCGATGTTGGTGATGGCGATTCCGCGCGGCTCGATTCCTACGTCCGCGATCGTCTTGATCACCTGATTCGTACTCGTATCGATGACCGACACGCTGTTCGAACGCGCGTTCGCCACATAGAGTTTATTGCCCGCCGGCGTAAGCGCCAGACCGTACGGCTCCGTGCCGACCCGAATGGTTGCCACTTGGGTGTTGTAGATTCCGGCCGTACGATCCACGCTCAGGACCAGCACCGTACCGCTCACCGTGTTGGCGACGTAGACCCGCCGGCCATCCGGCGACACGGCGACGCCGTTCGGTTCCGTGCCAACAGGCACTTCCGCGAGCCGGACATTCTGCCCGGCACGGACATCGAACAGGCTGACGGTGTTATTGTCCGGATTGACGACCGCCAGCAGCGAATCGTCCGCGCTCAACGCCAGGGGTTGTGAGTTCATCGGGCCCGTGAAGCGGACCGGGGTTTGGGCGGATACGATAGTCGGTTGTTTCGAAAGCCAGATCGCCGTCAACAAACCTGCGGCGAGGCCGGAAGCCTTGAGGATCGTGCTGGTTCTCATCGGGGGGAACCCTCCATTGTTGACGGATGGTAACACAGGCTGCATTGAATGCGCGCCACGATTCTGTTTTGAAGCCCCGACTGCGTGGTCGCCGGCGCTCTTTGAGACGGCTCCCCACCCATGACTTGGGGTTCCCTCGGAGCTAGCATGAGGACAGGAGAGAAGTCCGGCACCGCGGCCTGGCTTTGCAGCGGCCCGGCTCCGGCGCTTCCCCTTGGGAGGTTTTGCCATGAACCCTTGGATCGTCGCTTTGGCGTACCTGGCGGCCGTCGGGTGCGCTTGCATTCTCCTGTATTGGTTTGGGCCGAAGGCGTGGTATTGGCACGTTTTCAGCGTCGTTGCCGCCCTCGGGGTCGGTCTGATTCCGGTGCCGAGCGAATGGCGCGGCCCGGAGGTGGATCTGATCATCGGGTTCTGTTTCCTGCTGCTGCTCATCTGGGGCGCGGGCGCCCCGTTCGCGGATCGGCCGCACAGGGAACGCCACGCATAGGCCGGCGCCGCCAGGGAGCGTTCGTTCGAAACTCCTACAATAAGGAGTGTGCGTTGGGTACTGTGCATCCTGCCTCTGGTGGCCGCGGCGGCGCCTCCTCATTCCGCCGGGAAACGGGAGTTGAACCGCTCCTGCCGGCGGTGTCACGAACTGAACGTTGTTCGCGCGCAACGCCTTTCCCGGCACGACTGGGAACGTGAACTCGAGAAGATGGTCCTGATGGGCGCGCGGATCCGCGATCGCGCCTCCCTGCTCGATTACCTTTCCGCCACGTACGGTGAAGAGAAACGGTAGGTGGTAGAATACCCGTTTCGCGGACAATTCCGCCGGCGGGTGGCTTCACGGGTACTGGAGACGCGCGACGGGGCCTTGCTGCTGCCATGCTTGATATCGACCCTTCCCTGGCTCCCGCGGACCTGTTGACGAAGATCCGCCGGATGTGGGATCTGTCCGCCGCGAAGCTCCGCTCGATCGAGAGCAGCTACCGGCCTGAAGGCGGCACGCCCGTCTTCACGGTGCGTGGAAAGTATTCGAGCCGCGGATGGACGGAGTGGACGCAGGGCTTTCAATTCGGCTCCGCCATCCTGCAGTTCGACGCGACGGGAGACCCGTCCTTCCTCGAGATCGGCCGCCGGCGTACGCTGGCTCTCATGGCCTCGCACGTCTCGCATGTCGGAGTGCACGATCACGGTTTCAACAACGTCAGCACGTACGGCAACCTGCTGCGGCTGGCGACGGAAGGCGCGTGCGAATCCACAGCCTGGGAGCGGCATTTCTGTGAGATGGCGCTCAAGACTTCGGGCGCCGTGCAGGCCGCGAGGTGGGCGCAGGCGAATGGCGGGGGGTTCATCTACAGTTTCAACGGCCCGCACTCGCTGTTTGTCGACACGATCCGCTCCGTCCG
Organism: Bryobacteraceae bacterium; assembly: GCA_046160045.1. Taxonomy (GTDB): domain Bacteria; phylum Acidobacteriota; class Terriglobia; order Bryobacterales; family Bryobacteraceae; genus CAZGUX01. The sequence continues at coordinate 9,521 of JBJXGR010000020.1, forward strand.
TTCGCTCGGGATCGCGCATCGCCTTGGCCATTGCCTGATGGGTGAAAACGACCGCCGGATCTCGTTGCTGGGAAGAGCCATCGATCACGCCGTTACCACGGCCCGCTACTCCATCTATTACGGCGAAGGCCGCGACGCGTATGACCTCAGGGGACGCACGGCGCACGAATCCGTTTTCAACCGCAACGACGGCAACTATCGCTGCCCGAATTCACAGCAGGGTTTTTCTCCCTTCACCACCTGGACTCGCGGATTGGCTTGGGCCATGTGCGGGTTTGCCGAGCAGTTGGAATTCTTCGAGACGCTCTCCGACGACGAACTGACGCCGTTCGGCGGCCGTGGGGAGATCACCTCCACGTTCCGGAGGGCCGCCGAAGCGACCTGCGACTTCTACATCGAAAACACGACGTCAGACGGAATCCCGTTCTGGGATACCGGAGCGCCCAACCTCTGGAAACTCGGGGACGCTCTCAGCGCCGCCTCGAATCCGTACAACGACCATGAGCCGCTCGACAGTTCGGCGGCCGCCATCGGCGCCCAAGGACTGTTGCGGCTCGGGGCGTGGCTGGCCTCCAAGGGCGAAACGTCGGCGGCCAGCCGATACCGGCAGGCTGGCTTGACCGTCTTGCGAACCTTACTTGACGAACCGTACCTGAGTATGGACCCCGGCCATCAGGGTCTGCTGCTCCACTCCATCTATCACCGGCCGAACGGCTGGGACCATATCCCGGAAGGCCGTGCGATTCCCTGCGGCGAATCCAGCATGTGGGGCGACTATCATCTGCGCGAGGCGGCCCTCTATGTGCAGCGTGTGGCCGAAAACAAACCGTATCTGACGTTCTGGTGCTGAACTCATGATCATCGCGGACATCCATCAGATGGACGGCCGGACGTACCCGGCCCGGCGCAGGACGCGCAACCTGGTGGGAGGACTCTCTCCCATCCAGGCGAAGAACTTCGCCATGGGCTACGTCGTCCTCGAACCGAACGGCGGGCAGGTCCCATGGCATAACCAGGAACAGGAAGAGATCTACTTCGTCGTGGAAGGGACCGGCGAGATGTGCCTGGGCGAAGAGCGCCGGACCGTCACGGCCGGCCAGGCGGCGTTCATTCCTCCGCGGGTATTCCATCAACTCACCAATATCGGGGACACCCCGCTGACCATGATCTACGTCTACGGCCCGGCGGGCGATGTGGCCCACTGGCGTCAGGAACTGGACGGGACGCTTCCGGAGACCGGGGTAGAGGCGCCACCTCTGCCGGAAGGCGCGTGGCCGCAGTCGACGGAGAAGCCATGACATTCTCCAACAGTGCTCCCGTACCGGGGGAGAACCGCATGAGCCAGCCAACCATCCACCGCGTCGGAATCATCATGAACGGCGTCACGGGGCGCATGGGCACCAACCAGCACCTGCTCCGTTCCATCCTCGCCATCATCGAGAAGGGCGGGGTGATCCTCAGCCCGACCGAGCGCATCCTGCCGGAGCCCTTGCTGATCGGACGCAATCCGCTCAAGCTGGAAGCCATCTCCAGGCAGGCCGGCGGCGTTCCGTTCTCGACCGACCTGGACGCCGCTCTGGCCGACAACCGGTATCAGGTCTATTTCGATGCGCAGACCACGGACCGCCGCGCGGAAGCGGTGAAGAAGGCCATCGCCGCCGGCAAGCACATCTATTGCGAGAAGCCGAGTTCCGACACCACCGAGAACGCGCTGGAACTTGATCGCCTGGCCAGGCGCGCCGGCGTCAAGCACGGAGTGGTGCAGGACAAGCTCTGGCTGCCCGGACTGCTGAAACTCAAAGTTCTCAAGGAGACGGAATTCTTCGGCCGCATCTTCTCGGTGCGGGGCGAGTTCGGCTATTGGGTGTTTGAAGGCCAGCCGGTCAGCGCCCAGCGGCCCAGTTGGAACTACCGCAAGGAAGACGGAGGGGGCATTATCCTCGACATGCTCTGTCACTGGCGCTACGTACTCGACAATCTGTTTGGCGAGGTCAGGGCGGTGTCCTGCCATGGGGCGACCCATATCCCGCAGCGCTGGGACGAAAACAACCAACCCTACCGCTGCACGGCCGACGATGCTGCCTACGCGACATTCGATCTCGAAGGCGGCGTAGTGGCGCACTTCAACTCTTCCTGGTGCACGCGGGTGCGCCGCGACGACCTGCTGACGATTCAGGTGGACGGAACGCACGGCACCGCGGTCGCCGGGTTGCGCCATTGTTGGGTTCAACCCTATGGCGGTACTCCGCGCCCGGTCTGGAATCCGGACGTCGATAGCCCGCTCAACCACTTTGACCACTGGCAGAAAGTCCCTGAGCAGGAAACCTACGACAATGCTTTCAAGGCGCAATGGGAACTGTTTCTACGCCATGTGGTGCGGGGGGACCCGTTCCCGTGGACGCTGCGTGAGGGGGCCAAGGGGGTTCAACTCGCCGAGAAGGGGATGGAGAGTTGGC
>JBJXGR010000021.1:0-4870 GCA_046160045.1 Bryobacteraceae bacterium
CTCGCTGGCGGACTTCGACTGGTGGCACGGAAGCCCGCACGGTAGTGCGAGTTCCGCTTTCGAGGTTCAGTTCAACGAGTTGGCAGCTCTGAACGCTGCGAGGAGGCACGGCATGGGCGAAGTCTGGCGGAGCGCAACCGGCGAGCGCTTTCGTCGAAAACCTCGCCACGTTGCGTGGAGATCCCCGGAATTCCCGGGGCCCTGCACTCCTCGCTATGGAGGCGCCTGTTGACGGACATGCGCCTTCTCCAATGGTGCGCCCGTAGCACGCTATTTGGTGCGTGGTTATTTCTTTAGAGACGCGGTACTGCGTATTTTGGCTTGTCACTGCCTCACCGGGACCGCAATTCCGAAAGGAATCATCGCAATGTCAGAGTCCAACAAAGCTGTAGCTCTTCGCTTTGTCGAAGAGCTTTTCAACAACGGCAACCTTGCGGTGGCTGACGAAATCGTTACCACCGACTATGTTCATCATGATCACCCACTGATCCCCGGATTTCGGGGGATCGAGGCTCTCAAAGACCTCATCACCACGGTTCATGCGACATTTCCTGATTGCCATTACGCCGTACAAGATGTAATCGAAGGGGGCGACAAGGTGGTGATCCGCTGGACCTTTCGCGGCACTCAAAAGGGTGAGTTCATCGGCCTTGGCGCGACCGACTCGCTCACGGAGGCTACTGGAACCACCACGCTACGCCTGGCTGGCGGCAAGGTCGCCGAGCTCTGGGACAACTGGGATGGACTTGCCTTGGTCAGGCAGGCCGGGGTCGCTACCGAGGCGCTGATCCGCCGTTGGATCGAGGAAGTCCTGAACAAAGGCAATCTAGACGTCGTTGACGAGATTTATGCCGAGGATGCGGTCTTTGGCGCCACGCTAATACCCGAGACGCGGGGACGGCAGGCCATCAAAGAACTCGTGACAGCGGTCCGCGCGGCTTTCCCTGATATCCGATACTCGCTTCTGGGTGAACCGGTAGTCCACGGGGATCGGTGCGCGTACAGGTGGACGGCGGGCGGCACCCACGGGGGCGAGTTTCTAGGCATCGCTCCCACCGGAAGCTACGTTACCCACAGCGGGACTGGCACCTACCGGGTGCGCGGAGGCAAGATCGCAGAACTCTGGGGCGACTGGGACGCTCTGGGAATGATGCAACAACTTGGGGCCGCCCCGGCGATTGGCCAAGTGATGGCCGCCGCCGCTCGCTGAGCCAGACGGCCGGCATCGGCCAGACTCCTATCTGTACAAGGGGAGGAAGCATCGACCGCTTCGACCGATACACGGAAACGGGCACCTCGGCTTTCCAGTTTCGGTCCAACGAGTTGGCAGCTCTGAACGCTGCGAGGAGGCACGGTATGGGCGAAGTGTGGCGGAGCGCAACTGGCGAGCGCTTTCGTCGAAAACCTCGCCACGTTGCGTGGATGTCCCCGGAATTCACGGGGGCCTGCACTCCTCGCCTACGGAGGCGCCCGTTGACGGACATGCGCCTTCTCCAACGGTTCACCCCGTGGTGCGCTATTTGGTGCGTGGTTAGCTCTTTGAGACGCGGGCTCCGTACTTCTTGGCTTGTCTCTGCCTCACCGGAGCCGCCATTGCGGAGGAATTATGCCGGAAGAGAACAAGACCCTCGTTCATCGTTGGACAGAGGAAATCTGGAACCAAGGCAGTATGACGGCGATCGACGAGATCGTCGCCGCCGACTATGTTCACCACGACCCGCTGATACTTGACATCCGCGGCCGTGAGGCCCTCAAACAACATGTCGCTTCGCTCCATGCGGCCTTTCCCGACATCTGCTATACCAACCAGGATCTGATCGCCGAGGGGGACATAGTTGCGGCGCGCTTCGCCTTTGCCGGCACCCACCACGGGGAGTGGATGGGTAATCCCCCGACCGGCAAACGGATGCAGGGCACAGGAACCGTGATGCTGCGCATTGCGCAGGGAAAGGTGGCGGAACTCTGGGCTCATTATGACGCGCTCAGTGTCATGCGAACGGTGGGCGCAATCACCGACCCGGCAACGCTGGCGGTAAACAAGGCCGTGCTCCGGCGCTATGCCGAGAATCTCCATACCGGCGGCAACTCCGTGGCGTTTGGGCTTGTCGCCGACGATGTTGTCATGCACTCACCTCACACGCCGGCGATCAAGAATCGCGCGGAGTTCGAGGAATACGTGACGCGTCTCGACGCAGCGTTCTCTGGCATTCGCTTTATGACTCAGGATCTCATCGCGGAAGGCGACCGGGTGGCGTTACGCTTTACCTTCGCCGGAACCCAGACCAGTGAGTGGAAAGGGATGGCCCCGACCGGCAAGGCAATCGAGATTAGCGGGGCCGGCACCTACCGTCTTCGGGCCGGGAAGATCGTCGAAATCTGGGTCGAGTGGGACGCGCTGGGTCTCATGCAGCAACTCGGCGCCGCCCCGGCTGTTGGCCAGCCTATGGCTGCCGCCGCTCGCTGAACCAGGCGGCCGACGTCCGACCGACTACTATCTGTAGAACCAGAGGAAGCCGGGAACGTCGGCCGCGTTTCCGGCCCTCCGCATGTACTCTGACGGGCGGTCTTCCATGGAAGGCGGCAAGCTGAGCGAACTCGGCTTCGAGGTTCAGTTCAATGAGTTGGCAAGTCTGACTGCAGCGAAGTGCGCGAAACTCGTGCAAAACCCTGGTGATCGCGGTGAACGTGGAGTACACTCCAATCGTCCGGAAATCTGAAACGAGTTCCGGGTCCACAGGAGGTTCATGCAAATGCCACTGAAGAATTGTGACGAGATCCGCCTGGCTTACATCGCCGCAATCAATGCTGGCGATACCGGGGCCATGGCTGAGTTATTCACCGAGGACTGCGTAGTTGCGCCTCCGGAAATGCCGTCCGAGGGAGGAAAGGCTGGGGTGAAATCCATTTACGGGGCACAGTTCGCAGCGTTCAACATTATCCTCAGCATCAAGACCGAGGAGGAGGTTGTGCTCGACGATTGGGGATATTGGCGAGGGACGTGGAAAGCGGGACTGACACCCAAGGCGGTCGGTGAAGCGGTCGAAGCCGAAGGAAAGTATCTCTGCATCATCAGACGGGAAGCTGACGGCGGGTGGAAGATCCATCGCAACATGTGGAACACGCCGACGCCGCTGTTGATGATGGCGACCACGTGAAGTAGGTTACGAGTGCAAGAGTCCGGCACGGGTGCGGGCCGGAGTTACGATTGCGCGAGACACACACCCGCGCTGGAGTTGCTTCGCCTCGCGGAGTGGTAACCAGCAACCACGACCGCAACCCGAAACCGCAATCACCGTTCACGGGTGCGACAAGTAGGCGGAAGTCATGCTCCATAAGGCGTCGGAAACGAATCAGAAGAAGCCGGGAACGGCGGCCGCGTTTCCGCCCCCCGGATGTACTCTGGCCGGCGGACTTCGACTGGTGCAGGGAAGCCGGCAGGTCTTAACGGAATTGAGTCGTCATATTTCGAAGGGAGAGCAACGATGGGCTCAAATGTCATGCTGTTTGGTTGGAACCGGTCTATTCCCGGGCGGGAAAAAGTGAGCGCGGAGCACTTCGAGGAGTTCGTAAAGTACCTCGGTGATCTGCAGCAGAAGGGTGCGATACAGATGTTCGATGTCGTGCTCCTCGACGCGCACGGGGGCGACCTGAACGGGTTTTTTCTGATCAAAGGCGAGGCTGGGCAGTTGGATGCGCTCGTCTCGACGACGGAATGGATCACTCATGTGACTCGGGCTGCTCTTCATCTCGATGGCGCTGGGATCATCCGCGGTGTAACCGGCGATCACGTCATGGGGAGGATGGCACTCTGGACAAGTCTGATACCGTCCTGAAACGCGAATTCGCCACGCTGGCGAGGAGTAGTTCGTCGAGCCCAGGCTGACGACGTTCGGCAGTGTCAACCGGCCGTTGACCTTCGAGTGCCCGGGACCCGCAACCGAACCGCGGCCGGAAGGCCGCGGACAGGGCGTTGGGGCGCAGACATCATGGTGGTGCGGGGAACGCCATGTCCGCGGCCTTCCGGCCGCGGTTCTGTTGCGTCTATTTCTCGGGATGCACAAAGAGCGCCATTGGGTCCCCTTGTCCCTCGGCGACATAGGCAACCGCCCGCGTGACCTGGTCGCGATCCCACAAGTAACGCGTACTACCATGGCGCGACCAATGCCGCCTCCCAGGAGGATCGAGTCCCACTTCGCCTAGCAGGCGGCTGGATCTTGCCTTAAGCGTCCCCATGACGGTTTCCGGCTTAACCGGGGCGTCGACCACAACATGCACATGGTTCGTACGGACATGGGCCACCGCAAGGAACCAGCCACGGAAGGCGCAAGCCTCACAAATGGCCGCCAGGACTGTCTTTCGGCGATCCTCGTCGAGAAGGTAGGGAGGCTCCGTCATCGACATGCGAATCGCGGCCGCGCGGCGGGGGTTGGGCTCCACCAGAGGGCTTCCAGGAAGGTTGTGGGTGCGATCCACCGCGCCGGGCTCGTCGCCCACCACATGGGCGCCGTAGCAGCAGAAAGTGATCAGGTAGGTCACCCAACTAAGGAGTGCGCGTTCGACAGCATTATTCTCAACAGATGGGGGGGGACATCACGGTTGTGCGGGGAACGCCATGTCCGCGGCCTTCCGGCCGCGGTTCGGTTTTGCGTCGCAGGCACTCTCGAGGTGTCGCGCGCGCTCGCGGCCTTGGCTTCCTGGATGAAGCGCCGCTTCCGCTCGGGGTCGGCGACCTTCTCCGCGGGCAGGACTTTGATGGCGACGAGGCGGTCGAGATGGGTGTCGCGGGCTTTGTAGACCACACCCATGCCGCCCTCGCCGAGTTTCTCGAGGACCTCAAAGTGAGCGATCGTTCGGCCGGTCATCTCTTGGC
>JBJXGR010000022.1:0-15820 GCA_046160045.1 Bryobacteraceae bacterium
AGCGTCGGTACCCCCAGCGCGGCAGTGAAATTGCCATCCGAGCCTCCACCCGTTGACGACTCCTCCACGCGGACGCCAAGTTCTTTGCCCGCCTGCTGCGCCAACCGGAATAGGGACACGACCCCCGCTGTCCGCTCCATCGGCGGCCGATTGAGTCCTCCCGAAACCTCGACCCTGCAGCGCGTGTCAAATGGCTTCAACGATCGGAATCTCTTGTCGAGCGGCGCTGCATCCTTCAGGCGCGCCACGCGGAAGTCGACTTCCGCTGACGCTTCCGCCGCGATCACGTTCGATCGCGTGCCGCCGCTGACCACTCCCGGATTCACCGTCGTGCCACGCTCCAGATTCGTAAACTGCGCGATCCGGTCGATCTGTCGGGCCAGTTCCACAATCGCGCTCGCGCCTTGGGTGAAATCCACTCCCGCGTGCGATGCCTTCCCGGTCACGTTTACCCGGTAGTGCCCCACGCCTTTGCGCGCGGTCTTCAATCGGCCCTCCAGTCCTGTGCCGGGTTCCAGAACAAGAACTGCCTGGCTTCGCTTCGCTTCACGTTCGATAATCTCACGTGAAGTCTCGCTGCCAATCTCTTCGTCTGCGCTAACCAGAAGGGCTACGCGCTTCGCCACCGGGATGTCCAGTTCCCGGATCGCCCGGATCGCAAAGAGAAAGAAAGCAATACCCGACTTCATGTCTAGTACGCCCGGGCCCCACAGCCTGCCCTGCTCCTGCTTGAACGGCATGCTGGCGAGAGTTCCCATAGGCCAGACCGTGTCGGAATGCCCCAGGGCTAGTATTCGTCCGGCCTTTTTGGTACCCGGCAAGTCGAATTCGCACAGCAGATGCCCGGCTTTGAACAGACGGAACCTTCCCATCGGCGCCAGCACGTCGGATAGGAGGTCGATAAACCGGTCGATCCCACCGGTATCGCCGCTCGGCGATTCACATTCCACCAGGGCACGGATCAATCCAATGATCCGCTCCTGCTGAGAGTGCGCAAAGGAGAGAATAGGATCCACGGCTGTTATAATAGCGGGTTTCCATGGACATACTGGACATCAACGAGATCCGGCGGATCCTGCCTCATCGGTACCCCATGCTGTTGGTCGACCGGATAGTCGAACTCGAATCCCAACGGATCGTCGGCATCAAAAACGTCACTGCCAATGAGCCCTTCTTCGCCGGCCACTTCCCGGATTTTCCCGTCATGCCCGGCGTCCTGATTGTCGAGGCGATGGCTCAAACCGCCGGGGTTCTCGTTCTCAAGAGCATCCCCGACCGCGATCAGAAGCTGGTCCTTCTCGTTTCGATCGAAAGCGCCCGTTTCCGCAAGCCTGTGGTCCCGGGCGATCAGTTGCGCATCGAGATGACACTCCTCAAGCGCAAGGTCAGCGTCGCAAAAATGACAGGCACGGCTACCGTAAACGGAGTGGTCGTTGCCGAAGCGGAAGTGATGTGCAAGCTCGCAGACAAAGGCGAAGCCGGTTTTCCCGCCTAGATGCCCATTCATCCCACCGCGGTGGTTGATCCTGGGGCGCTCATCGCCCCGGATGCCGACATCGGCCCCTTCTGCGTCATTGGTCCGGACGTCTCAATCGGCCATCACACCCGTCTCATGGCGAGTGTATTCTTGGAAGGACCGCTCGAAATCGGCGAACAGAATCTTTTCTATCCTTACTCGACCGCCGGTGTAGCTCCTCAGGATCTCAAGTACAGGGGTGAGCGTTCCTGCACCCGTATCGGTCATCGGAACAGGATCCGTGAATTCGTCACCATCCACCGCGGTACGGAAGGAGGGGGCATGATCACCTCCATTGGTGACGACAATCTGCTGATGGCCTATACCCACGTTGCCCATGACGTTCACATCGGCAACGGCAATGTTCTGGCGAATGGGGTTACTCTAGGTGGGCATGTGATCGTTGGCGATCAGACGGTCGTCGGTGCGTTTACCGGTGTCCATCAGTTCTGCCGCGTCGGACGCAATGCCATCATCGGCGGCTATAGCGTCATCACGCAGGACGTCCTGCCGTTTTCAAATACGGTGACTCCGCGCGAGGCCCGAATCTACGGCGCGAACCGAATAGGTCTTGAACGGCGCGCCTACTCGGGTGACACGATTGAAGCCCTCCAAACGGCTTTCCGCCTCCTCTCCCGCTCCAACCTTAATACCTCCCAAGCAGTCGAGCGCATCCGCTCCGAAGTACCCTTGACGGTCGAGGTCGAGCACCTGCTCGATTTCATAGCCACAAGCGAGCGCGGTTTTGTGAAGTAACTATGCATCGTTATGGCATGATTGCCGGCAATGGCCGCTTCCCGATTCTCGCGTTGGAAACGGCGCGCTCACTGGGCCACGAAGTGGTTGCCATTGCCATCAGGGAGGAGGCCGCCAAAGACCTTGAACTGCTCGCTGCGCGCTGCTACTGGATCTCTCTGGGCGAGCTAAGCCGTCTGATCGAGATTTGCAGACAGGAAGGCATCACCGAGCTGATGATGTGTGGACAGGTCAAACACATAAAGATCTTCTCGGCGATCCGGCCCGACTGGCGCCTGGTCAAATTGCTGGCTTCGCTTGACCGGAGGAACACCGATGCCCTGATTGGCGGCGTGGCGAAAGTCCTCGAGGATGAGGGCATTCACCTGACTGACTCCACCCTGCTGTTGAAACCCCTTCTCGCCGCCGAAGGGATCCTCAGCAAGCGCCAGCCAACCAAAGCTGAGCAGAAGGACATTGATTACGGCCGCCGCATCGCGCACGCGCTCGCCGGCTTCGATATTGGGCAGAGTGTTGCCATCTGTGAGCGGGCCTGCGTCGCTCTTGAGGCAATGGAAGGTACAGACGCTATGCTCCAGCGCGCCGCCGGACTCGTCAACGGCCGCCCCTTGACTTTGGTCAAGGCCGCAACCCGCCGGCGTCACCTGCTGTTTGACGTTCCGGTGGTAGGTCCCCAGACCATCAACACGATGCGGGCAACCGGCGCCACTGCGCTCGCGGTCGATGCGGGCCGCACGCTGTTGCTCGACAGGGACCAGATGCTGCACCTTGCCGGCGAAGCTGACATTGCCGTCCTCGGCTGTTCTCCGGTGGAGCCACACTCGTGATCCCGGTTCGCGTTGCGGTTATCGGCGCTGGGCAGTTTGGCCGAAATCACATTCGCGTCGTCGGCCAGTCGCACCGATGCCGCCTGGTAGCGGTTATCGATCCCAACCAGTCGAGCGCTGAAGAGGCCCTGACCGCGGCCGCCATCGGCGACTGTGCGATCTACCCCGCACTGTCGGCGTTCGACGGTCGAGTCGACGCCGCCGTCATCGCGACGCCAACGGCCCTTCACTCTGAAATCGCCTGCTCGCTGATGGAATCCGGTGTCGACATCCTCGTTGAGAAGCCCATTGCCTCCTCGCTGGCGGAAGCCGGCCGCATGACGGACACGGCGCGTGCGAATAACCGGATTCTGCAAGTTGGCCATCTCGAGCGGTTTAACCCTGCCGTCACGGCTCTCCGGCAGGCCGTAACTCTGCCGCTCTTCTTCGAGATCCACCGCCTGAATCTTTTCTCTCCCCGCTGCCTCGATGTCGACGTAATCCTCGACCTGATGATCCACGATATCGACATCGTCCTTGACTTGGTGGGCAGTGAACCCGACGACATCCATGCCGCCGGTGTCTCCATCCTGTCGCCCAAGGTCGACATCGCCAACGTTCGTCTTCAGTTTCCCGGGGGCTGCATCGCCAACCTGACCGCCAGCCGGGTTTCCACCGAGCGCGTTCGCAAAGTGCGCCTTTTCCAGCCGCACGAGTACATCTCTCTCGACTACACCCGGCAGCATGCGGTTCGCTTCAGGGTGAACGAATCCCGTCAGATTTCGTTCGCCGAGCTGCCTGTCGCCAAAGATGAGCCATTGCGCCTTCAGTGGGAATCGTTTCTCGATTCGGTCACCACCCGCAACAGACCGCAGGCCGACGGCGCCGCCGGCCTGCGCGCTCTCGCTCTGGCCGAATCAATCATTGCTAAGATCGAGGTGCATAGAAGTCAGGTGGAACAGTCTCTCCGTTCTGCGGGTTTTTAAGTTGCCGTGAACGTAACGGTCCAGTTGCCCAAAGAGTCTCCTCAGAAGCCCGAAGACCGCCTGGATCTGCTTCTCGACTGGGAAGGCCTCGGACTCCGTCCGAAACGCGCCTTCTCGCTCGAGGTGTCGTTGGGTCTTCACGTCATTGGAGTGGCCATACTCCTTCTGCTCCCCGAGTCCTGGTACGCGCCTCCGCCCCCTCTCCGGAACTTCACGCGGATTGTTGCGCCCCTCTACGTACCGAAGATCCAGACGGAGCTTACGCAGCGCGCCCAGAACAAGGACACCCCATCAAAGAGCTTTGAGCTCGAGAACCTGATTCCAAGACCGAAACTTCAGTTGCCAAGACAAATGGCCGCCTCCCCGGGAGGCCCCACCGCTGCCCGTCCGGGTATCCCTGAACCACCCAGGATTGAGGTCGCTGAGGCCCAGCCCCGGCCGATAATGCCTTCTCCGGTCCCCGGAATGCCCATCCCACCCCCAAAGGCCCCTGACGCGGCGGCTACTCAATCAACCCAGGGATCACAATCGCCCGACCCCCAACCGCCTAGCCAGGAAAAGCCGAAACTCGCTTTCGAAAACCCGTATAATCAGCCCGCCGCCGGAATGCCCGGCGGGGTTGGACGACTCGCCGTACCAAACACCTCCGTCAAGGAGGCCCTGCGCGTTGTCGCCTCTTCCGCCGCGCGCGGCCCATCTGGAGGACTAGTCGTCGGCGACGCGATAGGCTCGGTCGGTGGGTTCGGCGAAGCGCTCCACCTCCCCCCTTCGCCGGGAAAGAGCAGCCTCGAGTTGCTCAGCGATCCACAAGGCGTCGACTTTCAGCCCTACTTGATCAAGATTCTCGCCAGCGTCCGCCGTAACTGGTTCTCTGTCATGCCCGAGAGCGTCAAACTGGGAAGCCGCGGTAAAGTGTCGATCCAGTTCGCCATCGACCGCAGTGGCCGCGTCCCCAAGTTGGTGATTGCCGTACCGTCGGGCGCCGACGCGCTTGACCGGGCAGCCGTAGCAGGCATCAGCGCTTCCAATCCGTTTCCACCGCTGCCGGGCGGATTCCGAGGCGACCAGATCCGGCTACAGTTTACCTTCTCCTACAACGTGCCCTCGCGATGACGCCCGCCTACCAACTCCTGGCATCGCCGGTCGGGTTTCTGTTGGGCGGCCGGCAGTTATCGCACTGCGCGAGGAATGAATGATTGGTTTGCGTACCGCGCTCGGGCTGTTTGGCGTACTGGCCGTTCTCGCCGCCATCTTTCTCTCAGGCAAGATGCGCACCATTGTCTGGATTGTCCTCGCCGGTCTGGCAATCAAGACGCTGATCGCGTCAAAAAAGAGAGCGTTGGATAAGGATGAGCCATCGCGGAATTGAGGCTTCCCAAAGCCCGGGCTCAGAAGGGACCCAGACGCCCGTATCGTATTTCTGAAAACGCACGTTGGTATACCCGATTACTACGCGCCCGGGGCGGGCCGCATTCGCTTGAGCTTCTCGATGAGCGTCGTTCGCTTGACTCCCAGGATCTCCGCCGCCCGCTTCTTGTTGCCCTGGGCTCGACCCAAAGCTTGTTCGATCAATCGCCGCTCATATCGTGCGACCAGGGTCACCAGGTCGCTACCCCTGACCGCCTCGCCTACCGATTCTGTGAGGTTCCCGGTCTCCGTGAGCCTCGGGGGGGCCTCCGGAAAATCCTCCACCCGGATCTCGCGGCGGTCTCCGGAACGTATCGCCGCGTATTCAGCCACGTTCTGTAGCTCGCGGAGGTTGCCGGGCCACGGGCGCTCCATCAGTCTGGCCTCTGCCTCCGGCGTTGCCCGCTTGGCCGGCAGGTTCTCTCTCCGGCAGAACCGATCGAGAAAATGACGCACGAGATCGGGGATATCGGTCCGGCGCTCGCGCAAGGCCGGTACGTGAATCGGGAACTGATTCAGCCGGTACAGCAGATCCGCGCGAAACGTGCCTTGGTCGACTTGACGTTCGAGATCTGTCCGTGTCGTCGCCAGTACTCTTGTGCCACCCTTCGTGCCCGTCCTCAACATCTGGCGCGCCCCCAACGCCCTCGCCAGCTTGCCCTGCAACTCGCGCGGCAATTCGTCAATCTCATCGAATAGAATCGTGCCGCCGGCCGCCCCTTGCAACCGGCCCTTGCTGTCTCCGCCAAAGATCTCGGTGTCCAGCGCCGCGGCGGACACCCCTCCGCAGGACACCGTGATGAGGTCACGCCAGCCGGCAGGGCCCAGTCGATGAATAGCCAGGGCGACATGGTCCTTACCGGCTCCTGTCTCCCCGCTGATCAGAACTCCAATATCCCTATCAGCCACGAGTCTCACCAGGGCGCAAACCCGTTTCATCGCTGTCGACTCACCCTGCAGGAATTCTTCCAGCCGGAACTTCTCGGCCCGTTCCGGCAGCACTTCGGCAATTCGGGCCGCGTCCAGCCCGCTGAGCACCAGCGTCGTTCCCGTGCGAACTTCTTCTGGAAGGCGGCTGCCTGGTTCCGCCAGGACCACAATCGCCGCATTCGCATGCCTTCTCCTCGCGAGGCGAAGGCACCGGTTCCAGGCATCGCGCCAGTCCCGTCCGAGAAACTCCACTTCCACCGTTCGCCACTGCACCACTAAGGCGTCGTAAGCTAAGGCTGTCAGCCGCTCCAGGGCGCTTGCCATTGAACGCGCAATTTCCACGGAAAAGCCAGAGTTGATCAGCCGTGAGCGTTGCTCGTCCGCAAACGTCCGGCCAGCGGCGATCACGAGGATCCGTCGGCCCAAGTCCTGGACCGGAGTCTGAGGACTCAGGAGTGAATCATTGGGTTCGGGTGATGACCGGGGCATCTGGAGTCAGTCAATAGTTTGACACAAAACTGCCCCTAGAGTGCCCATCAAGCTCTTGAGAATGCTCGCAATAGTAACGTAGTCAAAAACTTGACAGTATGTGCGCCCGCGTACTCCTAGCCGAAACATAGTAGTAAGGGACTACCTGAATTCTGCCGACTTGTCCCGTTTTGAATCAAAAGTACTGGAACCGAACAATATAGTCCAGCTGGCGTTCCAATACGGAACTAACTTTCGATCGCCTTTTCTTCTCTTCAGTACTGTGAAAGTAATAGTACTAAGAGAAAGAGTCATTGAATTCACACCGCTTGTTCGGCATACTACCAAGGTCAGGAGGCGAAGAGTTCCGCACCGGAGTGGGCCGTTTCTGGGGTTCCGAGTTTGGTGCGAGGGTTGCTTGATTCAAGTGCGTCGGCTGAGACGACACAAGGATCTGGACAAGAAATGAACAGCGATACAGAAAGCTACAACATTTCATCGGGCATGAGTGGCCAAGAGGGTACGGCTCGCCGGAAGGGCAAGATTTCCAAAGCCGTTCGAGACCGGATTGTTCTCGATCATCTTCCTCTGGTTAAGGCCATCGCCGTCCGAGTACACGAGAATCTTCCCGTCCACGTTGATTTGGATGACCTCATTCACGCTGGTGTGCTTGGCCTTTTCGATGCCGCCACCAAATATAACCCCGACAAGAAGGTCGTATTTCACAGCTACGCAAAGCACCGCATCAAGGGTGCAATTCTCGACAGTCTTCGCCAAATGGATTGGGCTTCCCGAGATCTGCGCAGGCGCCACAAGCAGGTTGAAGCGGTCACCCGTGATCTTTCCGCGGAACTCGAGCGGACTCCAACTGAAGCCGAAATTGCCGAACGCATGGGTGTTCAGGTGGATCGCTGGCGTCAGATGGTTGTCGAACTTCGCACCGTCGGTTTGATCTCAGCGACGGGTCGGGGCGACCGTGACGGCACCATGACTCCGGAATTCCCAGGCAAGCAGGATTTCCAGCCCGACACCATGTGTGCTCGTGAGCAACTGAAAGCCATGCTCCTCGATGCCATGCACACACTTCCTGAGCGCTATCAGAAAGTCGTTTTGATGTACTACACCAACGACATGACGATGAAGGAGATCGGCTCCATTCTCGGTATCAACGAGAGTCGGGTTTCACAGATCCACAAAACCGCGCTTGAGAAGATGGCCACGGTTCTCCAGGCCAACGGAATCCACTCCGCCTGCGCTTTTTGACGGAACCCCGCAACTCTCACCTAGCCCTTTACAACTCGCATTCCGGAGTTGGCCGTTTACCTCGGAACCACCGAGCCATAAATATCAAGTAGTACTTTATGAATTTTGTCTGATTGACTGACCTGCAATTGGTTGGCTACTTGTTCTCGGTGACGCGTCGGATGACGCGAAGCCAGTTCAGACCTAGGATCTTCCGAATCCGTTGCTCCGAATAGCCTAGCTTCTGCATGGCTTTGGTCATTTCCGGATAGTTGCTTACATCGCGGATCTGGCGTGGCAGCGGGGGACCCCCGTCAAAGTCCGATCCAAGCGCGACGTGATCTTCTCCTACTAGGTGTACTCCGTAGTCGATCACCCGTGCCAGTTGGTCCGTCCCCATCCAATACTCATCGGGAATCGTGCCTTTGAACACGAACGGCAGTCCTTTGGCCACTTCCCGGTCTACTTCCGCGATCGTCATGGGTGTGTGCACCTTTTGCGGGGCAGTTGGCTTTGCCGGCGGAATGCCTCTGTTCCGTGTCCAGGCAAAGTACTTCGGGTTGTTGAACGTGCTTCCAAATTGGATGCCGACGACCCCGCCCTTGGCTGCGATCGCCTTGGCGGCGCGATCTGAGATACAGCGTGGTGTATCCACGATTCCCCGGAAGCCGCCGTGGCTGTAGATGACCGGATGGCGGCTGGCTTCCGCCGTTTTGACGATCGCTTCCTCCGATGCGTGCGCGACGTTGATCACCATGCCCAGATCGTTCATCTCCCGGACCACGGCCCGCCCATGCTCGTTGATCCCCCTCCACCGCACTTCGTCGCAGCAGGAATCGATGAACCGGTTGGTCTTATTATGGGCCGTGAGTTGGAGCGATCTCAGTCCCAGGCGACTGAGCGCCCGGAGCAGGTTCAAGTCACCGTCCAAGTCGAACCCGCCTTCCAGGTCGAGAAAAGCCGCCATCTTACCTTGGCGGTTGATCCGCTCGATCTCGCTCGCGCTCCGGGCGAGTTCGATGACGTTCCGGTTCGCCTCAATCTGGTCAACCGCAAGTTCGACCACCCGGAACGTGTTCTTCACCTCATGCCGATCGGGATAGTACGGCTCCGGTGTGTAAACTGAAAAGAACATTGCATCGAGACCGCCTTCCCGGGCTCGGACCAGATCGAAATGGCCATCCGAATAGCGTTTTCCGATATCGAGCTTCTCCAGCAATTGCCGTGACATCACGTGGATGTGGCCATCCATTACGAATGAGTCGCGATGGAGCGACGCTGTCTGGCCAAACGCCAGAACAGCGGTGAGTAGAAGCAAAGCTGAGGGTCTTGACATGGGACTGCCAAAGTGTACGCGAACTTTGCGCCCAATTCAAATTCTACTTAACTGCCGTCAAGGCACCACTGGTCCTTACCGTCGACGAACGGTCGCGGCCCAAATTGAGCATCGGCCGGCGCACAGCCGCCTGTAACATCGACACTCCGCAATCCTGTCGGACGCTAGAGATCTCCGGAAGCTTTACAACCGCGTCCGGTGCGGCCGCAAGCATGTGGCTGACAACGATCAGAAGTACGGCAATTCGAATGTCGAAAGCGATTCATCGTACCACCCTTGCATCAGCGCCGTTGCTCCTTTGAGCCGTTCCCCACAGGGCACTCATTTGAACATGGCATCGCTCCAGGTCTATTCTGGCAACAAGGAGAAAGCGCTGTCCCATTATCGGAGGGCACTCGAAACCGGAGACGAGCGCGAACGTCAAGCCGCCCGAGCCGGCATGGAGGGACTGCTCCCTGAAAAGTAGACCTCGATCCCTCGGTGTCCGTGCTCTTCAGAGGCGAGAGTGTTTGTCTCTCGCATTAGCGCCAATCGCATGGGCGGATCCGGATTCGCCTCCCGACATCCGATCCGTTGCGCCGGACCTGACCGTTCCGCCCGTGTCGGCCGGAGAGCCCGGGCCCGGCAGGCGCGTGCGGCAGAGCCTTCCCGAGTACTCGAGGTCGGACGTGCATCATCTTCTGTATCTGCCCGGAGACTGGAAGAAAGGGAAGCAGTATCCGGTGATGGTGGACTACCCGGGAAACGGCCGCTACCGCAATGGGTACGGCGATGTCTCAACCGGAGAAGTGGAAGACGTCCGCCTGGGTTACGGGATCACGGGCGGCCAGGGGTTCCTCTGGGTGTCGATGCCGTTCGTCAACCCGGCCGAGGGCAGGAACCAGATCACTTGGTGGGGCGATGTTGACGCGACGGTGGATTATTGCATCAAGGCCGTGCGGATGGTCTGCGAGGAATTCGGCGGCGATCCTTCGGCGGTGATCCTGACCGGATTTTCGCGCCGTGCCATCGCGTGCAACGCGATCGGTCTCTCGAACGACCGGATCGCCGACATCTGGCTGGCCTTTGTTCCGTACAGTCACTATGACGGCGTTCGGCGGTGGGACTGGCCCGGCAGCGACCGCGAGTCGGCCCTGGCGCGCCTCGGACGTCTGCGAGGCCGGGCGTCGTTCATCTGCCACGAGGCATCGATCGAGAACACCCGGCGCTACCTCCAACAGTCCGGCGTCGAGGCTCCGTTCACGTTTGAAACGATTCCGTTCCGGAACCACAACCCGGATTGGGCTCTGCGGGACATCCCGGCCCGAAGACACGTACGTCGCTGGCTTCGGGACGTCCTCGATCGACGGCCCGGCACGTCGGCGGTGAACGGCCGCGTCGTCGATGGGCACGGACAACCCGTGTCCGGAGTCCGCATCGTGAGCGGAGACACTCATTGGACCCTGACGGACCCCAACGGGCGTTACGCGCTGAAAGGTCTGACGCGGCTTGCCCGAACGGTCAGCGCGGGAGTCGGCTTTGAACCCGCCGCCGTCACGGTCGATCTGAGAAAGGCAGACGAGGGCCGGGCGGACTTTCGCGCCAGCCCATAAGGCCCAGGGTCACGCGAGGATGTCGCGGACAACGCTGCCGTGCACGTCCGTGAGACGGTAGTGCCGGCCCTGAAACTTGAACGTCAGCTTGGTGTGCTCAACTCCCAGGCAGTGCATCATGGTCGCGTGCAGGTCGTGGACCTCCATCGGCTTTTCGACGATGTTGTAGCTGAAGTCATCGGTTGCGCCATAGGTGAAGCCCCCTTTGACGCCGCCTCCCGCCAGCCACATGCTGAAGCAGCGAGGATGGTGGTCGCGCCCGTAGTTGGTGTCGGAGAGAGTGCCTTGCGAATACACGGTCCGGCCGAATTCTCCGCCCCACACCACCAGGGTGTCGTCGAGCAGGCCCCGGCGCTTCAGGTCCTGAACCAGCGCGGCGGAGGCCTGATCGGTCTGGGCGCACTGGCCGCGGATCTGCTTCGGCAAGTCGCCGTGCTGATCCCAGCCGCGATGGAACAACTGGATGAACCGCACGCCGCGCTCGGCCAGCCTTCGCGCCAGAATGCAATTGGCGGCGTAGGTGCCCGGCTTGCGGGAATCGGGCCCGTAGAGGTCAAAGGTCGAGTCCGGCTCCTTCGAAAGATCCGTCAGTTCGGGCACCGACGACTGCATGCGGTAGGCCATCTCGTATTGAGAAATGCGGGTCTGAATCTCCGGGTCCTGGGATTCTCTGAACTTGAGATCGTTCATCCGGGCGAGATCGTCGAGGAAGCGGCGGCGCGCGTCGCTCGAATACCCGTCGGGATTCGACAGGTACAGGACGGGGTCGGCGCCGGAGCGGAACTTCACGCCCTGGTACCGGGTGGGCAGGAAGCCGCTGCCCCATTGCCGGTCGGCGAGCGCCTGAGACCCTCCCACGCCCTGCGAGACCATCACGACAAACGCGGGCAGGTCCTGATTCTCGCTGCCGAGGCCATACGCAACCCAGGAGCCGATGCTGGGCCGTCCGGCGAGTTGGAATCCGGTCTGAAAGAACGTCACCGCCGGGTCGTGATTGATCGCTTCGGTCCGCAGCGAACGAATCACACAGAGATCGTCGGCGACCTTCGCGGTCTGGGGCAGCAATTCGCTGAGCTCGATTCCACCCTGGCCGTGTCTGGCGAACTTGAAGATCGACGGCGCGGTCGGGAACTTGGTCTGAAACGCCGTCATGCCAGTGAGGCGCTGGCCCATGCGGACCGAGGCCGGTAGGTCGAGACCGCGCATCTTCTCCAGTTGCGGCTTGTGGTCGAACAGGTCGATCTGGGAAGGGCCGCCGTGCTGGAACAGGTAGATGACTCTCTTGGCCTTTCCGGCAAAGTGGGGAAGCCCCTGCATTCCGCCGGCGGCTTTGGCCTCCTCGCCAAGGAGGGATCCGAGCGCGGCCAAGCCGACGCCTCCACTCGCAACGCTGAAGAGGTGGCGCCGGGTCAGTTGCAGTCTGCGATGGTCCAGAGGGTTCACGTCGTTACTCCTTGGTGATCGCTTCGTCCAGGTTGAGCAGGAGGCTTGCAACGGAGGCGTAGGCGGCCAGTTCCCCAGGATTCAGCGCGGGATCGGGAGGCGTGTCTCCCTGCCGGAGATAGCGCTGGGCATCCTCCACTTTCCCGGCAAAATGATCCAGATGGTAGTTGAGACTGTGCCGCAGCAATTCCTCCTCGGCGGGCGTCGGGCCTCGGCTGGTGACGAGGCGGAATCCAAAGCGGAGGCGGGATTCGGGAGCGGCGCCCCCTTCGCGGATCATGCGCCGGCCGATCCACCGCGCGGCCTCGATAAACGTGACGTCGTTCATCAGGTTGAGCGCCTGCAGGGGGGTGTTGGTGCGGTTCTCGCGCACCACGCACGCCTCGCGGTTGGCGGCGTCGAAGTTCATCATCATGGGCGGAGCGACCGTCCGTTTCCAGAACGTGTAGAGGCTGCGGCGGTACAGATCCGGTCCTTTGCTCTGGACGTACTCCATGTCCTGCATGATGAGATCCTTCCACAGGCCCTCCGGTTGGTAGGGCTTGACGGACGGTCCGCCGACTTTGAGCGTCAACAGACCCGCGGCAAACAGCGCCTGGTCGCGCACCATCTCGGCGGGCATTCGGACGCGCGGGCCGCGGGCAAGCAGGCGGTTCTCGGGATCGCGCTGCAGGAGTTCGGCTGAGGCCTTAGAGTCCTGGCGGTAGGTGGCGCTCATTACGACGGTCTTGAGAAGGGCCTTGGTATCCCAGCCGCCGTCGATGAAGCGGCAGGCCATCCAATCGAGCAATTCGGGATGCGAGGGCCACTCGCCCTGGGAGCCGAAATCTTCTGTCGTTTTCACCAGGCCCATGCCGAAAAGCATCTGCCAGAGGCGATTGACCGCAACCCGAGCGAGCAAAGGGTTGTCCGGATCGATCAGCCACCTGGCGAAGCCAAGGCGGTTGTTCGGAGCGCCGGGGGGCAACGGCGGCAGAACTGCGGGGAGGCCCGGTTCCACGGCCTCCCCCGGCGTGCTGTAGTGGCCGCGGATCAGAAAGTGCGTCTGGCGGGGTTGCGGCCTCTCTGCCATCACCATCACGGTGGGGAAGGTGCGCTCGAGTTGCTCGCGTTCCCGGTGCAGGGCCTCGAGACGAGTCCAGGCTTCGCGAACCTCCGCGGGCGCTGCTGTGGCGAGGAACTGCCATCGGAGGGCGTTGCTCTCGGGCGTGGTTCTCTGGGCCGCAGGTTTGGCCGCCAACCGGTTCAGGGGCACGCCCAGGGCGGCGGCCGCGATCTGGTCCTCATTCAGCAAGCGCGTGTAAAGGCGCACGTCATCGATCAACCCTCGAAAGCGATTCTGGGGCCCGCCTCCGCCGCCGATGCGCAGCGGTTCGGTGAACTTTGCGCCGGCGTTGCGGAACGGCCGGTAGAGCGTCTCCATCCCGACGGTGAACTCGACCGGCCTGCCATCGACAAAGAGGCGGACCCCCTCCGCCATCTTCGATCCCGCGTAGGTGACGGCGACATGATGCCACTTCCCGCTCTCGAGGACCGGCGCCGTCTCGACGCGCAACGCGTCGTTGACGTAATTGCTGGTGAGGTGGAAGTGCAACTTGCCCTCGACGGCGTAGAGACCGTAGCCCTTGCCTTCCGGCTTGTCGCTCATGTGGGTGACCACCGCGCCGTTGGGAGTGCGGTCCGAGCGGATCCAGGCGGTGATGGAGAACCGGTCGTCAATGTCGAGGGCGCCCGCGCCGGGGGCCATCAACAGAGACGTTCCATCGAACTGGGCGGCCTGCCCGGCCAATCCGGGGACAAAGCCGACCTCGCCGGCCGGTTTCAAATCGTCGGCCTGATCGAGAGGAAACGCAGAGGCTACCTCCACGGCCGGCGCCCAGAACTGCTCCCCTTTGAGGCTGCGTTCCCAGTCCTGCTGGGATGTCGCGGCCAGGGCCGCGCGATCGTGAAGGAAGCGCTCGGCCGCGGCGATCCTTTGGTTCACGGCATCCAGGGCCGCCTGCTGCTCGCGCGTGGGCGCCGGAATCAGCGGCGGCGAGTTGCCGTACTTCATCGCGCGGCCGTTTTCGGGGACGTTGTTGAAGTAGGCGAACAGCCGGTAGAACTCTTTCTGCGTGATCGGGTCGTACTTGTGGTTGTGGCAGCGCGCGCAACCCATGGTCAAGCCGAGGAAGACCGTGGAGGTCGTCTCGATGCGGTCGACCACATATTCGACGGCGTACTCTTCCGGAATGATGCCGTCCTCGGTGTTGGCCCGGTGGTTGCGGCTGAAGCCGGTGGCGATTTTCTGATCGAGCGTGGCGCCGGGTTCGAGGTCGCCGGCAATCTGATCGAGCGCGAACTGGTTAAAGGGCTGATTGCGGTTGAAGGCGTCGATGACCCAATCGCGCCAGCGCCACATCTCGCGCTCGCCGTCGAACTGATAGCCGTTGGTGTCGGCGTAGCGAGCGGCATCCAGCCATCGGGCGGCCATCCGCTCGCCGTAGCGGGGGGTGGACAGGAGGCGGTCGACGACTTTCTCGTACGATCTCGGAGAGGCGTCGCGCAGGAAGGAATCGATCTCGGCCGGCGTCGGGGGCAAGCCGGTGAGATCGAGCGACACGCGCCGGATCAGGGCCTCGCGCGAGGCCTCGGGCGCGGGCGTCAGCCCTTCCTTTTCCAGGCGGGCGAGCACGAAATAGTCGATGGGGTTTCTTGGCCAGTCGCTTTGCAACTGGGGCAACGCTGTGCGCTTGGGCGGCAGGAAAGACCAGTGCTTTTCCCACTTACCGCCCTGGGCGATCCAGTCCCGCAAGGTGCCGATCTGCGCGTCGGTCAGTTTCAGCCCGGTGTGGACGGGCGGCATGCGCATCGCGCGTTTTTCGGCGGTGATGCGCTGGATGAGGACGCTCTCTTCGGGTTTGCCCTCGACCACGGCGCGGCGGCCTCCGAGGTCTGCCTTCGCGGCTGCCTCGCTGTCGAGGCGAAGGGGAATGCGTTTGACTGCGGCGTCGGGTCCGTGGCAGGAGAAGCACTTGTCGGACAGGATTGGGCGCACGTCGCGATTGAACTCGACGGGGGCTGCCGACATCGAAGCCGCCGCCGTCAACGCCAGTGCCCAGGAACGCATTGTGTTCCTGATTCTACAACGAGCCAAGGCGGCAGGCTTGGCTGTTGGAAGGACCAATGAGAGCATGGATGCTACTGGAGCAAAAGCGGGCGTAAGGACTCTAGCATTTTCCAATCGAAGAATGATCCTGAAACCGTTTTCCGTTCCAATGCAAGATGATCCTGAAATGGACACCCTGCAGAGGCTGCCTTTCGGAGAGAAGTTCTCCTTTCGGTGGGGGCCGCAGGCC
>JBJXGR010000023.1:0-6830 GCA_046160045.1 Bryobacteraceae bacterium
GCCGCAGGCCGGGGAGAACTCCGATCGATCCAACATGCGCCCGACACCGAGCGGGAAACGCATGTCCCAGGGATGGGTCGGGGTGCGCCGAGCGGCGCTGGAAAGGGAGGCAGGAGTCTTGCCTCCATACTCCAGCGTGCGATTCGACGTTCGTATCCGAGGCAAGAACCGTGTGCGTTAGGAGCGCCTGCACGGATCTGTGCGGGGGGCGGCCAGCGATGGCCGTCCCTACCGCGACCCATTTTTTCACAGCCCCTTACGCTCGGGGCTGCGACGCATTATTTGTTCGGTGGGCAGCGGGCCATGGACCGTCACTCCCCGTGGTATTTCCTGGGCCGCCGTCCGTCTGTCAGGCGAGGCCGTTCGAAGAGAAGCATACGAGCGAAGAAGATAAACTACAAGGAGACCACCATGACGCGAGAGGAAGCCATCAGCAAGGCGACGGAGATCCTTGTTCGATGCTACTCACCCGAACGGATCTACCTCATCGGGTCGAGCGCCCGCGGCGATGCCAGACCCGGCAGCGACCTGGATTTTCTCATCGTGGTACCGGACGCCGCGCCCCACGGCTCACTTTGGGGTTCGAAAGTACACCGGCAGTTGTGGGAGATTCCATTCGGGGTCGATATCGTCCCCTTCCGCCGGAGTACCTTCGAGCACCGCTCGGGATGGCTGATGTCTCTGCCGGCAATCGCGTTGCGGGAGGGGCGCCTGGTTTATGCAGCCGGAAAACAAGCGGCTTGAGGAGGCTGCCGAATGGCTACGCGTCGCCGCTGACGATCTTCGACTGGCGGACGTAGCCTTGGGACTGGAGCCGCCCATTACCGGCCTCGCCTTGTACCATGCGCAGCAGGCTGCCGAAAAGGCCTTGAAGGCGTATCTGGTTTTTCGCGGCCATGCTTATCCCTTCATGCATAACCTGACCGAACTCGCCCGGCCCTTGGCGGCTCTCGACACGACGCTGCTGACGGTAGTCGAACCCGGTCTGGACCTTTCCGATTTCGCACCCTTTGCCGATACCCGGGGGAACCCGAGTTGCCGAGTGTCGACCAAGCCCGACCGTGGGTGGATGCCGCACGGGCAATCCACACCGCTGTGGAGGATCGTGTACGGGCCGGGGAATCGGCGCCGCAGCCCAGTAGCACCTAAAGGCGGACCTACCGCCGGAGACCGAAGACAGTGGCCATCACCAATCATGAACGCGTCGGAAAGGCGCTGGAACAACTGAACGGAGGTTTGCAGCCCTTCGTCGAGCGCGAACTGAAGGCCAGCTACAAGGACAAATGGGTGGACGCTGCGCGGCCAAGCTTCCCCAACTGGCAGCAGACGGGAAAGCCCGCGTCCCTCAACTGGGACACGCAGGCGCTGCTGGCGGTGATGTGGGAGCTTTGGAACGACTGTTTCAAGAAGATCCTGGGTCCCTCGGAACGCAGCCTCGTGAGCGAGTTGCGCGACGTGCGCAACAAGTGGGCGCACCAGAAAGCCTTTTCGACCGATGACGCCTATCGCGCCATCGACAGCGTGTCGCGATTGCTGGCCGCGGTTTCGGCCGAGCAATTCGAGGCCGTCGAGCCGATGAAAGCCGAGATTCTTCGCGTCAAGTTCGATGAACAGCTCAGGACTCAGAAGCGAAAGGAATCGAGCGTCGCGGTGGAGGGCAAACCGGCAGCGGGGTTGCGGCCGTGGCGGGAGATCATCACGCCCCATCCGGACGTCGCCTCCGGCCGGTTCCAGCAGGCGGAGTTCGCGGCCGATCTGTGGCAGGTGTTTCTGAAAGAGGGTTCGGAAGAATACCGCGACCCGGTGGAATTCTACCGGCGAACATTTATCACGGAAGGGATCCAGAAACTGCTGGCGAACGCGCTGCTCCGGATGGCGGGACAAGGCGGCGACCCGGTGGTGGAGTTGCAGACCAACTTCGGCGGCGGCAAAACGCACTCCCTGCTCGCGCTCTGGCACCTGTTTGGAGGCGTGCCGGCCGGGCAATTGCCCGGGTTGGAGACGGTGACGAAGATGGCCGGTGTCTCCCAGCCGCCCAAGGTCCGGCGGGCTGTGTTGGTGGGCAACCGGATGTCGCCGGCGGATCTCCACAAGAAGCCCGATGGAACGGTGGTCCGGACATTGTGGGGCGAACTGGCGTGGCAACTGGGCGGCAAAGAGGGCTACGCGATGGTGCGCAGCGCCGACGAGAAAGCCGTCAGCCCAGGCGACAGCCTCCGGCTGCTGTTCAATAAGTTCTCGCCGTGCCTGATTTTGATTGACGAATGGGTGGCCTACGCGCGGCAGCTTTATAACAAGTCGGATCTGCCCGCGGGCGACTTCGACGCGCACTTCACCTTTGCGCAGACTCTGAGTGAGTCAGCCAAGCTGGCGGACAAAACACTGCTGGTGGTCAGCATTCCGTCATCACAGAACGAGATCGGAGGAGAGGGCGGGCTGGCGGCGCTGGAGCGCCTGAAGAATGTCATCGAGCGGGTGGAGACGTCCTGGCGACCGGCGAGCGCCGAGGAAGGATTCGAGATCGTCCGGCGGCGGCTGTTTCGGCCGATCACCGATCCGGAACTGTTCACGGCGCGGGACGCGGTGGTGAGGGCATTCGCAGACGAGTATCGGAAATCCTCGCAGGAATTTCCTTCCGAGGCGAGCAAGGCGGAATACGAGCGGCGGATGAAGGCGGCCTATCCGATCCATCCGGAGTTGTTCGACCGGCTGTACAACGATTGGTCGACTCTCGATAAGTTTCAGCGGACCCGCGGTGTGCTGCGCCTGATGTCTGCGGTGATTCACGGGTTGTGGGAGCGCGAGGACAAAGGACTCATGATCCTGCCGGCGAGTGTACCGGTGGATGCGCCCGCCGTCCAGAGCGAACTGACCCGGTATCTGCCTTCGGTGTGGGATCCGATTATTGAAAAGGATATCGACGGGCCGAACTCGCTGCCGCTGCGGATTGACCGCGAGAACCCGATGCTGGGGCGATACTCCGCGGCGCGCCGGGTGGCACGCACGCTCTATCTTGGTTCGGCCCCGACGCAGGATTCGACGAAGAAGGGGCTGGAAGACCGCCAGATCAAACTGGGGTGCGTCCAGCCGGGCGAGACTTCGGGGACGTTTGGCGATGCATTGCGGAAACTGGCCGACCAGGCCACCTACCTTTACGTGGATGGCAGCCGCTACTGGTATGCGACGCAGCCGAGTGTAAACCGGCTTGCCGAGGAACGGGCTGAACGGTATCACCCGGAGGATGTGACGGAAGAGATCCGGGGCCGGCTTGTGGAAGAGGCGAAGCACCGTGGGGACTTCGCCAAGGTCCATCCGTGCGCGGCCGGTTCCAGTGACGTAATGGATGAGCCAGAGGCGAAGTTGGTCATCTTGAGTCCGGAGTATCCACACAGCGCAAAGACGGACTCGAGCGCCGCGCGACAGGCAGCCGCGGAGATCCTGAACCGGGGTTCGGCGGGCCGGAACTGCGGCAACATGCTGGTCTTCCTGGCGGCCGACAAGACCCGGTTCGCGGACCTCGACAAGGCGGTCCGTTCCTACCTAGCGTGGCAGTCCATCGAGAAGGAAACGGTACCGTTGGACCTGACGCCATTCCAGGCCAGTCAGGTGGACAAACGGTTGAAGGACTCCGACGAGGCTGTGAAGGGAAGAATACCCGACACGTATGTTTGGCTGCTCGTGCCGGGGCAGAGGCGCCCGGAGCCGGGACAGCCATTCCCTAGCTAGCTAGCTACTTTCCGGCGCAAAATGCGTTTTCCCAGTAAAAGCCGCGTTGCAGGCACGCGGGTTGGCGCTTTCGAAGAACGAGAATCGCTCCCGGAGCGTAGGCCGGGAGCGCAAGGAGAGTTGTCGGTTTCAGGCTGTTTGCGGAACGGGAATCAGGACGGGACTGAAGATTTAGCTGGGGCTTGAGGCTTGGCCATGAAACGACCGATGTTGATCACGTTGTCGGCGATGACGCCGAGACCGACCCATCGCTTGAATCCTTGGCTGCCTTTGTAGCGTGACCGGTCTAATCCGTGCCGCCGTTTGAGGACGCTGATTCGCCCCTCACAGCCGGTCCGCCACTTTTGGGCTTTCTTGAACCAGCGTTTCTTTTGTTCTTGTTTACGTTTGGCGCTTTGGGTCGAACGGCTGGGAACGGCGACTCGCTTGACGCCCAGTTTCTGGACAGCGGTTTCGTTGGCGGCGGAGAAGAACCCCGCATCGGCCGCCACCAGATCCGGTGTGCGTCCGAGTAACTCCTGATGCTTGGTCACCGAGGAGATGAGCAAATCGGAATCGCTCGGCCGTTGATCGAAGGCCTCCACGTGGGTGACAATCTGGTTCTCCGCCTCTTGGATCTTCACCATCTTTCCGAACTCGGTCGGCTTGCTGGCCTTGCCTTTGCGGATTACTTCGGTCTGCGGTTCAAACACACTGACAATCTTGTTACTGGCCCGGGTATTGCCACCCAACACCCGCTCGCGCGCCTGCTTCATGACCTGCTGCACGCACGGAATCATCTCATCCAATTGCCGCTTGGCCTTCTGCACAGTCGCCGTGATTTTCTTGCCGCGGCCGGAGAGCGCGCCGGAGATCTGCTTGGCTTGTCCCACCACGCGGCTCGTTACCTGGAGTAGTTTGCCGTAAGCCGCCTTGATCTTCTCCTGGCCTCGTTCGCTCTTGTCGCGGCTGGCCAGCGCGATTTCCAGAATGCGCTGCTTCACACTCCGCGTGCGATCCCGCAGCTTCTCGCCGGCTTTCCCGGCTGCCTCGGCTACCCTTTTCATGATGCGCGTCAACACCCGCACCCCATCGCCCATCAGCGTACTGTCGGTGGGGTAGTGGATATTGGTTTCCACTACGGTCGTGTCCACCCGTAACTTGGCACCTTTGACGATCTTCTTCTCTGCGGCGATCGCTACGGTGCGCCGATGCAGCTTCTCGATCGCCTCCGGCCCCAACTGGCGCGTGAGCCGCCCCATGGTTTTATCGTCGGGAACCTTCCCCCCGCCGACTCCGGTGAACTGCCGGTACACCAGGTTGGCCCGCACCTCGCGCGTTGTCTCTTCATAACTCCAACCGCGAACGTGCTTGAGCAGCAACATGCGCAGGACGACTTCGGCGCTGGTCCCCGGGCGCCCCCGCGTTTTGCTCTTTTTGCAGCGCTTGCTCAACTCTTGTTGAATGATCTCCAACATCTGGTCATCGGCCAGGGCCTGATCGGCCTGCCTCATCCAGGGCTCCCACAGATCGTGGGTCTCCTCGGCGATGAAGCCATCAGCGAAACTGCGCTGCAAGCGGCGGGCGACGATCACCGGGAATGCTCCTGTTGTTTGGACTCTTCGCGATCCAAACGCAGTAACAGCTGATTGAGCTCGCTGATCGCCTCCAGGGTTCCCTTCACTTCCCGATACCGATCGACGGCCTGGCGAACCTGGGGAACCTGTTCGGGACGCAGACTCACTTGCCGGGTTTTGCCGCCGGGATAACCCACATTCAACACCCAGAGCGGATGTCCCTCGCCGCGAGCACACTTGGGACAGCCGGTGGAGTGATGGGTGGTGCGCTCGAACAGGGAGCCGCGCAGGACATCGCCCAGGTGGGAGAGTTTGGCCACGAGCCGGTCGCGAGTGCGGATGGCTTGTGTACGTGTCATCATCTATGATGATACACCAGGGCTGAGTTTTGTCAATACATTTCTACTCGACAATGTTTGGAAAACGATTGCCGGCACTGGGCAGACGGCCGACTCCTGTTCAAGGTTAGGCTGCTCTTCTCGGATCGCTCACTTCGTGCGATTCTGTTCGCACGAGCAAGCCGCCCAACCGAGCCTCTATGAAAACAGAGAGCTTACGTTGGGAATTTTGCGCCGGAAAGTAGCTAGGGTCGAGTGGCAGGAGGACAGGCTGCAGGGGAAGGAGTGGCTGGCGGAGCGGGCGTCGAAGAAGCTGAAGAACAACCTCCTTTACACGAACGTGGCAGGTTCGGTCCTGCGCTTCGAAATCGACCAGGTGCCTCTCTGGCGCGGGAACCACGTCGGCGTGAAGCAGTTGGTGGATGACTTCGCGAAGTACCTCTATTTGCCGCGAGTCAAGAACGCACAGGTAATCCTGGACGCGATCCAGGATGGGGCCAGCCGACTCACCTGGTCGCAGGATACCTTCGCCTATGCGGACTACTACGACGCCACGGCCGACCGGTATCGGGGTCTCGAGGCCGGGCGCCGGCCGACGGTTCAGATGACGGCAAACAGCGTGGTGGTAAAGCCAGAAGTTGCCGCGCGGCAGATTGAGGCCGACACGGTGCCGCCGCCGCCCCCACCTCCGCCAATCACAGACAAGGATGGCAAACGGCTGCCGCCGCCACCTCCCCCACCTCCACAGCCTCCGAAGCTGGCACTGCGCCGCTTCCACGGTTCCGTCAAAATCGACGCCACCCGCCTCTCTCGTCACGTAGACCTGATCGCCAGTTCGGTGGTGCAGCACCTCGCTGGGCTGCTGGATGCCACGGTGACCATCACGGTGGAGATCGAAGCCGAGATCCCCTCCGGCGCGCCGGACGACGTGGTCCGCACCGTCACGGAGAACTGCCGGACGCTGAAGTTCGAGAGTTCCGGATTCGAGGAAAGTTGAAGCATGTCCGGGCTGTTTTCTGACGGGCAGCCTGGCGACGGTGGAACAATCCCGGAACAATCCGTTCGCGGTAGGGATGACCATCGCTGATCACCCCCCGCACAGATCCGTGCTCGCCCCGTTAGAGCACACGGCTCCTACCTTGGATTCTGGCGTCGAATCGAACGCTCGGATAGGGATGTACAACCGTAGGCGTCGGCAGCCATTGCTGGA
>JBJXGR010000024.1:0-10008 GCA_046160045.1 Bryobacteraceae bacterium
GAACCTCCTCGAACTGGTGAGCGAGGTCGGCTTGCGGGAAGAAGTGTCGCCGTTGATCGAGAACTCGCAGACGAACTCCTGGCGAACCGGAAGTCGCCGAGGGCGCGGCGTTCGCGAATCGCCGCCCATCGGACAGGGAGCCACGAATCCCCCGGCAACGCGCTGCTGCGCAGATTGGGATCTCCCCTTTTCTCCCTTCTGTGTCTTCACGTGCGCGCGCGGATCCAAGGAATCTCGTTCCGTTGTGCGTGGCAAGTAGTGCGGGGTACGGTGGGTCTCCACAGGGAACGCAGGGACAGTGCGACGGTGTGCGCGTCGTTGCTCGTGTGCAAGTGATTGATTTGATTCCAGCGTCGCTGATGGAAAACCGGAAACGCGTTGGACGGCCCCGGTTCCCCCCGGCGTATTCGAGATTGGCGTTGACATCGGCGGATTCGACGGCGACCAACTCCGATGCGCGGGTCGTCGAGGAGTTGGAGCCACTCCACTCCGGAGGGAGCTTCATGGCTCGACGGTTCGCGCGGGTGGGCACACACGCCTGTGAAGTCGTACTCGGGCATCGCGCGCAGGGCGCGAATCTTGCTGACGGCGTGACCAAGGCCGGTGCCGATGACGGCAACGCCGTCTTCTCCGCCGGTGCGGCGAGAAGGGAGCGGCAATAGCGGCAGAGAAGGTGCGGCGGTTCACAGTCAGTTCGTCGAAGGCGGAGCTTGGATCTGGATGACCCGCGAATCGGGGGCGGCGCCGGAGACGGTGATCTCGGCGGGGCCCTGAATGAAGACGGTATCTTTCTCGCCGGCTTTGTGGGTGGTCTTGCCGTCATTGACGGCGATCCCGCCCTTCCAGACAAAGAGAACCTGCTCGGCTCCGGCGGCGACTTTGGTCTTGAAGGAGTCTGACGCACTGAGCCTGCGATGCGCCCCCACGCCCTGCTTCGCGCCGATGGCCGGCGAGGTGAAGGAGCCATTCTTATCGTCGAACCGGACGTATTTGACGGCGCCGGGCGTGATGCTGCCTTGCGGTGCGGCGCCACCGGCCTTCTTGGAATCCCGCGCACCGCTGTACAACTTGAAGTCGGGCGGATTCTGGAAGCTGATCATGATGGCCTCACCGGTTCCGGCGGTGACCGTCCCGTGGACTTCGCCGCCGGGGATATAGGCGGCTTCGCCCGCCTTGAAAAGGTGGAGGCCGCTTCCCTGCCGCAAATTGACCTCTCCCTGCAGGACCAGGATGGTGTCGCTCGAAGCATCATGCGTGTGCTGGGCGAACTCGGCGCCGGGCCTGGAGACGGAGTAGTTCAGCGTCGTCTGTTTGGCGCCGAGGTCGGGGTGGACGATGCGGCGGCTGGTGACATCGCCCATGGTGAAGGGCTTGCTTTCGCTGAAAGGGATCACGCGAACACTCTGCGCGCAGAGCGCCGTCGTGAGGAGGAAGAGGGGAGTCAATTTGTGCATTCTGGATTGAGTCCTTCGAAGCCGATGGTACATTGAGGCAAATGCTGCGTCGAGACGTGTTGAAGCTGCCTGCTCCGCTGGCGCTGGGGCTGAGCAAGCCTGGAGGATTGAAGCTGTCGGTTCGCGTGGAAGCGCTGTTTCCTGGGATGGCGCTGGAAGCGGCGATGGAGAAGGTGGCCGAGGCCCGTTACGAGGGGTTTGAGTTCGGCGACTGGCGCGCGCAGGACGCGAATCGGATCGTCAAACTGCAGAACAGGCTGGGGCTCGAGTGCGTGTGCCTGGTGGGCAATGTGGGCGTGAACCCGAAGGGGATGGGGCTGTGCGATCCGGCCGAGCGGGCGGGCTTCCTGAAGGAACTGCGCGCCTCGGTGGAGGCGGCGAAGCGGTTCGAGTCGAAGCGTCTCGTGGTGTTGAGCGGATTCAAGGTCCCGGGGCGGCCGAGAGCGCTGCAGCATGACTCGATCGTGGAGGGATTGAAGCTGGCGCACGACATCGTCAGCCCGCACGGCGTCACGATGATTGTCGAAGTGGTGAACACGCTGGCAGCGGTGGAGCCGTTGAACCCGAAGGGCAACAACCACGCCGACTACTACCTCGACCGGACGGATGAAGCCTTCGCCATCGCGCGCAAGACGGGCAGCCCGTTCGTGAAGATTTTGTACGACACCTACCACACCCAGATCATGGAGGGGAACCTGATCGAGACCATCCGGAAGAATATCGCGCTGATCGGGCATTTCCACATCGGCGACGTTCCAGAGAGGCACGAGCCGGGCACGGGCGAGATCAACTTCCCGAAAGTGTTCAAGGCGATCAAGGCGACCGGATTCGAGGGGTACGCGGGGATGGAGTACGTCCCGTCGAAGGATGCGATGACCGCGCTGATCGAGACGCGGGCGATGGCGCAGCGTGCGTGAACTCATGGCGACTTCATCATTTCGTCCCAAGTGACTTCGCGCCTGGCGTCCATGGCCATGCGGCCAAGGATCGCGGTCAGGGTTGACTCGGCTCCGCGGATGGCGGTGTTCTCCGGGCGCCCCTGCGCGATGCGGGAGACAAACTCGGTGACGGCGTCGATGGTGAGATTGCGCGGGGTTTTCTCGAAGGTCTCGTCGCCGCGCGAACGGTAGTGGCGCCAGTGGTTCTCCGATGTCTCGATCATGCCTTTGGGGCCGAAGAACTGCTCCACGACGTCCCGATAACCCGGCGGGGCGAGAGAGGTCCCCGAGAGTTGCGCCTGGGTGCCGTCCGGGTAGGTGAACGCGACGAAGTTGTGGTCGCGGAGGTCACCGGCCTTCGGCAGGCGCGAGCCGCCAGACCCGATGGCGCGTTCGGGGCGGGCGCCGATGAACCAGTTGAGAACATCGATGAGGTGGACGTTGTTCTCGACGATGAGGTCGCCGGAGAGATTCCGGAAGTCCAGCCAGCGGAGGTTCTTCTCCGCATCGTTCGCCGGAGATGGAACCTGGCGCTCACGGCGGGCAACGCCCTCGCTCTTGATAAACCGCGCGGCGGCCAGGTGGATCTTTCCGATCGCTCCGGATTCAACGACCTTGTAAGCCTTCCTGTAGACCTCTGCATAGCGGCGCTGAAACCCGAAGGTGATGTTGAGCTTCCGGTCGGCCGAGTCGGCCGCCCGCATAATGCGGCGGCATCCTTCGACATCGACCGAGGCGGGTTTTTCGATGTAGATGTGCTTGCCCGCCTTGACGGAGGCCTCGAAGTGCTCTGCATGCAGGTAGACGGGCGTGGCGATGATGACCGCGTCGACATTACTCCGGAGCAACTCGTTCAGGTCGAGATATTGCCGTGCGTTGCCGAACTTCTTCGACGCAGCGGCCACGCGGTCTTCAATGACATCGCAAACGGCCGTGACCCGCGCAGGAGTGTGTTCAGCCAACAGGCCGGCGACAAAGGGCCCCCGATTCCCGGATCCGATCAGGCCAACGGAAACGGCCGAGTTCGCCTGCGATCCGAAGGCGGAGGCGGCGGGAATGAACGCCGCCTGAGCGAAGGCGCGCCGTGTCGAGTGATCCAAGTGGAAGACCTCCTAAGAGAGTTCGCCTGAAGCACGGAGCAGTGTCTCGTGAAGCAGGAGTTCGTGGTCGTAAGAAAGCTTGAGGGGCTGGCCGGTGGTGATGGCGCGCGCAAGCTCCGCGAAGTCGCCAATGAAGCGCGGTTGCGGCGCGAGAGTGATCTCCTGCCAGCCTGCCTTGTAAGCGCCTTGCGCCTTTCGCATGTGGACTCTCATGTGCGGCGGGTTGGCTTCCGGCCAGACGGCGACGGTGCCGTCCGAGCCGATGACTTCGAAGGAGCGGTGGTCGCCGGCGCCCGACATGTTCGCGGTCTGAGTCAGGACGGCCAGCGATTTCGGGTACTCGAAGACGGCGACGCTGTTGTCGGCGAGCGAGTCCTTGACGCTCGAGTGGTGGCGGAGCCAGCTTTGAACGTGGGCGGGGCGGCCTAGGAGTTCGACCATGCGATCGATCACATGTCCTCCGAGCTCGAACAGGCCGCCCCCTTTGTACTTGGCCTCGACCGCACGCTGAGGAGCGTCGCGGTCGGCGTTCATCGTGCCGCGAACGAGGAGAATATCTCCGAGCCAGCCCCTGCGGGCGGCGTCGAGGGCGGCGTTGACACCCTCGTGGCAGCGCCAGACATAGCCGGTCTGGAACATGAGTTTCTTGCGGCGGGCCTCCTCGACCATCGCCTTGAACGGCTGCCATTGGTTGCCGGGCGGCTTCTCGATGTGAAGGTGCTTGCCCGCAGCGATCACCTTGCGGCCCATGTCGAGGGCGTCCCAGACGGCACATTCGACGACGATGAGCTGAATCGAGGAGTCGTTGAGCAGTTGCTGCTCCGAGACCCATTTGAGTCCCTGAAAGGCGGCGTTTCTTTCGGCCTGGACTCTGGCGGCGGGGTTGGGCTCACAGATCGCGACCACCTGGTAGGAGGGCGAGTCGAGCATAGCCTTGAGCTTTCCGCCGGTGTGGCTATGCTCGGTGCCCCAGACCCCGGCTCGAACCGTCTTGCCGCCCTGAGTGGCGGAGAAAGCCGGCAGCGACTGGAGGAAATGACGGCGGTTCATTGCGCAGTGCCCGAATCCTTGCCCGGATCCCAGATCGTGCCGCCGTTGTAGCGCTCCTTGTCGGGCGAGTCGTAGACGGTGACGATCTTTCCGTCCGGCCGCTGCACGGAGCGCGAGTAGCCGAGATCCCAATTGCCGCCGTCCTGCCGGAGGATGATCTCGTCGCCCCAGGTTTGGCCGCTATCAGATGAGAGGCCGGCCCCGAAACTCGCCAATGGTATGGCGAGCAGGAGCCCCTGGAAACTCAGGTTTCTAAGCGCTTTCGTTCGCGATTCCATTTTACTTTGCGCCCCAAACGCAGAGATTCGTTTGCCATCAGCCCGACTAGCGCCGCCTGAAATCCGACCTCTACAGGAGCGGAGGGCTGGCGGCGGGTTCGCACGCAATCGAGAAAGTTACGGACGTGCAGCCGGACCGAGTGCTGAAAGCCCTGCGCGGTCCGCATCGCATCCACAGGCGTGGTCTCCTGACCCTTTTGAAACACAGAGAACTGCTCGCGGCCAATGTCGAGCCGGGCCTTGTCGCCGTCGAGTTGCGTCAACTGATCGTTTTCCTGTTTATATTTCATCGCATCGTAATTGAGCGAGAAGACAGCCAGGAATCTTTCTGGGTACTCGACAGCAACAACCATAGTTTCCGGCGTGTCGACCTTCTCGGTTCGGACAGGCGCCGCGGTGGCGTTGACGGCGGCCGGATAGCCCGCTCCCATCAGCATCGCGATCCCGTCCATGACATGAGGTCCGACGTCTGTGATTGGCCCGCCGGAATAGTCTGTAAACCGCCGCCATTCGAAATAACGAAGTGCATCCATGGGGTGCGAAGCCGCCGATCCCTGAAACTGCTTCCAGTCCAGGGGGCCTTCCAATTTCTTGGTGCTTGGCCGGAGGATGTTGTCGAGCCACCACGAGCGAACCATGCTGATATGGCCGAGCGTTCCTTTTGCGACTACCTCACGCGCCTTGATGAACAGGTCATAGCTGCGGCGCTGCATGCCCACCTGCACGATCCTGTCGGAACGGCCCACCGCTTCGAGGATCGCGACACCTTCCGCCGGAGAGTTGCAGAGCGGCTTCTCGACATACACATCTTTGCCCGCGGCAACCGCATCGAGGAGCATCGCGGCATGCCAGTGGTCCGGCGTCGCGATGATCACGGCATCGATGTTCTTGTCGTCGAGCAGCGCTTTGTAGTTGCGGTACGCGCGCGCTGAGCCCTTCGCGATTGACAGGCCGGCTTCGAGGTGCGGCTCATAAACATCGCACACCCCGCCGAACTGTACCCCCGGATCTTCGCGGTAAAAGTTCATCAAATACCGGCCGCGCGATCCGGCGCCAATCACCCCCATGCGGATTTCCCCGGACGGCGGCGCCGCCGCCCCAGTCGCCGTCGCACCGGCGATCAGAAAATGCCGGCGGTTCATATTATCGCCCCGTTGAGCATAGGCGTAGTATCTTTCTCCTTGGCAGTTATCTAGACCGGGTAGCCGCATGCTGAGAGCAGCACTCTATGGACCGAAAGATCGTGTTCAACTGAGTAACTGGAATCTTTCTCTCTCCGCATGATCGCGGCCATGTCTTCGAAGTCCGGCGTGAACACAGGCCGGGTATCAGGGGGAAGGGCTATTTCGCTTCGGCCCTTCGGGTAGGGTCCGGCGGCGTTCCGCAAATCGGTGTAACCGCGGTAGGGGGCAAAGGGCTGAACCACGAACGTGCCATTCGTGCCGAGAACCTCGAAAGTTCGATAGGCGTTGCCGTTCGGTTGCTGGGCTGCCACATAAACTTCGGCCATGGCTTTGTCGAACTCGAGCAGGACGAAGGTGTTGTCGGCGAGATCGTCCGCTATGGGCGAATGGTGACGGCAAGCTGAGGTGATCCGTTTAGGTTCGCCGAGGAGGTCGACGATGCGATCGATCAGGTGACAGCCGAGTTCGAACATCATGCCGCCTTTGTAGGCCGCCAGCGGAGCGCGCTGCTCCGGCGTGAGCGCCTGATTGATGGTCGCGCGGACCATGTATACGTGTCCTAGCCAGCCGTTTCGCCCGGCTTCCAAGGCGGCACGCAGGACGGGATGATAGCGCCACTGGTATCCCATCTGCACCACGAGCCTTTTGCGCCGGGCTTCGAACAATAGGCGCTCCAGCCGCTTCCAGTCGGTCCCGGGCGCTTTGTCCAAGTGGACGAACTTGCCAGCCGCCACCGCCCTTTCCGCATGGGCCAGGTTTTCCTGCATTGTGGACTCGACCGCCACCAGACGAATGGTCGCATCCGACAGCAGTTCTTCCGCACTCATCCAACGGAGATCGGCAAAGGCGCTGCCGTGAGGGCGGCGGGTCGTGTCTGGTTCGCAGACGCCGGCCAGTTCCACGCCCTCCATCCGCCGCAGCGCTGTGATCTTGCCGGCGGCATGGGCATGTCCGGTTCCAAGTACGGCGGCTCGCAACTTCTCCGTACCAAGCAGCAGATTCGCTGCCGCCGCGGCGCCTAAATTGCGCCGGCTGATCAGGGGAAACCTCATCGGCCTAGAATGTCAGCCTCGCGTTGAGTTGCAGGGTCCGCGCGATGGCCGCCGTTACACGCCCAAAGTTCGCGGCGTTGATGTCGCTGCTGACTGCCGTGAAGTTGGTGCGGTTCATCGAATTGAATAAGTCCGCGCGGATCTGCAGGCGGTGGCGTTCGGTAAGAGCAAGGTTCTTCGCCAGCGAGAGGTCCAGACTCACCAGCCCGGGGCCGCGAAGAGCCCCTCGTCCGAGGTTGCCGTTCCGCTCGGGAACGCCGCTCAACCGGACAACGGGCACCGCCTGGAACGCGGCGCGATTGACGTACTGCAGAGTTTCGCGGTAGTTGTCCAGAACGGCTGAGCCGCCGATATAGTCGGGCCGGCTTCCGTTGAAGGGCGAAGACTGTGTCAGAAACAGGGGCAAGCCCGAATTGGCAGTGAGGATTCCGCCGAACTGCCAGCCCGCGAGAAGGAGGCGGGCGCCACGACCGGTGGATCCGGTCAATCTCGAGAACGGCAGCTCATACAGGAAATCCGATACGAACGCATGGCGCATGTGAGAGGGCGGCGGACCCTTATCGTCCTGCCGGCGGTCTTGCGTTGTGTTCCCCAGGTGTGCCAAGTCGCCTGTCTGGTAGGAAAGAAGACTCGACCAGGTGTAGTGAGTACCGAAGGTCAAACCGGAGCCGAGGCGTTTGCGGAGTGATGTCTGCCAGGCGTGATAAGAACTCGAGTCCGCCGGTGACACGAAGACGAACTGGAGGAAGCCTGGATTCGGCCGGACGCCGGTCTGTCGATCCACGAGGTTCATTCCACGCTTGAAGGGTAGCTTGATGCCCCTGGTTCCCGTGTAGGTGGTCTCCAGGGCGAGGCTGGAAGTGAGTTGGCGCTGAATGGAAAGGTTCCACTGCAGCGAATACGGGTTGGGAAAGCGACTGTCCAACACATCGCCGCTATCCGGGGCATTCGGATTCGTCTGGAACGTAGCGTATCCTTGCGCGTTGGTGTTCGGATAGCGCAGGCCCAGGCGCAGACCCTCGACGCGTCCCAGCGTGATGTCGTACGGGATGGTTCTGGCGTTACGGACCAAGTCCATTACCAGGAACATGGCTGGCGGCGAGACGAATATCCCTGTACCACCGCGAATTACGGTCTTGGCCGAACTGTCGACAGTCCAGGCGAAGCCTACCCGGGGCGAGAAATTATTCCTGTCGGCGTCATAGACGCTATCGGCGGGACGGTATGCCCCGAAGCCGGTTGGTCCGCCGCGGTTGAAGAATCGTCCGTCTGTGGCGTCCGGTACGGAAATATAGTCATAGCGCATGCCGGCGTTGAAAATCAGCCGCCGGCTGGCCCGAAAGTCGTCCTGGACAAAAAAGCCCAAATTCGAGCTGGTGACTTCGATCAGTTTTTCACCGGCCCAAAACGTCATCGAACTTGGGATATTGGCGAGGAAATCGTCCGTGCTGGCATAATTGAAGCGTTCCTGCAGTTCGCGCGACCGATAGGTGAGGCGGCGCAGGATGTTCACGCCGGTCTTCAATGAGTGGCGCCCTCTGGTGACGGCGAACACCTGGTCAAAGCTCTGGTTGTAGCCACCCTTGTTATGATCTTCGCCGCACCCGCCGAATCCGAACCCGGCATTGGCTACCGAATTCAGACATGGAATGCTGAGGAACTCCCCAATCCCGTCTTTGCGCTGCATGTCCATGTTGTTGTGACCGAAACGTGTTTCCGAACTCCATCGAGCGGCGGCGTGGATGAAGCTGGCGCTACCTATCTCGGTGATATAGATGAATCCACGAGGGTTGTTGATGTTCAGCCGCGGCGTCTCCTGATAAGGACGGCCGCGCGTATATCGAAGGGAAAGGCGATTGGTGGCGTTGATATTGTAGTCCGTCCGAACCACTCCATGATTGTCATGCGCGGGATTAGGATGGGCGTTCTGGTAAAACCCGGCGATCGCGCCCGGCGCCGACGGGGTGTTGGGAACAGGAACTAGGTCCAGAAACCGCTTGTAGGCCGGCAGAGCCGCGATAGCCCGGTCGCGGAACAACGGTGTCGGCAGGTTGCCGTTTACCGAGACGCGTCCCACTTGGCGATAACCTTCATACACGCCGAAGAAAAACAACTGGTTGCGCATGATCGGTCCGCCGAGAGATCCCCCGAACTGATTGAAAACCAAGGGAGCCTTCGTGGCCAGAAACTGGTTTCGGGCGTTCAGGTTTTCGGTCTGGTTATTGGCGAAGAGGCTGCCGTGGAACTGATTGGTTCCGCTGCGGGTGATGACATTGATGTTGCCGGAAAGGGTATTGGCGACCTCCGCCGACATCACGCCTTTCACCACATTGACCTCCGCGATCGCTTCGGTGCTCACCGCTTTGATATAGTTCTGCCCCTGGTACATCGCCAGCGTGTTGTACTCAGGGTCGCCAGCCGCGTCGGTGCCGTCGACGGTGACGCTGATCCCGGCGGAGGGCAGGCCGTTCAGCGAAATGCCGAATGTGTTGCCCACGCCGGACTGCGAGACGCCCGCGCCGAGATTCAGGAGGCTCGTCCAGTCGCGACGGGCCATCGGCAGTTCCCGGACTTGTTCGGTTCTGACGTTTTCGCGTTGCTCCGCGCTGACGGTGTTCAAGACCGGGGCTCCTTCCGTCACCGTTACCGAATCGGCAGTGGCGCCGACCTGCAGCGTAAAGGTAAGCATCACCCGCTGGGAGGCTCCGAGTGCCAGATTAGGCCGGCGTTCTTCGCGAAAATTCGCTGCCTTCGCGGAGACAGTGTAGGAACCGACGGGAAGGAACGTGAGGGTGAACTCGCCTTTGCCATCAGTGGTCGCCCTCGATACGGATTGGGTGCCTTCGTTGGTGACGATTATGGTAGCGTCCGGAATGCCGGCGCCGGAAGGATCGATTATCGTTCCGTATAAGGTGGCTGTAGTCACTTGACCTGCCAACGACCCTGCCAGGA
>JBJXGR010000025.1:0-49916 GCA_046160045.1 Bryobacteraceae bacterium
GCTTCGATGTCCCGAAGGCGAGCGCGATCTACGGGCTGTTCACGTCGATGGTTTTTCTGCTGAGCCTGCCCGGCGGATGGATCGCGGACCGGTTTCTGGGGCAGCGCCGCGCGGTCCTGTACGGCGGAATCCTGATCGCCGCCGGTAACGCGCTACTGGCCCTGCCCGGCACGACCACCTTCTACGCCGGCCTGGCCGTGATCGTGGCCGGCACGGGCCTTCTCAAACCCAACGTCAGCACGCTGGTGGGGCAACTTTATCACTCCGGCGATGCGCGCCGCGATTCCGGTTTCTCGATCTATTACATGGGCATCAACCTGGGCGCGTTTCTCTCGCCGCTGGCCTGCGGATACCTGGGCCAGAACGTCAATTGGCACTTGGGGTTTGTGCTGGCGGCGGTGGGGATGGCGCTGGGACTGGTGCAATATACCGCGGGCGCACGCCATCTCGGAGAGGCCGGCCTCCATCCGGTGACCCCGGCCTCGCCGGCGGACGCCGCCTCGCAACGCAAGTGGCTGCGTCTCGG
Organism: Bryobacteraceae bacterium; assembly: GCA_046160045.1. GTDB lineage: Bacteria > Acidobacteriota > Terriglobia > Bryobacterales > Bryobacteraceae > CAZGUX01. The sequence continues at coordinate 527 of JBJXGR010000025.1, forward strand.
GCTGGGTATCACGGCGGCGGCAATTGCCCTTGCCCTGATACTCCATTCCGCCGGGATGGTGGAACTGACCGCCGGCGGCCTGTCGGATGTCCTGGGCGGTCTGCTGTTCCTCACGGTGGCGGCGTTTTTCGCGTGGGCTTTGTTTCTGGGCGATTGGACTCCGGAAGAACGAAAGCGCATGATCGTGGTCGGCATCCTGTTCGCGGCCTCCTGCCTGTTCTGGAGCGTGTTCGAGCAGGCCGGGTCGACCCTGAACCTGTTTGCCCAGCGGAACACCGAGAACCGGATTTTCGGCTGGCCGTTCCCGGCGTCGTGGCTGCAGTCGCTGAACGCGCTGTTCATCATCTCGCTGGCGCCGGTGTTCGCGTGGTTGTGGATCCGGATGGGCCGTCGCGAGCCGTCGAGCACGGCCAAGTTCGTGATTGGCCTGCTGTGCGCCGGCGCCGGCTTCCTCCTGCTTGTGTGGCCCGCGGCGGCGTCCGCGGGTGGTTCCAAGGTCAGCCCGATGTGGCTGGCCGGCGTGTACCTGCTTCATACCATCGGCGAACTCTGCCTGAGTCCGGTGGGATTAAGTGCCATGACCCGGCTTGCGCCCGCCCGGTTCGCCGGGTTGTTGATGGGCGTGTGGTTCGTCTCCCTCTCGGTGGGCAACTACCTGGGTGGACGGATCTCCGCCTTCTATGAAGCGCTGCCGCTCGAGGCGATCTTCGGTGTGGTCGGCGGATTCGGGATTGCGGCGGCCGTGGTCCTCGCGTTCCTGGTAAAGCCCGCGCAACGGCTGACGGGCCCCTCGCGCTAACCTCCACTCAATGCACAGATGATATGGATCTGATCGCCGCCGGCGAGTGGCTTTTCGATCGTGCCCGCCTTTTCTCCATTCACAAACAGCTTGATGTGGGGGCGAATGGCATCCTGCTCGTCGATCATCCGGAAACGCATTCCCGGAAACCGGCGGTCGAGATCGCTCAGCAATTCACGGAGCGTGCCGCCGCCGGCCTGGACTTCCGCGGCGTTGCCGGTATACGACCGAAGCGGCCCCGGCACGAACACCGTCACCGCTCAATCTCCGCAAATTCGACCGAGTGGATGCGCGGCAGGTGCGCGGCAAGTTGAGTCCAGCTGGCGCCTTCGTCCGGACTGCCCCAGACTTCCCCGCTGGTGGTTCCGAAGTAGACCCCAACCGGGTCTGCGGCGTCCACGGTCATCGCCTGTCGAAACACGGTGAACCACGCCTGCCCCGGCGGCAAGCCTTGCTCCTGGCGCTCCCAACTCAGTCCGGCGTCGCGCGTGCGATAGGCGGCGGGCCTGCCGGCGACGCTCGTGCGCGGCCACACGGTGGTTCCGTCCATCGGGAACACCCACGCGGTGTCGGGATCGCGCGGATGGAGAACGATAGCGAATCCGATGTCCCCGATTTCCCTCGGCATGTTGTCGCCAATGCGGGTCCAGCGATCGCCGGGACGGTCGAGGCGATAGATACCGCAGTGATTCTGCTGGTACAGGCGGTCGGGCCGGAGCGGATGGATGCGGACACAGTGCGGATCATGGCCGTACTCGGGATCGGGTTCGGGGACAAAGTCCGCGGCGCAACCCGCGTTCAGCGGTTTCCAACTCGCACCCTCGTCCAGGGATTCGAAGCATCCCCCGGACGACATGCCGATGTATAGGTGGCGGGGGTCCCGCGGATCGATCAGGACAGAGTGCATCTTGGGGCCGTCGGGGGTGCCGTCCTGGTCCCCACCGGTCCAGGTGGAATACATCGGGTGGTCGTTGAATCCGGCCACGGGTTCCCAGGTCTTGCCGTGATCTTCCGAGCGGAACAGACCCTGCGGCGACGAACCCGCGAGCCAGACGCCGGGTTGGCTCGAATGGCCCGGAGTGAGCCAGAAGACATGATCGACGGCGCGCCCCTTTTCGCCTTCGGCAGCCTGGCGAAAGGCCGGGGGCCGAGTGGCTTCTTTCCAGTTGACGCCGCCGTCTTCGGAGTGAAACACGGTCGGACCCAGGTGTCCGGTCTTTGCCGCGGCAAGAAGGCGCCTCGGGTCGCGCGGGTCTGCCACGACGTGGTGAATCACATGGCCGAAGAAAACAGGTTCCGACAGACCACGCCGGGTCAGGTCATAGAACCATGCGCCTTTTTTCGTACCGATCAGAATGGTCTGTTCCACCGCGTTAAATCCTCACTCAAGGTAATGTACCGCAACGGCTCCGATGTGTTTTGGACGGCGAGGGCACAGATCGGTGAGGACCGGCGACGCTCATGGTGAACGGGGGCATGATTGCCATCCCCTTCTATTTGCCGGTGTGCCACGGAAACGCATAGGTGGGCTTGTGCACAAACCGGCGCATGCGGATTTCCAGCCGGATGGCCGACGAAGCAGGCATCTCGACGGCGAAGTACCGGGCGTTGAGCAACGTTGTCTTGCCGGCTGCATCCTTCACTTCGGCGAACTCATGTTCGCCAAAAGCGCCAGCCTGCAACAAGACTCTTCGTGCTGAAACCGTGCTGACATTCGCGAGCCGCACCACGGTACTCGCGGGCTCAAGTTTCTCGACCAGCGCCGCCACTCCCAGGGGCAGTCCCGGGCGTGCGCGGTCGAGGTCGAAATACCGCAGCCGGACCTGCAACAGGCCACCGTTGTAGGTCGCTTGCGGCCCGCCTAACGTCAGATACACGAGGCCCTGTGTCACCACAGGATTGATACCCGCCAGGTATTCGCTGTGTAGGCCGGGAACTTTGTCGATGTCTTTCACCCCGCGGCTCACTTCCAGGCGCCGAAGCACTTCCTGATAGTTTGCGCGCAGGATGTTTTCGGGAAACTCCGGGTTTCTGCCGGCCAGGTACAACAGCCGCGGCGCTTCGTTCAACTCTTCCTGCTCCTGCATCTTGTCGCCAATATCGCCATTGCTGACCGTCCGGGTCCAGTCCATTGGTTTGGCGTTCGACTTCCACCGATACGTTTGGTGGCCGGTCACCGGCATCGCGTAATCGTTGTAGTTGTCGTAAGGACGGGGTCCATACCGATAGCCGGCCAGCAGCATTTCAATCCTCTTCCAGTCGCCGGCATCCATGGAGACGTTCCACAGGTGGCTCAACTCGCGAACCTCGAGCGGGCGATAGTCGAACCAGCCGTGTTTGCCATAACGATACGGAAACACGAGTTGACCGTCAGCGGTTCTTGAATTCCGGAAAAGCACGTCCAACTGCGACCGTACGAGGCCCAAATACTTCGGGTCGGCCGTGACCAGGTGGGTTACCTCGGAGGCGTTGGTCATGGCGCCGAGGAGCATGTGCAGGGAATAGCGGGCGCTCCACCCGAACAGTCCTCCCCACCATTGACCGTTGCGCTCTTCGCCGATCCGGCCAGTTGGCCCCACATTGTCCGGGATGATTCCGTGGTTCTCCTCAATGCGTTTCATCCACGCGCCGGCGTACTCCGAGATCCAGGTCCGGTACTTTTCTTCTCCCGTGTAGAGATAGGCGTTGGCCACCAAGGCGGTAGCACTCAGAGAAATGGGCGTGTCACCGTGGAGCACGACGCGGTTGTACAACTGCTGAAGCCGCTCCCGTTGCGCTGCATTCTTTTCCCATCCAGGTTCGACCGCTCCAAGCAACGGATGAAGGCTTGCATGACCATGATTGAGCAGGTACACGCAGTCCTGTTCAAAGACAGGACCAGTAGCACCCGTCAGCGGTGACCGCATGATCCGGTAGCGCGGGTCGTAGTTTGGCGCATCGGAATCCTCTCCCGTATACATTGCCGCAAAACGGCGTGCCCGTTCGACGTTTTCGGGAATCGCGGGATCGGCCAGGCCGAAGTAATAGAAGAACCGATAACCCTCGGAGTGGTGGAACCAGTCATAGCCGACGACGAAGTCGCGCTTGACGCGTCCAATGGCCTCCAGTTGCCGCGTGATCGCATTCCACTGACGGAGACTCAGGTCGAAGATCCTGTCGTCTCCGCCCAATGCGTAAAAGAGCGGCCAGTTCGCAAAGACTTCGTACATGTCGTCCGGTTTGCCGATGAGGGGCATGCGGCCGCCTCGTTCGGCGTATTTGTCGACGAACTCCACGGCCGCCTCGTTCATGGCTCGAATCAGATGGCGTTCCCAGAGCGCCCACGCGGGCGGCGCCGAGGGCTGAGCCCCGGCAATCGTGACCAATCCCGGAACCGAAACAGCCGCTGCAGTGGCCGCTGAGGCGGTCAGCGCGGCCAAAGCGACAATTCGCCAAGTACCTTTCGACACACTCGACCTCCAATCCATCATGGGCGCCACAGCCACCAAGCCTACATATAATGAAAATCTCCCTTCAAAGAAAGGAGGGGTCCTCACTCGCAGGCAGTTCGCGGCGGTACTTGCTTCGCCGGCGATGGCAGCCAACCTACCCAATGTCATGACCTGGAGGAGTGGAATGCAATTACACGCCAGTGGAGCGAACGGGGCAGCCTGCGCGCCGAGTTCGTGAGGCACTACGACATGCTGCACACGAGCGAGGGAGAGGTCGGATTCCAGTATTTCGGCCTGGCCGATCCGCGAATTCCGGAGAACGTTCAAGCTAGTTTCCGGCGCAGAATCCCGGATTCGAACGCGGGACCGCTCGCTTACGGGGCTGTGAAAAAAAAGTGAAGGGACGCCCTGCTTGACACTGGCGGCTCGATCTGATACACGACAACCACCGGATTCAACGAAGACCCGGAGTGCGAATCGCCGACAGGCTCCAGGTCTCGTGCCAAGTGATCGGAAAGGGTAGATATGAGCAAACAAAACGGAACTTCGTTGTGGATGCCAATTCTCTCGGTCTCTCTCGCACTCTGGGGCGGCACGGCAAACGCCGCTTCGACGGGACGCATTTACGGCTCCATACTCGACCCCAGCGGAGCCGCCGTTGCGGGCGCTTCCATCACCGCGATTCACCAAGCCACCGGTACCCGGCACACCGCCGTTTCCGATGGCACCGGCAACTACCTGTTCGCCGGACTCCCGGTGGGTTCATACACGATTACCGCCGCCAGTGCGGGTTTCAAGACTGCCAAACAGCCGTCCATCGTGCTACTGGTGGACCAACAGGTTCGGGTTGACGTCAACATGCAACTAGGCGAGACCGCCGAAACCGTGACCGTGGAGGCAACGCCCGTTCAGGTGGACACCCGATCCGGCACGCTCAGCGAGGTGGTGACCAGCAACCAGATTGCGGAGCTGCCGCTGAACGGCCGCAACGCCCAGCAGTTGATCTCGCTCCAGGCCGGGGTGCAGATCACCGGCCGTTCGTTCTTCTATAACGCCATCGTGCCGCAATCCGTGATGTTCTTTTCCATCAGCGGCAGCCCCGGCAACAGCACCAACTACATTCTCGACGGCGGCGATCACAATGATTTCTGGACCAACGTCTCCATGCCAACGCCGAATCCCGATGCTTTGCAGGAGTTCAGCGTGCACACCAGCAACTTCAGCGCGGAGTACGGCGGCAAGGCAGGCGGCGTGGTGAATATGGTCGTGAAGTCCGGGAGCAATGCGTTCCACGGATCGCTTTTCGAATTCCTCCGCAACTCCAAGCTGAACTCACGTAGTTTTTTTGCCCGGATCAACGACGGCCTGAAGCGGAACCAGTACGGCGGCACCGTTGGCGGCCCAGTGCGAAAGAACCAGACTTTCTTTTTCTTCGCTTACCAAGGCACCAACATCCGGCAGAGGCCCAGCAGCCTCGTCACCGTGGTGCCGAACGCGGCCCAACGCTCCGGTGACCTGTCGGGTCTGGCCGCCGTGAGAGATCCCCTCAACAACAACCAGCCTTTCGCGAATAACCAGCTTCCCAAGGACCGGCTGGATCCCACCATGCAGAAGTTTCTCGAGCGCCTGATTCCGCTGCCGAACAGTTCCAACAACACGCTGACGTATGGCCAGGCGGTGTTGCGCGACGCCAACGAATTCATCGCCCGGGGCGACCACTCGCTCGGCAGCAAGGACAAGCTGTTCGGCAGCTTCTTCAACCAGGCCGACAAGGGGCCGAACACGGGCGATCCGGCCAACGTGCTGTCGCTCAACTTCGGCATTGACTTCCTGACACGCAAGATCACGGTCGGCGAGACGCACATTTTCTCGCCGTCGCTGATCAACGAGGCGCGCTTCTCTTTCGGCCGCACGCGATCGGTACAGGTGTCCGCGGCTACCATCGCGAACAACTTCAAGTGGCAGGATATCGGCATGCAGATCCCCCGGCTTGTGGATAAGCCGGCGATGCTGTATTTTGCCTCTCCGTTCTTCGGATTCTATGCCGGGAGCACCATCGATAACCCGCGGGCTTCCTACGAAGCCAAGGACGATATCACCTGGATCCGCGGAGCTCATCAGGTAAAATTCGGCGGCGATATAATCGTAAACCGGTTCCGGGACCAGGAGGACTGGCAAGTGGATGGCCGGCACGTCTTCAGCGTGAACCGCACCGGCTCGCCTTACGGCGATCTGCTGCTTGGGCTGCCGGCTTCCTACGAGCAACTGAATCCCGCGCTGAACGAAGCTCGCCGCAACCAGGTGATGTTCTACGCACAGGACACCTGGCGGCTGAACCGCCGCCTGACGTTCAACTACGGGCTGCGCTACGAGCCCTATTTCAACTGGCGCTCACTTCAGGGCGAGCAGGCGGTCTTCGCGGCCGGCCAGCAGTCGAAGATCTACCCAAACCTTCCGGCAGGCCTCCTGGTTGTGGGAGACCAGGGAGTTCCGAAGAACGGCTTCAACAATATCTGGAACCGGTTTGAGCCGCGTCTGGGCGCCGCCTATGATCCGTTCGGCAACGGCAAGACCAGTATCCGCGGCGGATACGGCGTGTTCTACGAAGTGCTCTCCACGGTGGCTTTGTCCAATTTCGCCACGATGCAGCCCTTCACTACCGCCGCGTTGATCAATGAACCGGTCAGCTTCACCGATCCCTATCGCGGGCAGGTTAACCCTTTCCCCGCTCCCATTCCGGCTCCGAACAATCAGCGGCTGGCGCGCCCCTTGGGGACCACGTACATCATGGCGGCCGAGTATCGGCTGCCACGAATCCAGCAGTGGAACCTCACGATCGAGCGCCAGATTCCCGGGGCCTTCGTGCTGCGCGGCGCCTACGTCGGTTCGCGTGGAACGCAACTCGTCAGGAACCGTGACACGAACGCGGCGCGCTTCATCCCGGGCAACGACGCGCAGGGACGGCCCCTCTCGACGACCGCCAACGTCAACACCCGCCGGGATTACAGGGATTTTCAAAGCATCTACAGCTCGGAGGGCACCGGAACATCGAACCTTCACTCGATGCTGCTGACTGTGGAGCGGCGGCTGGTTCGCGGCTTCGCATTCAAGTTCAACTATACGCTCCAGAAGTCGCTCGATGACGCACCCCAGACCGCTTCCGCGCAGCATCAGAACGTGGTCCGGAACCCGCTGGGAATCCCGGGTATGTACGGTGCTTCGGACTTCGACCGCACCCACCGCGTGGTAGCCAACTTCATTTGGCAGATTCCGGCGCCTTTCGGCGGACAGCCGGTCGCGAAGGCGATTTTGGGGGGATGGGAGTTGACCGGCATCGCGACGCTGCAAACGGGTTCGCCGTTCAACGTATCGTCAAGCGGCGATCAATCGCGAAGCAGCGGCCGCACTCCGCACTATGCCGATTACATCGGCGGGTGCAACGCCACAGCGCGGCCCTCGGGCGTGGAACCCCGGCTGGCATGGTTTAACAAGGCCTGCTTCCAGGATGCGGCTATCGGCACTTTTGGCAACCTGGGGAGGAACCGAATGCGCGGGCCGGGATTCAAGGTTCTTGACTCGGGCGTGTACAGGAACTTCAAAATCCGGGAGCGAATGGGTGTGCAGTTCCGCACGGAGTTCTTCAATATCCTGAACCATCCGAACTTCGGACAACCAAACGCGGGATTGAGCAACCCGGCGCTCTTCGGACAGATTACTGCAACCAGCGGCGGGCTCTACGGCGAGGGCGCCATATCAGACCCGCGAATCATACAGTTCGCGCTGAAGCTGACATTTTGAAATCCGTCAAGTTTCAAAAGGAGTGGAAACGGTGAACGGACGCTTGGATGGCCGCGTCGCGTTGGTCACGGGCGCGGCGCAGGGCATCGGCGAAGCCATTGTCCGCGGATTCATAAGAGAAGGCGCTCTCGTCGCGGCCATCGATATCAAAGAGGAGAAGGTCCGCGCGTTGTGCAGGGATCTGGGTCCGGCGGCCACTCCCTTCGGCTTTGACATCACCGATTCGGAGGCCTATCGACGGTGCGTCGATGAAACCGATCGCCTTCACGGTAGAATCGACGTCCTCGTCAACAACGCGGCCATCGCCACCTATGACGATATCCTGCACGACAAGCTCGAAAACTGGCGGCGGACCCAGGCCGTGAATCTGGAAGCCGTGTACTGGGGTTCCAAACTGGTTGCTCCGATCATGGCCCGCCGTCAATGGGGCCGTATCGTCAGCATTGCGTCGATCCAGGCGCTGGGCACGGACGGCCGCCTCGGCGCGTATTGCGCATCCAAAGGCGGCATCGTGAGCCTGACCCATTCCATGGCCGTGGAACTGGCCCCCCACGGCATTCTCGTCAACGCCATCGCGCCCGGCTGCATCCACACGCCGATGTCCATCATCGACGGGGTCGATGAGACGACGACCGAAATCTTCAAGACCTGGTACGTCGGCTTCCGCAAGATCCCGCTGGCGCGGCCGGGCGAACCCTCCGAGATCGCCAGCGCCGCCATCTTTCTCGCCTCCGAGGAGTGCTCGTACATCACCGGCCATACGATGGTCGTCGACGGCGGCATGTCCATCACGTTTTAGCCATGATGTCGACACGGCGGCGCCTCTGGATCGACGTCAGCCTGCTTGTCCTCGTGAACACGATGTGGGCCGCCCAATACACGGCTTACAAGAAGGCGACCGAACAAATGGGCCCGGTTACCGTGAGCGTCTGGACCTTTGTCGGGGCGTCGCTGATCCTGCTCCCGTTCCTGAAAGCCCATGCGGGCGGCCACTCCTGGCCCAGCCTTCGCACCGTTCTGATGTTCGCCCAGCTTGGGCTCCTGGGGCTGATTCCCTCATCGGCCTGCCTCGCCTGGGGCACCGCACTTTCCACCGCATCCAACGCGGCGATCCTGTATCTGACGATCCCCGTGCTCACCGCGATCCTGGCTCCGTTGATGGTTGGCGAACGAATGACGCTGCCACGATGGATCAGCCTGGGGGTAGCTCTGGGCGGCGTCCTGATCCTCTCGGCCCAGGATTTGCGCCAGATGAACCTGGCGGGCCAGAAGTATCTGAAGGGCAACCTGCTGGTTCTGGCGGCATGCCTGAGCAGCGCGTACTTCAACGTCTACACCAAAGGACTGTTGCGCCGATTCAGTTCCATCCAGATCCTGATCTTCGGCTACTGGTCGGCGGTGCTGCTGAGCGTGCCGCTCCTGGTGTGGGCGGAGCCGGTCACCTGGCAAATGATCCGCTCCTACACGCCGGTGACGTGGCTGTCGGTCGCGGTGTTGAGTCTGGTCTCCTGGGGCCTGGCCATGGTTCTGTTTCTGTATCTGTTGACCCGGCTGGATGTGACGCAGGCATCCGTCTCGGTGTATCTGTTGCCGTTCCTCGGGGTGCTGATTGCCGCGCTGACGCTGGGAGAGCCGGTGACTCCGCCGATGATCGTTGGCGGGCTCATCACACTGGCCGGCACCATCCTCATCACTGCGCTGGAGCCGACTACTCAATGAACATCGTCAAGATCGAATGCCTGCAACTGCGCTCGCCTCTGGCGAAGCCTGGTGATTGTGACGGCGCGGTGGACACCGCGGTCATCCGCGTCACCGCGGACAACGGAATGTACGGCGTCGGAGAGACCGACGCGCCGCCGAACGTGATTGCCGCGCTTCTCGAAGCTCCGACCGCGCACATCTGGAGCCGCAGCATTCGCGATCTCGTGCTCGGCGCCAACCCCGTGGAAGTCGAGCAGATCTGGGAGAAGGTCTACCAGGGGACGATTTACCACGGCCGGCGCGGACTGGGCATCATGCTGCTCTCCGCGCTCGACATCGCGCTCCATGACCTGCGCGGCAAGATTCTCGGCCAGCCTTGCTATCGGCTGCTCGGAGGCGCGTCCCGGGAGCGGATCACGCCCTATGCCACGTTGTTTCCGTCCATGCCGCTAGGGCGAGGTTGGCCGGAGTTACGGCAGGATTGTTTCAACCTGCTGGAGCAGGGAATGTCGCTCGGGTTCCGCGCTCTGAAGATGGAGGCGCTGTTCGACGACCTGGTTTCGGATCGCGAGTTGATCGACTTTTTGTACGAGTGCCGCAAGCGTGCCGGCGATGATCGCGTCCTGATGACCGACGCCGGCTACCGCTGGAAGAATTGGAACGACGCCCTGCGCGTGTTGCGGGCGATCGAAGATGCCCGTTATTTCTTTGTCGAAACACCGCTTGCGACCGACGACCTGGATGGACTTGCGCGCCTGGCCGACGCGACGTCGACGCCGGTGGCGGTGGGAGAATTCCTGCAGACGCGGCACGAGTTTCGGGAGTTGATGGACCGGGGGCACGCGGATGTGATCCAGCCCGACATCGGCCGCGTGGGCGGATTGACGGAGGCTCTTCGCTCGGCGGCGCTGGCCGCCGAACGCGGCTTGCCCGCGATTCCTCACGCCTGGAAAACCGGGCTGACGGTGGCCGCCACGCGCCACTTTGCCGCGGCGGCGCCCAACTGCCCGTACACCGAACTGTTCCACCCAGCCTTGTTTCCGTCTCTGCTGCGATCCAAACTGGCGCATCCGGAACCGGAACTGAGCGCGGGAACCTGGAGTCTCCCCGAGGCGCCTGGGCTGGGGGTGGAACTCGATGAGGACACGGTCACCCGCTGCCTGTGCGCTCCGGTTACGGTGATCGCCAGATAGGCTTCCTCCTCAGCGCTCGATGATCGACACTGAGGCATGGCGCTTTTCACTTCTCTCGTCGACACCGGCGACCTCTGCGGGGAAGGTCCCCTTTGGGATCCTCGTCGCCAATGTCTGTATTGGACCGATTGTGTAGGCAAGCGTTTCCATCGTTACGACTGGGCGGCTGCCCGGTACACCGCCGTCAAGGAAGGCCTGGGAATCAATGGCTGTGCGTTTCATGTTGACGGCGGATTCATCGTGTCGAACCCCTCCGGCATATGGTCCTGGGACGGAGAGGGAGAACCTCGCCTGATCCATGGCGAAATCGACGGACACCCCTGTCAAACCAACGACTGCATCGCGGACGAGCGGGGCCGATTTCTCACCGGTTCCTTTCATTACGATCCTTCGATTGCCGGCTACCGGCTTGGTTGCCTCTTTTCCATCGACCTCAACGGAGAAGCGCGAGTCCTGGACGAAGGCTTCCACTTATCGAACGGGCTTGGCTTCTCGCCAGACGGGCGCACGCTGTACTTTACCGACTCGGTGGCTCGCCGTATTTACGCCTACGACTACGACCCTGCCAGCGGAGACGCCTCGCGCCGCCGGATCTTTGTCCAGGTACCCGGGGATGAAGGCCTTCCCGACGGGCTGACGGTGGATGAACAAGGCTTTGTCTGGTCGGCCCAGTGGTATGGAAGTTGCGTCACCCGCTACGATCCTGACGGAACGCTGGAACGGCGCATTGCCTGCCCCGCGAAGCAGACGTCGTCGATCGCATTCGGCGGGCCGGATCTGACCGACGTGTTTGTCACCTCGGCGGGGCACTCCGAGCCGATGCCGGTCATGCCCCCCGGCTACAATCCGGCCTCCGGTTACGTCGGAGGCGCTCTGTTTCACGGCAATCTCGGAATCCGGGGTCGAACCGAATTCTCAGCCGCTATCCCGATCCCAGGAGTGGAGGAAGCGAGCAATGCAACCGCGAGGTCATAAGCTCTCCCACGTGCCAGGAGACAGCGGATCATTTAGGACACGAATCAGATGACGGAACCCAGTGAAGAGCTGAAGTCGAACATGCGCCGGCTGCGGAATATCATCAGGGAGTAACGCGCTTCACGTGGCGTGAGAAGATAAGCGAGGGGGTCGCGTTGCATCCGTGCCGCGACCGTCAGGGTTTGTGAAAAAACCTCTATGGCTTCAGATCTGAGAGGAGCTTTAGGGTAGCGGGCGGACGGCCGTCGTGGCCCAGTGTGGTTGAGAGGCCCAGGAAAGACCGCTCTCGGAAGGGGGTGGCAGAACATTTCTGGCTCGAAATGTTTCGTTTCACCTTACGCTGATTTCGTGAAGTTACCCTCTGAGAGACTCGTTCCCCTTGCCGGCACAGGATAGACTCCGCGGGCATCATACTTGTTTTCCGATACTTCTATCCACTCCGGAACATGCAAGCGGTGCCCATTGAAGACCGCAAGCCGGCACCCACTGATAGACCCGAAACGGAGAGGCTTCGCCGGGCGTTGGTAACGGTTCAACGTGGTTGGTAGCCGCTTCTTTCTCCAGTTAATTAACGGAAGGCCTTATTTAACATTGAGTGGCACTCGGAAGGGCCGAGGGCAACCCTGGCTCGCGCCACGGCACGTTATTGGTACCCGCTTCAGGCTCGTAGCCCCCGTGCTCCGACACGCGCACTCGCGAAACGATGAGTACTCGTTAAACCTTCTTCAACGCTTCGGCGTTCCGCTGGACTTTTCGTATTCCAGCGACGATCTCCTCCATGTCGCGGCGGCTGCCCAGCAGCACCGTGTGTCCGAACCACAGGCCTTCCTGACACAGGCGGTCGTTGGCCGGACAATAGTTGCGCTGGCGCCAGCGGTCGATCTCCTGCGTACTGTAGACGGCGCGGTAGGGCCGCGAGCTGAGTGTGTTTTCGAGGAACGGGTCCTTGTTGAGTGGACCGTATCCCGCCGCGATCGGAACTCCTTCCGCCCGCACCGCATCGACGAAGCGCGCCCGCGGAAGGCCATTCATCGCTTCCGGGTTGTAGCGCATCATGTACAGGTGATACCCGTTGCGTTTGCAGCCGGGGTACATTTTGGCCGGAGTGACGCCGGGCTTCTCGCCGAGCATCTGGCTCAGATAGGCGGCGTTCCGGTCTCGCGTGCGGGCCTGCTCTTCGAGGCGCCCCATCTGCGCCATCATCGCCGCCGCCTGAAACTCGGACATGCGCAGGTTGATTCCATTGCAGGCGACCTTGCGGTCGGCCGCGTTCTCATCCGGCGTGCGGTAATGCGAGTGGAAACCGTACGCGCGGCGGAACAGCGATTCATCGTTGGTCACGACCGCGCCGGCCTCGCCGCCCGACAGGTTCTTGAGCTTGTGGAAGCTGAAACAGCCCAGATTGCCCAGCGTGGCCGCCTTGCCGTTGTGCCATTCCGATCCGACCGCCTGGCAGGCGTCCTCCACCACCGCGACGTTGCGGCGTTTGGCGATCTCGAGGATGCGGTCCATATCAGCCATGTTGCCGCCCAAGTGGACCGGCAGGATGCAGCGCGTGCGCGGAGTGATGGCCGCCTCGATCTTGCCGGCGTCGATCACCGCCGATTCGGGGTCGGTGTCGACGAAGACCGGCAGCGCATAATGCGCCAGAATCGCGTTGACGGTGGCGATGAACGTATAGGGTCCCACGATCACCTCGTCCTTGGGTCCTACGTCCACGGCGTGCAGAGCGGCAATCAGCGCGCTGGTTCCATTGGCGATGGCCAGGCAGTGTCGCGCGCCCACGCGCTCCGCCCAGGTCTTCTCAAAATCACGGACGAAGTGGCCTTCCTTACGCCACCAGCGCCCGCTCCGGAACACCTCAAGCCAACCGGCCTCGTCTGCCGAACGCATCTGCGGCCAGCCGGGGAACCGGCTCGAAGGGGACCGGACAGGCTCCCCGCCGAGCAGCGCGAGGCGGCCGTTTTCTCGAGCGCCCGGACTGCCTTTTAGCACAAATGCCGAAACGGCGCCGGCAAACGTCCTTCTCAACATTGTCCCTGCCACGGCAATCTTCCTCCCTGCAGAATGAGCCTCTGTTGCCCCAACGCAGTGTTGGTCACTGGGCCGACCAGCACGGCCGCCTGCGCATTCTGCCGCAGGTTCACCAGGACCACGGACTGGGCTTGGCCGTCATCACTGTAAGACATTGCGCTCCGGAATGCGACCGGCATCCGGAATCGTCTGGTAACCGGGTGGTGGAAGTGCCTGGGGACGCCGGCGTTTCTGTACTATTTGCGTGGTGCGCTCGATTCACTTTGCGGGCGCCTGGGTCTTCAACGCCAGGGCGCGATCCAGGTTCCGGCGTGCGCTCGAGTAGCCCGGCCGGAGGGCCAGTGCCGCGCGAAACCGGATCATCGCTTCGTCCAAACGGCCAGCCTTCGCCAGCAGTACCCCGACGTGGTTTTCGGTCTCGGGATTCGCCTCGAAGCGCAGCGCCTCGCCGAACCGGCGGACGGCTTCGTCGACGTTCCCATTGCGCTCCGCCGCCACAGCCCATTGCTCGTAGGACGCCGCCAACGCCGCACCGATCTCTTCGAAGTCAGGCCGCAGTTCGCGGGCGCGCTCGAGTTCCCGGATGCCCCCTTCAAGATCTCCCCGGTCCACCAAGTCCAGTCCTTTCACATAAGCGCTGCCGGCCCGCTCGCCCTTGGACCGGCTGGCCATGATCTGGCGCACGGTGTCCAATTCTGCCCGCGCGCCGCGCTCGTCGCCGCTTTGCCGGAGCAGGGTGGCCAAACGGTAGCGAGCCGCGGTGAAGTCCGGCCTGCGGGCAATCGCCGCGCGGTACGAGGAGATAGCTGCTGGGGCGTCTCCTTTTCGCTCGACCAGGCGGCCCAACTCGAAGTGCGCCCGGTGGAGCGACGGGTCCAGACGAACCGATTGGCGGAAGTCGCGTTCCGCCGGGTCGAGTTGTCCCAGTTCCGTGAGAACGTGGCCAAGACCGAAGTACGCCAGCGCGAAGTCCGGCTTGCGGGCCACGAGCCGTCGCAGCACCCCGACCGCTTCCTGCTTTTTTCCGGCGTTGGCCAGCGCAAGCGCAAAGTTGTAATGCGAATCGAAGTCAGCCGGATTGAGCGTCCAGGCCTGGCGGAAAGACGCGGCCGCGGCGGAGAAATCACGGCGTTCCAGCAGCAGCAAACCCACCTCACGATGGATGGCGGCGTGTTTCGGATTGAGCTCGAGCGCTCGCTGGAACTGTGCCAACGCTCCGACCGCGTCACCCGCGTCGCGCAGTTCGATTCCCCGGCGGATGTGCGCCTGCTCGGGGGCGCCCACCTGCATCGCGAAGGCGGAAACACAGAAGACGGAGGCGAGAGCGAGGCACACGAGTAAAATATACAACGCGTGGGTGTTCTTGCACTTCAGGCCGGCCGCCGGGGAACTGACGTTCCCTTGCAAGCGGAGGCTCGCGCCACCGGCGTGGACGCCAAGGGTGGGCGGAAGGCCGGCTCACCGTTTGGGAACTTCCAGGGCCGGGCTTCGCCCGGCGGGCAGGCCAGGGGGCCTGCCGCGGTCCGGGGGGACCGCCCCACCATTGTGTCTTTGCAATCTTTCCAGCGCGTCTTGGCAGCCCTGGTATTCGCCGCCCTCTTGTTCGCGGAGACTGCACAGCAGTGTCTCACTCGGGCTTTAGATCTGGCATCCAAAGGCGCTACCGCCGAAGCGATTGGTCAATTGGAACTCGCCACAAAGATCGATCCCAGCCTTGCCGATGCATGGTTCAATCTGGGCGCCCTGCTTCACCGTCAGGGACGCGGCGACGAAGCGATAGCGGCCTTCCAGAAAGTCCTTGCGCTGCCTGGCTCGCATGGCGAAGCCTACAACGCGCTGGGGCTGGTTCTGGAGCAACGCGGCGATCACGCGGCAGCGGTGACTGCTTTGCGAAAAGCACTCAGCGAGAATCCGGGCCTCGACGACGCCCGCATCAACCTGGCCATCTCGCTCACGGCCTTGCGGCAATTCGACGACGCGCTCGCGGAGATCGGGCAAGCGATCGCGCGGAGGCCCGATTCCGGCGAAGCTCACTTCCGCAAGGGCCGCATTCTGGAGCGCCTCGGCCAGGACGACGACGCGGCGAAGAGTTATCGCACTGCCGCACGACTTCAGCCGGGACTCGCCGATGCCCACTATCGCCTGGGCAAATCGCTGGAAAGCGCTTCCCAAACAGCCGAGGCGATCGCTTCCTACCAGCAGGCCGCCGCGATCGAACCCGAAAGCTCCACGTACGGATATGCACTCGCGCGGGCGCTTCGCAAGGCGGGCCGGTTGAAGGAATCTGACGAACAAACCGCGCGTGTCAAAGACCTGCTCGCATTACAGAAGCGAAAGGACGCGGCCCAGGATGCGAATCGCGCGGGTGTCTTCTTTGCCGGCAGAGGAGAGTTCGAGCAGGCTACGGCCAAATTCCGGCAGGCGGCGGAACTGGACCCACGCCAAGCGGATTCCGCCTACAACCTGGGAGGGGTTCTTCGCAAACTCGGCAGAACCGAGGAGGCGGCGGACTGGTTCCGCCGCGCCGTGGCTGCCCGGCCGGATTTTGTCGACGCGCGGGCCGAACTCGCCGTCTCGCTGGAAGAGTCTGGCCGGCGGGAGCACGCCCGCGCCGAATGGGAACAGGTTCTCCGCTTGCGCCCAGGCAACGTGGAGGCGCATTACCGGGTGGCCGACGCCTGTGCGGCCGGAAACGATCACCCTTGCGTGATCCGGCACCTGACCGCGGCAACCACTGTCGATTCAGGCAACCCGGCAGCGTTCTTCAATCTCGGTGTCGCGCTGGCGAGGGAAGGACACGAGCCGCAAAAGGCGCGCGCCGCGTTCGAACGGGCGCTGGCGATCAAGCCCGACTATCCCGAGGCCCGCGCGGCATTGGATGCCCTGGTCCGAAACTAGCGCCGGCTTTTCGATGCCAAGCCGCACCGGAAAGGAAGCCTTCGGCGTTGACGAAATGCATACAGCCAAACGCAGAATCATTCGTTTCGGGAGGCACGCTGTACGATTTCATGTTCCTCCCCATTGATATTCCATAAATAATAGATGCCATGTCGGTTATCGACGAAGACCGGAAATCTTGACTTTAGTACAGAAAGTGTGATTAGCTAATCGAATTCGCGCTTAGGGTTATGTAACACGCGAGGAGGCCCCCCATGGTGAAAGCATTGCCAGCGATCTCTCGTTCGATCCGTCTCTCCGTTTTGTGGTTTTTCGTATCCGCCCTGCCCGTCGCGGCCCAGAGCCTGACCGGCGACATCCTTGGAACCGTATTCGATCCCACGCAGGCGGTGATCGTGAATGCCAAGGTCCAAGTTCAGAACTTAGGCCAGGGATGGACTCGCGAGACTCAGACCGATGAATACGGCAACTATATCGTGACGAAACTGGCGCCCGGCCAGTACAAAATCACGTTCAGCCTGACGGGTTTCCGGACGCAGATCGTGCCCCAGGTCGACCTGGCAGTCGACCAGCGCGCACGCGTGAACACGACGATGCAGCCCGGCGAGGTCGCAGAATCCGTCACCGTGGAAGCCGGCGCGGTTCCGCTGTTGTCCACGGACAGCAACGTCATCGGCCAGGTGATCGATTCGAAGCGCATCACCACGCTGCCGCTCAACGGCCGCCGTTTCTTTGACCTCGCCCTGCTCACTGCCGGCGCCGCGCCCCAGGGCACAACGTTCAGTTCGGTGGTATGGGGCCGCACGACGGGCGTCTCTCTCGCAGGCACGCGCGACATCAATGTCGGGTTTCTGATCGATGGATCGGAGACGCGGGACGAACGCTATGGCGGCACGTTCCAGTTCTCGAGCGTCGAGAGCATCAAGGAATTCAAGGTCCAGGAGAACTTTGTCGACGCGCAGTACGGTCAAGCGGCCGCTCTGGTTACGGCCGTGACCGCTTCGGGCACGAACGCCTTCCACGGTTCGCTGTATCACTTCTTGCGCAATAACGTCCTCGATGCGCGCAATTTCTTCGATGGCTCCACCAAACCTCCATTCCGGTTTAACCAGTTCGGAGGCAGCATCGGCGGTCCGGTATTGCTGCCGAAGGTGAACGGCCGCGACAAGTCGTGGTTCTTCTTCAACTATGAAGGCCAGCGCCGCCGGCGCACGACGACCCGGATCGCCACGGTCCCAACGGAGCGCATGCGCACTGGCGATCTCGGCGAGATCCCGCGCGTGATTTACGATCCGATGTCCGGCAGCGCCGAAACCGGACGCCGCACGGCGTTCGCCAACAACGTGATCCCGTCTAACCGGATCAACGTCGTGTCGAGGAACCTGTTTCCGTACTGGCCGGTTCCCAATCGGCCCGGACTGGGGAACAACTTCGTGACCACGGCGACGGACGTCGACGACTACGACCAGGTCACCGGCCGTTGGGACCACAACATTACCGGCAATGACCGGTTGATGGCCCGGTACTCGTACATCGACCAGCCGACGCTGCGAGGCGACTACGCGCCCATCGCGGGGCGGGTTGCGCCTTTACGGAACAACAACGCGCTGATCCAGTACACACGCATTCTGTCGGCGAGGGCGGTGAACGAATTCCGCTTCTCCTATCACCGGTCGGCGGCGAACTTCGCCCAGGAACCGCAGAGCGAGAACCTGGCGGCAAAGATCGGCCTGAAGAACACCTCCACCGATCCTTCGGAGTTCGGAATTCCAAGCGTCTCGGTGGCCGGCTACAGCGGCTTCGGTTCCTTCTCGCCGACCATCATGAACATCACGGACCGCTTCCAGTGGGCAGACGACTTCACCTACACCACGGGCAAGCACAACCTGAAGGCCGGCATCGACCTGAGGCGCGTCCGCTACCGCCAGCGTTCGGCGCAGGACCCCCGCGGCTTTATCCAATACACGGGCCCCAACTTCAGCAATGCGGGGCCGGGAATTCCCGGCGGCGGCGATGCCGTCGCCGACTACCTCATCGGAGTCCCGGGATTCTGGCAGGTTCAACTGGAAGAATTGGGATTCGACGGCCGATCCACACAGCCTGGCCTTTATTTCCAGGACGACTTCAAGATCTCGAAGCGCCTCTCGTTGACCCTGGGTGTCCGATGGGAATACAACAGCCCGTGGACGCAGCCACGCAATAACATGGCCGTGTTCAACTTTCAGACGCGCCAGCTCGAGTACGCTTTGAAGGACCCCTTCGCGTTCCGCACCAGCACGGAGCTGGGGGGCGCAGTCTCTCGGTCCATCATTAATTCCCAATACAACAACTGGGCGGACCGCATCGGCCTGGTCTACCGGGTCAACGACAAGACGGTTGTGCGGATGGGCCACGGCTATTACTGGAACAACGTCAACAACAACCAGCTCTCGCAGAGCATGAGCTTGTTTTATCCGTTCGTATGGAACCCACAGCAGACCGAATCGACGGCGCAGATCGTACCCACGCGGTTTGTCGACACGCTCTATCCCGACCGGCCCAGCGGGCGCGATTTGCCGAGCGGGCCGTCGTTCAGCTTCGCCACCGTGCAGAAAACGTGGCGGCGGCCCTACACGGGGCAGTGGCATTTCAACATCCAGCGGACGCTTGGGCAGAACTACGTGGCTGAAATCGGCTACATGGGTAACCTGACCATGAAAATGCCGGCCACTGCGAATTTCAACCAGGCGCGCCTGCCCGACCCGAACATCCCGTTCCAAAATCAGCCGCTGCAAGGCCGGCGTCCGTTCCAGGAGTACGGCACGATTCGCCAGTTCGACCGTATGGGCAAAGCGCGGTACCACGCCCTCACCACCAAGCTGGAAAAACGGTTTTCGTCCGGATTCAGCTTCCTGGCTGCGTACACGTGGAGCAAGGCTTTGGACACGGGGCGAGACATCTCGAGCGATCCGATCAAAGCGCCGGGCGACGCCAACTCCTACCGCGGTCTTGCGGACCTGGACACCGGACACCGGTTTGTCGGCAGCTATCAGTGGGAGTTGCCATTCGGCAAAGGCAAGATGTTCATGAGTGACGCCGGCGGAGTAGCCAATGCCTTCGTTGGAGGCTGGCAACTCAACGGGATTACCTCTTATCAGCTCGGGACTCCGATTTCCGTAACGGCGCCGGCCGGCACTCCGGACGTCGATGCCTTCCAGGTGTTTGCCAATCGGAACTGCGACGGCCGACTGGATCGCGGAGTCCGCACCCGCCTGCGATGGTTCGATACGTCCTGTTTCTCGGTGCCGAATCCCGGCACGTTCGGAAACGCCGGCCGCGGCATCCTCCGCGCGCCGGGCATCGCCAACTGGGACATGTCGATGTTCAAGAATGTCGGACTGGGCGAAGGCCGGCTGCTCCAGTTCCGGTTCGAGTTCTTCAACGCCTGGAACCATACGCAGTTCGGCGCACCGGCTTCCGGACTGCCGTCAGCGGTCATCGGTACGATCGCGAGCGCGCAGGCACCGAGGAACATTCAGGTGGCCGCGCGGTTGACTTTCTAGCGGGCTGGCGCCCGTTGGCTGCTAGGCGTTCACGTCCTCGAGCGCCTGAACGACGCTTCGTTCGATCAGGCCGTACATCTCGTCAATGTCGCCCTCGCTCGAAATCAGCGGCGGCGCGACCGCGAACCAGGTCGGATCGACGCGCAGAATGATGCCATTGCGGATGGACGTTTTCTTGAGCGCTCTTCCCAGTTCCGGGAAGGGCTTCATCGACTGTGTGTCGCGTACGAACTCAACGCCGCGGAGCACTCCGCGCCCCCGCACCTCGCGGACGATGCCGAATTTCCTGAGGCATTCCAGGCGGCTTGCCAGATAGTCCCCGAGACGGCGGGCCTTGGCGCAGAGATCGTTCTCCACAATCTCTTCGATCACCGCCAGGGCCGCGGCGCACGACAGGGGATTGCCGGCGAACGTGTGGCCGTGGGCGAACGCCCGGTCCGCGCTACCTTCAAAAGCAGCAGCCATGCCTTCGCGGGCGATCATCGCGCCCATCGGGATGGCGCCGCTCGAGATACCCTTTCCTGCGCACAGGATGTCGGGAGTGACGCCGAACGTCTGCGCAGCGAACATATTGCCGGTCTTGGCAAAGCCCGTAATGACCTCGTCGAAGATCAACAGTACGTTGTGGCGGTCGCAGCTCTCGCGCAGGATTTGAAAGTACTCTTCCGTCGGGGTGATGATGCCGCCCGTGTTGCCGATGGGCTCGAGGATGACGGCCGCCACGGTCTCCGGGTCCTCGGCGACGATCACGTCCTCGAAGGCACGGGCGGCAAAGCGGTTTGCCTCCTCCCAGGTGGGGAAGCGATCGCGATAGTAGGTGGGCGGAAAGACCTTGAGAAACCCGCCCATCTGCGGCTCGTATCGCGTCTTGCGGGGCCCTGTGCCGCTTGCGCTCATGCCGCCAAAGGTGCCGCCGTGGTAGCCGAAATAGCGGCTGACGATCTTGTACTTGCCCGGATGTCCGGTCTGCTTGAAATACTGGCGCGCGAACTTGAAGGCGGCCTCATTGGCCTCCGACCCCCCGCTGAAGCCCTTGACGTAGTTCAAATCGCCGGGAGTGATCTGGCCGATCTTCTCGATGAAATCCAGCGTGACGTCGGAGATCGAGTGCAGTGGAGGCGCGAAGGTCAGCCGATCCATCTGGCGGCGCATGGCATCCATCACGCGCGGGTGACGGTGACCGAGCACGGCCACAAAGATGCCGCCGATGGCATCGAAGTAGCGCCTGCCTTCCGTGTCCCAGAGGTACAAGCCCTCGGCGCGTTCCACGACGAGGGCGTTCTGGAGAAACTCTTCCGTCGGATAGTAGTCGATAAACGTGCGCCGGACGAGACGCTCCTGCCGCTCGGTCAGTTTCATAACGGAAACCAGACCAGGGTAGCAGGGACAGAAAGCGTTTTCAGGACGAGGATCGAGTGAGCCCGTATTCGCGTAGACGGTACTGGAGCTTGCGCAAGCTGATTCCCAAGGCGCGCGCGGCATGAGTACGATTCCCGCTGTGCTGAGTCAGGGCCTCTTCGATCGCGCGGCGCTCGATGGTCCGCCAGGCGTTGCCGGCGGAGGAGTTCCGTTGACCGCAGGGGCACAGCGCCAGATCCTCACGGCTCACGGCGCCTTCGCATACGACCGCGGCGTGGAACATCGCCATCTCCAGTTCGGCGATGTTGCCGGGCCAGGAGTATTCGTGCAGGGCGGCGATCGCATCGGGGCAGATGGGCACGGGCGGCCGTCCCAACCGGCAACGGGCGCGATTCAGGAAGTGCGTTGCCAGCCTGTCGACCGCTCGCGGGCGTTGGCGGAGGGGCGGCACTTCAATCCGGACAGCGAAGGCGCCCAGGAAATCCTCCCTCAGAAGCCCGGCGGCCAGGAGCCTCGGAATGTGGGCCGAGGTCGCGCACATCAACCGGACCATGGACCAGGCACGGCGGGTCTCGCCGATTCGCGTGTAGAAGCCTTCCTGCAAGAAGCGAAACAGCTTTGCCTGCGTGTTCGAAGTCAGGGCTGATAACTCATTCAGGAATAAGGTGCCCCCATCCGCATCGCCGAGAAGACCTTCGGCCGCGGAGCCGTGTGCGGCCCCAAACAGTATTCCCTGCTGGGACTCCGCAGACATTTCCAAACAGTCCGCGTGGAGGAAGACTCCATGGCTGGCCTGGCTTTGGAAGTGGATATACCGAGCCAGAGTGTCTCTTCCCGAACCCGGTTCACCGGTCAGCAGGATGGCGCAATCGGTCGCCGCGGCTTGCCGCGCCCGTTCCAGCGTGCGGATCATGACCTCGTCACGGCCGTCCCGCAGGTCTCCGCAATACTCGGGCTTCAAGGCGCGGCGCAGGACCGCCGCTTCCCGCCGCAGCCTGCTTCGTTCCAGAGCGCCCTGGACAGAACCCGTCAACTCCTCGGCCGCGCATACCGTCACCATGTGAGGCACGGATGGCCGAGCGGATCGATCGAAGGGCTTTCGAAGCGGCGGAGAAACGCAGGAGGCTGATGACCCGACCAGGAGAACGGGGATGTTCGGCTCCTCGCGTGCCAACCAGCCGACCAGCGAATCCATCTCGGGGTGGCAGGCCTCACAAATCGCCACCCGGTATTGTCGGTCTTCGGTTAATTGCCGCGCCCGGGCGCTGGAATCCGCGAGATCGACACGGTAACCCTCAGCTTCCAGAACCTGGCGGAAGAGCGACAATCGATCTTGATCAGCCCCGACCAGGAGAATTGGTTCCATGAATCGTCCACACGCTCAGCACTCCGGCGGGCGGCACCCCCGCCAGAGCCATGAAAAAATTCACCGGGATCGTATCTATCAGGCGTGGGTCATGTGAGCGCGACAGGTAGGTGACAGGGCCCTCTCATAACCCACTACCAGGTGGTACACCAGGAAATCGAAAAACCGGTCGAGGCGGTGCTCCAACTCCTCCTCCGCATAGATTTCGAGCGAGGTCTGGGCGAAACCTCGAGTCCGGATAAAGTCGATAGTTTGCTCCTTGAGCAGTTGCACCCCCTTCACGCACTCGTGGAGCGGGATGTTCTCAAGGAACCGGAGACGTCCAAGTTCTTCGTAGCGTTGGCCCAGGCGGATCTGCTCGTCTTGTCCTAACCAGGAGCCGACATGTCGCAAGACGCCCCGTCCCCAGACGGCCAAATCGGTTCGCGGGAGCTTGCCGATCTCGTGTAGCGTGGGATCGCCTTTGATCTGCTCGATCACCAGGGTAACGATGTGGTCGGTTTGATCCTCAATCGCCTGAATGAGTTTGTTCGTCAGCATGGGCAGCCCCCCTGCATCCAGATCCAGGGCAACTGGACTGCCAAAACGGGCAAACCGCCGCAATGCAAGAATTGCGGGGGAAACGAGGGTAACCCGAGCCGGCACCACACGAACCGGGTGCGCATCCTCGCCCATCGACTGCGTGAAAGTCCACTCGCCCGCCCTCTATACTGGAGGCATGGCCTGCGCAATCTGCGAGACACGGCGACCGAAGCGATACTGCCCGGGAGTCCGGGGAGACATCTGTACGCTGTGTTGCGGGAAGGAGCGCGAGGAATCGGTCGACTGTCCTCTGGATTGCGAGTATCTGCGGGAGGCCCACCTCCACGAGCGGTCGAGGGAGTCGAGAAACGCGCAGGCGATGCACTCGGACATCCGGGTGAACGAGGCGTTTCTGAAACAGAATGAGGCGCTCCTGGTTCTTTTTTCGCAGGCTACGTTGCAGGGGGTCCTCCAAAGCAGCGGAGCGGTCGACACGGACGTGGGGGAGGCGCTGGAAGGCCTGATCCGCACCTATCGCACCCTGCAAAGCGGGTTGGTGTACGAGACACGTCCTGAAAATCCGATTGCGGCCGGAATCTTCCGGACCATTCAAACGTTTGTGGAGGAAATCCGGCACGCGGAGGCCCGCAGCGGGACCACCCGGCGTTTGCGGGACGCCGATATCCTGGGCATCCTCGTGTTCCTGCGCCGCATGGAGGCGATCAACAACAACGGCCGGCGGAGGAGCAGGGCCTTCATCGGGTTTTTGAGCCAGGTGACGTCGCAAGCCGAGGCGCCGGTGGAACGGCCGACGTCGTCCCTGATCCTTCCATGAGCCGCGGGCTTGATGTGAAACAATGAAGGATTCGCCTCCCGCTTGACCGGGAACCCAAGCCCCATGATGTCTACAGGACTCGTCATTTTCGCCCATGGATCGAGCGTCGAGGCGGCCAACGAGGCCGTACGGCGGGTGGCACGCGCGGTCGCCGGAAGAAGCGGTTTTGACCGGGTGGAGACCGCATTTCTGGAGATGGCCTCGCCGGATTTGCCGGAGGCGATTCAACGGCTGAGGGCACAGGGGATCAGGCGTGTGGTGGTGATGCCGTATTTCCTGACCCCAGGCATTCACATCCGCCGCGACCTGCCCCGAATCGTCGAGTCCATCTCGAACATCCATCAAGACGTGGAGATTCAGGTTTCGGAGTCCCTGGAGGGACATCCGGCGCTGGCGGACATCGTACTGGCGAGGGCGGAGGAGATCCGGTCGGCTTGGCTGGGGGAGGCCGTGCGGTGACCGCTCGAATGGTCGATTCGCGCGAGATCGCGCCGGAAGTCCGTCACTTTGTCTTTGAAGTTCCGGGGCTGGAAGCATTGGCCTACGAACCCGGCCAGTTCCTCTCGTTGAACACGCGCGTCGGCGAAAACCACATCACGCGGGCGTACTCGGTGGCTTCGCCTTCGAGCGGCAACCGGTTCGAATTGTGTCTCAACCGCGTGACCGAGGGCAAGTTCTCGCCTTACCTGTTCGAGATGAAGCCCGGCGATGCGGTCGACGTGACCGGCCCGTACGGAACGTTCATGCTTCGGCGGCCCGTCACGGACTCCATACTGGTTGCCACCGGGACGGGGATCGCGCCGTTCCGCGCGATGCTCCAGGGACGATTGGCCGATTTCGCCGGCGCCACGTGTACGCTGATCTTCGGCGTGCGGTATGAAGGAGGCCTGCTCTACCGCGACGAGTTCGAGCAGATGGGGAAAACATGCGCGGGGTTCCATTTCTGGCCCACCCTCAGCCGCCCGGGCGAGTCCTGGAGGGGCCGCTCGGGGCACGTTCAGAACCACCTGGACGAAGCGCTGAATGGCCGCCGCGATGTCACCGTGTACGTATGCGGCCTCAAAGCCATGGTGGACGATGTCCGCCGGATTCTGAAAGAAAAAGGCTTTGACCGCAAGCAGATTGTTTACGAAAAGTACGACTGATTTCATCACCCAAGAGAGGATCCGGAGATGGCCCGAAAGGTCTTTTGCGTAAAGTTCCAGCGTGAGATGGATGGTTTGGACGAAGTGCCGTTTGAAGGCCACCCCATCGGCCAACGCATCTATGAGCAGGTGTCCAAGGACGCCTGGAAGATGTGGGTGGAGCACATGAAGATGATCATGAACGAGTACCGGCTGAACCTCGGCACGCGGGAAGCGCAGGAGTTCATGATCGAGCAGATGGAGAAGTTCTTTTTCGGCGAAGGCGCGGCCCTGCCGCCGGACTATGTTCCACCCGCGCATTAAGGAAACGCGTTGAGTTTGCGCGGAGTCTGAATCAATGAGCACCTATGGGTCCTGCCGGCCGCCGGATCCAGCGTTAAGATAGAGTTACCGGAACAAAGCCGATGCTGGCTACCAGAACCATTGCGGAAGAGATCGTCGACCTGAAGCGCGAGCGGCGCGCGGTACTCCTTGCGCATCACTACCAGGAGGCGGAGATTCAGGAACTCGCCGATGCCATCGGCGACAGTCTGGAGTTGTCGCGCGCCGCCCGAGACATGGACGGCGATGTGATCGCGTTTTGCGGCGTCCGCTTTATGGCCGAGACGGCGAAAGTGGTGAACCCCTCGCGGGTCGTGGTGCTGCCCGATCTGGACGCCAGTTGCAGCCTGGTCGAAAACTGTCCGGTGGAACCCGTTCGCGCCTACCGCCGGGCGCACCCGGACCACGTGATCGTGTCTTATATCAACACGTCGGTAGAGGTGAAGGCCGAGTCCGACATTCTGTGCACGTCCCGCAACGCAGTGGATGTGGTGAATTCCATCCCGGCCGACAAGACGGTTCTATTCCTGCCGGACCGCAATCTGGGCGCCTACGTCCAGCAGAAGACCGGCCGCAAGAACTTGAGGATGTGGCAGGGATCGTGCGTGGTTCACGCGACCTTCCCCGCTCGCCGGTTGACCGAGGCCAAGGTGCGCTACCCGGATGCGAAGGTGGCGGCTCATCCTGAGTGTCCGCCGCAGGTGCTGGCGATGGCGGACTTCGTCGGCTCCACTTCGGCGATCATCCAGTACTGCGCCCGCGAAAGCGCCGGCGAGTTCATCGTCATGACCGAGAGCGGCGTCCGGTTTTCGCTTGAACGGGTCGCGCCCGGAAAGAAGTTCCACTTTGTGGCCAACGAACACTGCAACTGCAGTGAGTGTCCGTACATGAAGATGAACTCGCTCGAGAAACTCCGCGATTGCCTGGACAAACTCGAGCCGAGAATCGAGATCCCGGAAGCGATGATGCGGCGGGCGCTGGTCCCGCTGGAACGCATGCTGGCCCTCTGATCATGTCCAGCCCCCTCGTCGACACTTACGGACGGCTGCACGACAATCTGCGCGTGAGTGTCACGGACCGGTGCAATATCCGCTGCTTCTATTGCATGCCGGAATCGGGGGTGGAGTTCACCGACCGCAAAGAGATCCTGTCGTTCGAGGAGATCGACCGATTTGTCCGGGTGGCCGCCGGCCTGGGCGTGCGCAAATTGAGGGTCACCGGGGGCGAGCCTCTGGTTCGCAAAGACCTGCCGGTCCTGATCGCGAAGCTGAACGGGATTCCCGGCATCGAAGACCTGGCGTTGACTACGAACGCCGTTCTGCTGGAACCCTTGGCAAAGCCTCTGTACGAGGCAGGGCTTCGGCGGCTCAACATCCACCTCGACACGCTGGACCGCGGCCGCTTCTTCGAGATCACCCGCCGCGACGAGTTCGACCGCGTGATGCGCGGCATCGACGCGTGTTTGGACGTGGGCTATTCCCCGGTCAAGATCAACGCCGTCGCCGTCTACGGCCTTTCGGAGCCCGATATCGTCCCGTTGGCGCGATTCGGCCGGGAGCGGGGAATTGAAATCCGCTACATCGAGTTCATGCCGCTCGACGCGCAGAGCTTGTGGGACCGCAGCCGCGTTCTGACCATGGATCAGATGATCGAGCACATCTCCCGCGAGATCTGTCCGCTGATCCCGGTGCCGGATCCCGATCCGCGCGCGCCTGCCACTGAATTCCGATATGCCGATGGAAAGGGCGTTATCGGCTTCATCGCTTCCGTCACCAAACCGTTCTGCCTCAACTGCAATCGGATCCGGTTGACCGCGGATGGAAAGCTGCGCTACTGCCTGTTCGCCATCGAGGAGATGGACGTCAAGGAACTGCTCCGGAGCGGGGCGGGCGACGGCGAGATCGCGCAGCGGATCCGGGACAATGTCCGCGCCAAATGGATCGGACACGACATCAACGGCGTGAAATTTGTACCGCCCCCGCGGCCCATGTACGCTATTGGCGGCTAAAGAACGCGGGGTCGAAATCGAGCGCGATCACCTGCCCGCCGCCGGCCTCGACAATTTCAAGTTTTGCTCCTCGAATCCGGACGTCGGAAACGCCCTTGAAGCCCTCGGGCGCCGGGCTGAGGAAGGCGACGAACCGTTTGCGCAACGTCGATTTCGCGTCGAGCCAATCGAACATGGTCGCGCCGAACAGAGGCTTGGCCGCGAACATCCTCTTCATGGTGCCGTGCGTCGGCGTGTTGGAGAACTCCAGCCCGCGCGTCAGCATGTTCGGGTTGTTGGCCTCCCAGATGTTGAGCCAGGGGAACTCCGTGCGCCGGAACAGGTAGCCGAACACCTGCCGCTTCACCGGATGCGTGGCCGCGACAAAGCCGAACTCGCGCGCCGGATCCACCAGGAAGTTATTCACGAATCCCGATTTGTCCACCACGCGCACGGTGCGCAGATCGATCGCCTGCCCATCGGCGACGCCTTGCGGCCAGCGGTACTCCTTTCCCGACTCGTCACCGGAGTCGCGCCCGCGGGTGACGGAGGCATCCATGCGCGTGACGCCTCGCTCGAGAAAGGGCGGGCCGATGGTGGCGTGCTCGCACCACCCGATGGGCCGGTCCCACGCGCTGAGGTTGATGCCTCGCGAATCGAAATAGGCGACACGGCCGGCCAGCCGGATGGACCGGCTGAAGGCGGTCCGCGACTCCGGAAGGTCGGCGCGGATGACCAATATTTCGGGGCCTGCCGGAACGCGTTGCCAGCGGACGACGCCGGTTTCGCCGTGAAACGTCATGCCCGCGCGGTACTCCTTCTCCGTCGGATCGCCCCAAAAGGGAAAACACAAGTTGTGTCCGAGCAGACCGGCCATCAACCGCGCGCCGGAGCCCTTGCCGTAGGTCTCTTCATCGCGCTGCGGCAGGTACTGTTCGGTGTCGATGGTGGCCTGTTTCTGAATCCAGAGCGGATTGACCAGACCGCCTTCCGGCAGCGCGATGTCGACAAAATGGCCGCCTGACTGCGTGAAGCTGACTCGAAGCTCGCGTGTCTCGAGAGTCCAGACATCTCTGCCGTGGAGCTTCTCGGTGCGGATTTGGGCCCAGGCGGGGAGGGTCAGAGCCAAACAGGCGATCAGGCGGTATTTCATGGGTGGATATCCGGGTTAAAGGGTGTCCGGAATATACGATATCAGTTCTACCCAACCTGTGAAAATCAGAGCCGGCCACTCAATCGTCTAGTGTTCGGGCATCGGATTCTACACCGCCACCGCTCGCTAAAGAGGCTGTGAATAAACGATTCAGAGCCGCGACCGTGAGGGAGCGGTGGCTATGGATCGTCGTTCGTTCCTCAGCGCCACCGCTCGCTAACGGGGCTGTGAAAAAACCAAGAGGCCCGCTCCCTTCCGGTCGCGGCTCGGATAGCCACCGCTCGCATAACGCTCGCGGCTCAGAAGGTGGGCGGCCTCTGGGAGGCTTGCGCGTCAAAACTCGATCTTGAGCGCGAGTTGTAAGCTGCGATTGTCGCCAACCGTGGTGGTGATGCGTCCCACCGTCCCCGCCCCGATATTCGCGTTGGGGAATCCGAAGTAGGGGCTGTTGAACAGGTTGTACGCTTCGAATCGGAACTGGGCATTCAGGCGTCCCTCCGGGCCGAAACGGTTGTTCTTCACAAACGAATTGTCAAAGTTGGCGATCCCCGGCGAATACAGCACGCCGCGGCCCACGTTGCCATACGTGTTGGCGGGAGGAGCGGCGAAGCACGTCTCGTTGAACCAGCGGTCGGGCGTCGGGTTGTCCAGCGTCCCCTTGCAACTGCGGTTCGGCCAACTCGGAGCGCCATTGTTGACGCCTGCGTTCAGGTTGACATTGAAGGGACGCCCGCCGGTGAGCGTCGTGATGCCACTGATCTGCCAGCCGCCCAGTATCCGGCGAGCGATCGGATTGGCCAGCTTGCTTCCGGGGGCATCCCACACGTAGCTGAACACAGCGCGATGCCGGACATCGAACCCGGACGGACCGCGCTGGCAATCGAGACACGTGACCGTTTGCGGGCTGCCTGTGGATCCGCCGCCATTGGCGACCGACCCGGTGTAGTCGAGCGATTTGCCGAATGTGTACGCGGCCAGGAATTGCAGGCCGCGGGTATACCGCTTGGTGGCCTTGAGCTGCAGGCTGTTGAACGAGGATCGGCCGCGCCATTCGACGAAGGCAATCGTGGGAATGTTCCGGATGGGCTGCAGAAGGCGCCGCGGGGCCAGGTCGCCGGGACCGGGCTGCACCTCATTCGGGTTGTACGAGTGAGCCAGGTTCATGCCCGTGCTGCCGGCGTAATCGACTTCCATCATGAGCGAGTTCGTGATCTGGCGCTGGATGTTGGCAGACCAGGTCTGGCCATACGGTGTCCGATTCTGGAACTGGTGGCCGTTCAGGCGCGGCGCTGGGCTGAGTGAGTTCAACTCGGTTGTCGTCTTCGGCTTGACCGCCACGGGCGCTGGAAACGGATTCTCGATGGTCGGCTGGGCGGCGATGTTGAGCGGGAAATTCTGGAACGCGAGTGACTGCGTGAAGAAGACCGGTATATTCAGTCCGATCTGCCCGTTCGCGGTGACCGGGTCGGGGAAGTACACCAGGCCATAGCCGGCGCGGAAGATCGTTTTGCCGTCGCCGAACACATCGTACGCCAGGCCGAGGCGCGGGCCAAAGTTGGCGTAGTTGGTGATCTTGTTCGCGGTCGCGCTGGCCCCGTCCTCGCCGGCATAAATCATCTTCAGGTTGCCAAGGTCGAAGTTTGGCAGGCGGTTGCGTTTCTCCGATTCCGGCGTGAAGATTTCATACCGGACTCCCAGATTCAAGGTCAAACGACGGCTGACCTTGAAGTCGTCCTGCAAGTACAGGCTGTTCTCCCAGGTACGCAAATAATACGAGTCAAACGAACCGGAGCGATTGCCGCTGACGAAGAAGCCCGTCAGCGCGGATGCCGGACCAAATCCGGTGGTCGACGGATTGGTCTGATCCTGCGTATAGGCACGGTCAAACGTGATGTTGCCGCGGACGGCCTCGTTGACGAAGGGCTTCATATGGCGGCGAACGCCATGCCAGCCGAATTTCAACGTATGTTTGTTGACGGTCCAGTTCCAGGCGCTGTCGGCCTGATAGTGCGTCTGCAGAGGGTTGACCGGTAGGAATGCCGGACCGCCCGACAACCCGGTGATGTCGGTAATGTTGATGGTCGGAATTCCGGAGGATTGAAGGTTCAGATTAATCCCGCGGATGCCGAGCGAATCGGCCGCGTTGATCCCCAGGTCCTGCTGAATGGTGTAGGGATTGGTCCGGGCAAATCCAGCCCGGAATTCGTGCAGGAGGTTCGGCTTGAAGATATGGGTCCAGTTGAAGGCGGCGCCATTGGTGGTCAGGGTCGTGTCCTGCAAGCCGGCGACGTAGGGTCCCAGCTTGAATCGTTGGGCAGCGTCGGGTGGTGTCGGGAGGCAACAGTTGGCCTGACCCTGTGGCGCGTTGAGCGCGTAGTCGTTCCAGGTATACCGGAAGAACATGTTGTCCCGCGAACTCAGCACCTGATCGAGCCGCCCGGTGTACACGTTGTCGCTGATCAGCCGGTTGGGGACGGACAGATAGTTGTCGAAGTTCCCGCCCGCCACGCCGGGGGCATTGGGCAGGGGATAGATACTCAGGATGTTCCGGCCGACCGGGTTGATGGCCGAGGCGGGCATGACGTTGTTCGGGTAAGGATCGCGGAGGGTGCGCGTTCCGTCCAGTCGCGCACTGCGAGGGTCGAACACCTGGATCTGGCGGCCCTGGCGGTCGACCACCTGGCTGAAGTCGCCGGTCTTCGAGGCCGCGGTGGGAACGGTGTTGACGGTCGCTACGCCGCGTGCCTCGCGTTGCCCGGCATAGTCAAAGAAGAAGAACGTTCTGTTCTTCCCGTTGTATAGTTTCGGAAGAATCACCGGGCCGCTCACGGCGAGGCCGAACTGGTTTCGCCGGAACACGGGCTTGCGCTGGTTGGGCGGGGCAAACACGTTTCGCGCGTCCAGTTCGTGATTCCGGTGGAACTCGAACACGTTTCCGTGGTATTCGTTCGAACCCGACTGCGTCGAGACCGACACCACGGCGGCGCCGCGTCCGAACTCCGCGGAGAACACCCCGGTCAGCGTTTTGAACTCGCGCACGGATTCAATCGTGGGCACCACCATGTTCGTATTGAAGGTGAACTCGTTGTTGTCGATTCCGTCAACGAGCCAGGCATTGGTGCTCCCGCGGCTGCCCAGTGCATTGAAGTTCGACGGGCCGCGCGGGTTGAACGTGCTCGCTCCCGACAGGTTCTCGCCGGCTTGGCCCGGCGTGACGCCGGGATTCAGATACACCAACTGCGCGAAGTTGCGGCCGTTCAACGGCAATTCGCGGACCGCGCGGGTTCCGATTACCTCGCCCAGTTCGGCCGACTCGGAGCGGACCAGCGGCGCCGCCGCCGTCACTTCCACGGTCTCCGCCACACTGCCGAGCGATAGCGTGAAGTCCGTGCGGGCCTTCTGGTCCACCTCGAGGGCGACGTTGTTCTGCACGCCTCTTTTGAATCCTTCTTTTTCCACCGTTACCGAATACACGCCGGGAACCAGGAACGGGACGTTATAAAGCCCGGTCTCATCGCTCTGGGTTGTGTAGTGGTATTCTTGCTGACTTCTGTGATCGTGACGGACGCGCCGGCTATGGCGGCGCCCGTGGAATCGACCACGCTCCCGAGAATCGTTCCCGTCGTCACCTGCGCCGACACAGGCAGGAGACCGGCAAACGTGAAGAAACACAATCGCAGTGTGTAGGCTCGAAACATGGAGTGACCCCTTTGAGGGCGAAGATAGCATAAAAATGGGCTCCAGTGCGATATTGTGGAAGAAAAGCTACAGGCGGGAGTGTTCCCCCCAGCCCCTCTTCCCCTAAGCTGGAAGTATTCAATCTATGAAGATCACCGCCATCAAAACCGTTGTTGTGAATGCCAGGATGCGCAATTGGATTCTAGTGAAGGTCGAAACCGACCAACCCGGTCTTTACGGCTGGGGCGAGGCCACGCTCGAATGGAAAACCAAAGGCGTCGTCGGCTCGGTGGAAGATCTCGCCGTCCTGTTAATTGGCCAGGACCCCCGGCGTGTCGAGCACTGCTGGCAGATCATGCACCGCCAGTATTTCTGGCGCGGCGGCGTGGTGAAATACACCGCCATGAGCGGCATCGACCAGGCGCTGTGGGACATCAAAGGGAAGGAAGTGGGCAAGTCGGTGTGCGAACTGCTGGGCGGTCCGGTGCGCGACACGCTGCGGCTCTACGATCACCTGGGGGGCGGGTCGCTCGAAGGCATGTACAAGACCGGCGAACCGGAGAACTTCGCCGACCTTGCTCAAGCCAGCGTCGCGCGCGGGTTCACGGCCTTCAAGGCCATGCCGATTCCGGTTGCCGAACTGGTCGAGAGTGCATCCACCTTGAAGAAGGCGGCACGATGCGTGGAAGCCATGAGAAAAGCCGTCGGTGACGATATCGACATCATGCTCGACCTGCATGCGCGCACGACGTCGGTCGCGGCGATACAGTTCGGCCGTCTGCTGGTGGACTACAACCTGTATTGGTATGAAGAACCGTGCTGGCCAGAGCACGTGGACGCGCTCCTGGAAGTGAAGAACGCGCTGCCGATGCCCATCGCCACGGGCGAGCGACTGGTGGGCCGATGGGAGTTCCGGGAACTGCTGGAAAAGCGCGCCGTGTCGATCATCCAGCCCGACGTTTCCCACTGCGGCGGAATCAGCGAAACGCGCCGCATCGCGGCGATGGCGGAAACGTATTCCATCCCGGTCGCCTGCCACAATCCGCAAGGGCCGGTGTCGACGGCCGCTTCGCTCCAGATCGGGTTCGCCTGTCCGAACTATCTCATTCAGGAAGTAGTGCGCGCCGACGTGCCCTGGCGCAACGACATCCTGGTCAATCCGCTCGATGTGAGTACCGGTGCGGTTCATGCGCCCACACTGCCGGGCCTCGGCATCGATATCAATGAAGCGGAAGCCGCGAAGCATCCGTTCCAGCCGGAAGTGACTATGCCGTATTTCCACCGCGACGGCTCGGTGGCCGACTGGTAGGAGTGCCTATCTTTTTGTGGGGCCGGCCTCAGCCGGCGGTGGACCTAGGTCCGCCCTTCCGCACGGCGGCCGCCACTACTCTGGAGTACACTCGCGAGGAGCAGCCCTTGTCCTTTGAATCCTTTGTCGACGCCGTCGAGATCACCGATCTCCTGACTTCGCTGATCCGCCTGGACACTTCCAACCCTCCTGGGAACGAGCAGCCGGTCGCCGACCGGCTCGAGTCTTTCTTCCTGAATCTGGGACTGGAGGTCGAGCGCTATCAGGTGGCGCCCGGACGCAGCAATCTTCTGGTACGCTGGCGCGGAGAGGGCCGGGCACCGGCGCTGGTATTCAGCGGCCATTTCGATGTGGCGCCTGCCCGCGCCGCCGATTGGCGTTTTCCGCCCTTTGCGGGAGTCACCGGGGAAGGCCGCCTGTTTGGCCGGGGAACGACCGACATGAAGAGCGGGGTCGCGGCGATCGCCGGAATGCTCGCCGCGGCCGCCCGCTCGCGCGTGCGTCTGCCGGGCGACCTCGTCTTCGCCGGAACCGTTGGGGAAGAGGTCGACTGTGCCGGGGCGCTTCACTTCGCCGCCTCGGTGTCCGCGGAAAACTTCAGCGGGCTGGTGATCGCCGAGCCGACGCACCTTCGGGTGGCGCGGTGCCACAAGGGCGCGCTCTGGCTGCGGGTGGAGACGGTGGGCAAGGCCGCGCACGGTTCGATGATTCGCGAAGGATACAACGCCATCGTCTCGATGCAGCGCGTGCTGGAGCGAATCCTCGCCATGCCGCTAGGAGGCGGAGTGCACCCTCTGCTGGGGGAATCGACGCTGAACATCGGCACGATTCAGGGCGGCATGAAGGTCAACATCGTCGCCGATTCCTGCGAGGCGACGCTGGATCTTCGAACGCTTCCAGGCCAAAGCCATCTCGGTCTCGTCAGCGCGATCGATGGCATCCTGCGCGCGATGCGCCGGGAGGACCCGCGATTCTCGGGGAAAGTGGAAGTGGTTCAGGACCGCCAACCGGTGGAGACGGACGAAGATCACGGGCTGGTCACGAACGCCCTTCGGGCAGCCGCCCAGGAGCATGCGATTGGCATGACGTACTTCACCGACGCCTCCGTGCTGGCGTCGGCCTGGAGATTGCCTTGCGTGATCCTGGGTCCGGGCGACCCGCGCCTCGCGCACCAGGTGGATGAATCCGTGGAACTCGCCCACGTCGCCGAAGCTGGCCGCATCTATTGCCGGCTGGCCGAATACGCTGTCGCCTGATACTCTTTGGAGATTGTGATCCGGCGTATCCTCTTCAGCCTGCTTTCGATTCCCTGCGCGTTCGCCGACCCGTGGACGATCGACGCGATTCTCGGCCTGCGCAGCATCGTGGATTTTCAGCTCTCCCCGGACGGCGCGCATCTGATCTATGTCACCCGTGAGGTGGACTGGAGCCGCAACGCCCATACCAACTCGGTGTGGCTGGTGCTGGCCCAGGCGGGCACGCCGGTTCGTGTCCGAGGCGGGCACCCCTCCGACTCCCGGCCTCGCTGGTCGCCGGACGGCAAGCAGATCGCGTTCCTGTCCTCCCGCGACGGCAAGCCGCAGGTCTATGTCTCCGATCCGAGCGGAGGGACCGCGCGGAAAATCACCCAGGCGCCCACGGGAGTGTCTTCCTTTCATTGGTCTCCGGATGGGCGCCAGATCGGATACCTCAGCGTCGACCCGGTCACGGCGGAAGAGCAGGCCCGGCACAAGAAGGGCGACGACGTCATCATCGCCGATAAGGGCTACAAATACACGCGACTCTACGCGACGCCCGTGGCTTCGTGGCAGCCTCGCCTGGTAGTCAAGGCGGACCGGCACGTGATGTCCTTTGACTGGTCGCCCGATTCCCGGCGGATTGTCTACGCTGCCCAGCCCACGCCCCGCGCGCGCGACATGTTCCAATGCGACATCTTCGAAGTCGAGGTCGCCTCCGGCGCCGATCACGCCGTCGTGCGTCAGGAAGGCCGTGATGGCGACCCGGCCTACACCCCCGACGGGCGCTCCATCGTCTTCCACTCGCAGGGGGGCACGATCAATTACTTCGCCGCGCGGCACATCGCCCTTGTCCCTTCGGCTGGCGGAAAGATCCGGTATCTGACCAGCAAGTTCGAGGGAGACGTCTTTCGCGGCGGCAACCAATATGCCTGGTCGCCCGACGGCAAACGGATGGTCTTCGCGGCAGGGAAGGGAACCCACGACGACCTGTATTCGATGGACGTGGAGACCGGAGCGGCCAAGGTCGTGGCCGCCTCGCTGGCCGGGACTGGCTTCAGCACCAGCCGCGATCTGTCGATGGTGGCGACCCTGCGTATGAGCAACGATGCGCCGCCGGATCTCTTCGTCAACGGCAAACGCGTCACCCAGGTGAATCCCCAGGTGGCCGGCCTGCCCTCGCTCGAGACTCAAACCCTGCGCTGGAAATCGAAGGACGGAATGGACGTCGAAGGGGTCCTGCGGCTGCCCGTCGGCCACCGGAAGGGACAAAAGGTCCCGCTGCTGGTGGAGTTGCACGGCGGACCCACCGGCGTGGCGCTCGAAGGTTACCCTATGCCCCGCACCTACCCGACCCAGGTATTGGCCCAGATGGGCTTTGCTATCTTTGCCCCCAATTTCCGGGGCAGCTCGAACTACGGTGAGAAGTTCCGGCTGGCCAACATCCAGTCGCAGGGATTCGGCGATGCCGATGACATGCACACCGGGATCGACCTGTTGATCAAGGAGGGTGTCGCGGACCCGGACAGGCTTGGCGTGATGGGCTGGAGCTACGGCGGCTATCTCACGAGCTTCCTCATCGGTGTCACCCACCGCTTCAAGGCGGCCGCCATCGGGGCCACCGCTGCCGATTGGACAGGCTATTACGGCGTCAATACCGGTCCGCCGGAAACACTGTGGACCTATTTCGGCGGCAAGCCTTGGGATCATCTCGAGGCGTACGCGCGCCATTCGCCCCGAACCCGTTTGCGGAACGCAAAGACGCCGACGCTGCTGGCCCATGGCGCACTCGACTTCGACAGCACCATGGAGATCTATCGCGCGCTATCCGACCTGGGCGTGCCGCACGAGTTTGTCACTTACCCGCGCGAAGGCCATGGCATCGCCGAACCGATGCATCAAAAGGACCTCATGGAACGGCACGCTCGCTGGTTCTCGCGATGGGTGCTGGGGCGGTAAGTCGGCCTCGTCGCGCGCCCTCCGCGGCCTTCCGGCCGCGGTTCTGATCAAGGAGTCTGATCAAGGAGCCGCATTCCCGCCCAAAAGCGTGATAGCCTGAGGTCGGGGTCCGCGATGAAGCTGGCCGTTTTCCCGTTTTTGTTGGCTTCCGTGCTATCGGCAGGCGGCGTAAGCGGAACTTGGACTCTCGAACCTGTTCAAGATCACTACCTTCTGACATTCGCGCAATCGGGCATACACTCCCCCCGCTCCATTGAACTTTCGCGGGACGCTCTCTTCCTCCCCCTAGCCAGCCTTCAGTCTCCCGGTAAGGGAATCCAAGGCACCCTCTCCAGGGACGCTGGGTCCTTCGTTCTTTCAGGCACTGTCGACGCCGGTGGCCGCGCCAGCGGTCGATTCGACTTCAGCGAGCACCTCCCGTTTGTTGAGGAATTAATGGTGGTTGCCGCCAGATGGTGGGACGCCCGTCTGACCTTTGAGTACGCAGTCCGGGGAATCTCACTGTCGGAGGTGCGGCGTCTACGCGAACTGGGCGCGCGGCGCCTCAGTTCGCAGGAGCTTGCCGAGTTCGCGGGCAGATTGCCTCAGGGGCCACCGGCTATCGCTGATCAGGCGCCACCCGGTGAAGATCGGGATGAACCGCGGAAGCCCCAGTTTCGGGCGACAAACCCCCAGGCGCAACCCGCCCTTGATGACCAGGAACGCGATTACTTCCGAGTCCTCCGGCAGAGTGGATTTCCGTTTTTCTCTGCTGACGTCGAGAGGCTCAAGGGCCACGGCGTGTCTCCGGACATGCTGCGCCAGTTGAAGCTTTCCGGGTACGATGTGGTCGGCGTGAACGACATGGTGCGGTTGCAGAATCACGGCGTCACTCAGCACGATCTCCGCATGTTGGAGTTGCAGGGCAAGCGCAACCTGACCGTGGACGACATAGTAAAGGCGAAGGTCAACGGAATCCGTTAGCGGACGGCCCCGCCGTCGAGCGCTCGTGCTCGCAGTCCCTTCCCGGTTGGGCCTGAGATACAATCTTCGCAGCATGCCCCCGACCCGACGGCAACTCCTTGAGGCAGCGGCCGCTGCCCCATACCTTTTCGGGTACTCCAGCCTGGCCGCCGCCTCGTCGATGAAGGCCCGAATTCGGGACGTCCGCGTGATGGTCCTGCAGGGTGACCGAACCTACACGCTGATCAAGATTGTGGCCGACAACGGCGTGTACGGAATCGGGGAGGCCTACGGCAGCCCTGGCGTGGGAGTCAAAGAGCAAGTTTTGTCATTGCGTCCATGGCTGGTTGGTAAGGACCCTCTCGCGATCGATTACTTGTACACAATGATGGGCGAGGGCCAGCCGAACCTCTCCGGCACACGTACCGATGGCTCCGCACACATGCTGATGCGCGCCTCGAGCGGCCTCGAGATGGCGTTGTGGGATCTCGCCGGCAAACTCCTTGGCGCGCCGGCGACCAGCCTGCTCGGCGGCCCATTCCGCGACAAGGTCCGTGTCTATGATCATGCGGCGCCGGCCGACATGCTTGACAAGGCCTCGTGCCGCGAGTGGGCGGCCCTCTGTAAATCCAACCCCGCCGGCTTCACGGCCCACAAGTTCGGGTTTCCCACCGAGGCGGGCCGCGACCCGGGGAATCGTGTCCTCACCACAAGAGAGCTGATCAACATCGGGAGAGGATTTGAGAACTGCCGTGAGGCGATCGGGTGGGATCACGACCTGATGGTGCATTGTCACTGGGAGTACGACCTGCGCACCTCCATCCAGATCGCGCAAGCCGTCGAGCCGATCAAGCCCATGTGGCTGGAGGATCCGATCTCGGTCGAGTACAGCGAATCGTGGAAGCGTCTGACGGCCAGCTCCAACGTTCCCATCTGCACCGGAGAGAACCTGGCGCGGCGGCAGGGCTTCAAGGACTTCATCATCAACGCCGGCTGCGACATCCTGCACCCGGATCTGCGCAACTCGGGCGGGTTCCTCGAGACCAAGCGGATTGCCGACATGGCCGATGTATGGGGTCTTCCCATGGCCACCCACAACACCGGTAGCCAGTTGAACACCTGGGCCACCTGTCAATGGGCGGGTTCGATTCGGGATTTCCTCGCCTGTGAGACCGTCACCGGCAAAGGCGGCTGGATGGACCAACTACTCCTCACGGACGGCCCGTACATCCAGGGGGGCGCCATTCGCATCACCGGCCGGCCGGGGCTCGGCGTCGACCTCAACCCCGACGTCGCCAAAGCGCACCTCGCCGCAGGCGAAACCTGGTGGGGCTAGAGAACGAACTGGCTTCATGACTGGACCGGTCGATCCCTGAGTGTCGCGGTTCGCGCAGCGGGTGCCCACATCTCCCAACCACGCCTGTAAAGCCGGGGACGCCGTAAGCGCTACCCATGTTCTTTCATCTGTTTAAGTGCCGGCGACCAGCGCGCGTCGTCTTTCAGCCAAGGGCGGTGAACTGAGCTTGAGGCTGCCCAGGCACGACACCGGCGCCAAGCCAAAAAGATCTTGGTACACTAGCCATCGGTCTTGCGGTATTAATGAAGTTTGGAGAGACGCCCTTATGGTTCAATGTCCGGAATGCGACGCGGAACTCGACATTGATGAAGAAGACGTGGACGAAGGTGACATCGTCAGCTGCGACGAGTGCGGCGCCGAGTTGCAGATCGTAAGCCTCGATCCCCTTGAAGTAGAGTCCTATGACGAGGAGGAAGAAGATGAGGACGAAGACGAGGAGTTCTTCGACGAGGAAGAGGACGCCGCTCTGGAGGAAGAAGAGGAAGAAGACGACGAATGGCGTTGAAGACCCACTTTATGTCTGTATCCTGGCGGACATCGTCCGCGTCTAAACCGGCGGGAGGAATGTCGGATGTGTAAGCGATTCGCGGGACGCACCGGGGGGCGGCCACTGGCGATTGCCTTGACGCTGTGGCTTTGCCTCGCCGGTACCGCCGGCGCCGAGGACAAGAAGAAGAAAGAGGCTGAGGCGCGGCTCCGCACGGTGAGTGGACACGTCTTTGATCCGGCTGAAAACCCCGTCTCCGGCGCCGTCGTGCAGATGAAGAACGCGAAGACGCTGCAGATTCGCTCCTACATCACCAAGGAAGATGGATCTTTTTTCTTCGGAGGTCTGGATCCGGACATCGATTACACCTTCAGGGCCGAACACCAGGGAATGGGGAGCGCGCAGCGCACGTTGAGTTCGTTCGACTCCCGGAAGAAGCCAACGGTCAACCTGAAGTTGGAGAAGAAGTGATACGCTTGCGCCCGATGCGCTAACTCGGGCTGCGACCCTCTTCAACAAGGCGGTACCGGAAGTACCCTCGTGGGTTCGGAGGCGCATTCGGCGCTCACATGTACATGCCGCCGTTCACCGACAAGACCTGCCCCGTGATGTACCCGGCTGCGTCACCGGCCAGGAACGTGACCGCCGCCGCCACATCCTCCGTAGTCCCGAACCGCTTCATCGGGATCGAGCCCAGCAGCTTCGACTTGATTTCGTCGCTCAACACCGCCGTCATGTCCGTCTCGATGAACCCGGGAGCCACGGCGTTCACCGTGATGTTCCGAGAGGCGAGTTCCTGCGCCAGAGACTTCGTCAAGCCGATCAGACCTGCTTTCGACGCACAGTAGTTGGCCTGCCCGGCGTTTCCTGCGAGCCCAACCACCGAAGCGATGTTGACGATCCTGCCCCAATGTTCGCGCATCATGGGATGCAGCACCTGTTGAATGGTCACAAACGCGCCGGTGAGATTTGTCTGCAGCACCTGTTCCCAATCGGTGGCTTTCATGCGCAGCGCCAGGCCGTCGCGCGTGATGGCGGCGTTGTTCACCAGGATATCGATGCGGCCGAACTCGGCCGCTACCCTGGCACAACCGGCTTTGATGGAATCGACCGAGGCCAGTTCCATCTCCACCACGAAGGCGTCGCCCCCCGAGGCTTTGATCTCGGCGGCCACCTTATTCAATTTCGCGACGTTGCGCGCGGCCAGGGCGACGCGGACGCCGCCTCCCGCCAGAGCAAGGGCGCAGGCGCGGCCGATGCCGCGGCTGGCGCCGGTAACCAAAGCGATACGATTTTGCATGGAGTCCCCGAACCTTCGATGATAATAAAAGTTTCCCCATGGCCTACAACGACCTCAGCGAGTTTATCCGCGCGCTGGAAAAACACGGCGAGTTGAAGCGCATTCCCTTTGAGGTGGACCCGAAGCTCGAAATCACCGAGTTCGCCGACCGGTCCGTTAAGAAGGGAGGGCCCGCTTTTCTTTTCGAGAAACCCACCGGCCATGACATTCCGGTGCTGATCAACGCTTTCGCCAGCGAGCGCCGCATGCAGATCGCACTGGAGGTCGGCTCGGTGGACGAAGTGGCGGCCCGCATCGCCGAGTACCTGGAAATGCGCATGCCAGAGGGCATCATCAACAAACTCAAGATGCTGCCCAAGCTCGCCGAGGTCGGAAAGTTCTTTCCCAAGATCGTGTCCAAGGGGCCATGTAAAGAAGTGATCCGGAAAGACCAGTTCTCTCTTCTCGACTTGCCGGTGCTGCAGTGCTGGCCACAGGACGGCGGCCGGTTCATCACGCTGCCGATGGTCTTTTCCCGGAACCCGGCGACGGGAAAGCGGAATTGCGGCTGCTACCGGATCCAGCTTTACGATGAGCGCACAACGGGCATGCACTGGCAGACGCACAAGCAGGGAGCCGATCACTACCGGCGTCTGCTGAAGGAAGGCAAGGGGCAGAGGATGGAAGTGGCGGTCGCCATCGGCGCGGATCCCGCCACCATGTACTCGGCGATTCTTCCACTGCCGCCGGACCTCGACGAGATGATGATCGCGGGATTCCTGAGGCGGGAACCCGTGGAGCTGGTGAAGTGCGAGACGGTCGACATCGAGGTCCCTGCCAACGCGGAGATCGTGCTTGAGGGATATCTCGAACTGGGAGAACTCCGCACGGAGGGGCCTTTCGGCGACCATACCGGTTTCTACTCGCTGGCCGACGAGTATCCGGTGTTCCACGTCACCTGCGTGACGCATCGCAAGAGCCCTGTCTATGCCACCACGATCGTCGGGCCGCCGCCGATGGAAGACTACTACATGGGCAAAGCCATCGAACGGATCTTTCTGCCTCTGATGCGGCTGCAACTCCCGGAAGTTCGCGACATCGCGATGCCCGCTGAAGGCATCTTCCATAACTTGATTCTGGTCTCGATTCGCAAGTCGTACCCCGGCCACGCGCGCAAGGTGATGCACGCTATCTGGGGCCTCGGGCAAGCCATGTTCAGTAAGGTCATCGTGGTAGTCGATGAGGAGGTCGATGTACAGAATGTCAGCGAGGTGGCCTGGAAGGCGCTCAATAATATCGATCCGCAGCGCGACATCGAGTTCGTGATGGGCCCGGTTGATTCGCTCGACCACGCGAGCCGGCTTGCCAACTACGGCTCGAAGATGGGCGTCGACGCGACCAAGAAATGGGCGGCGGAGGGATTCACGCGTCCCTGGCCCGACGTGATTACAATGAGTTCCGACGTCCGGCAAAGGGTCGAGGTTCTCTGGAAGAAGGCAGGGCTACCGTGAGAAGTGCGCGGGCTGAGCCAGTTGCACCCTTCAACCCGCCGGTGGCATCGAGGAAACCGGCCGGCCCGTCCATCCGTCCATACCGACAGGAATCGTGTACGCTATAGTGATCGTGGGGTTTCTCGTATGAACCACTTTCGACTCATCGCTGGGGCGGGTCTTTGCCTGTTTTTTGGCGTTCTGCTGATCGCGCAGGAGGGACCCAAGAAAGACGTCGGCGACACGGTGGCGCGGCCGCGGAAGAAGGGCGCCCCGTCCGAGCAGGAACAGCCGAAGATCCCCTCCCGGCTCAAAAAGGACAAGGACGCGCCGGAGCAGGGAGGGCTCGTCGCATTCCGCACCGAGTCCAACGTGGTCAGCGTTGACGTCGCTGTGGTCGATAACAAAGGCCGGTTCATCCCGAATATTCCCCAAGGCAACTTCCGCATCCTGGAAGACAACGTCCCGCAGCAGGTCTCGGGCTTCAACATGGGGGAAGCGCCCATGACCGTCTGTCTGGTCATCGAGTTCAGCAACCTCTTCCAGCAGTACTGGTCGAGCGGCTGGTATGAGACCCTGACCGCCTCCTACGGCTTCCTCGAGACTCTCAAGCCGGAGGACTTTGTCGCGGTGGTGGCCTACGATTTGCGTTCCGAGATCCTGTCCGACTTCTCCACCGACAAGCGCAAGGCCTACGAAGCCATGCAGCGCCTGCGCATCGCCGCGTTTTCCGAATCCAACATGTACGACGCTTTGGTCGACACGGCCACTCGCATGTCCGAAATCGAGGGCCGCAAGGCCATCGTCCTGATCGCTTCCGGGCTCGACACCTTCAGCAAGCTGACCTTCGATCAGACCCGCAAGAAGCTGCAGGAGGCCGGCGTTCCCATCTACGGCATCGGGATCCTGCAGGCCATGCGCGAGTGGATGGATGCGCGCGGCTACATGGGCGCGATCGAGCGCATGGACTTCCTCCAGGCCGACAACCAGATGCGGACATTCTCCAAGGAGACGGGCGGCCAGGCCTTCCTGCCGCGTTTCTTCGGCGAGTTCCCCGGCATCTTTCGCGCGGTCCACGAGGCCCTGCGCAACCAGTATCAGCTTTCCTACACCTCCACCAACACGACCAAGGACGGCAAGTTCCGAAAGCTGAAAGTGGACCTCGTCAATCCCGCCAACAGCGAGAAGCTCCGGATCGTGGACGAGAAGGGCAAGCCGATCAAATACCAGATTGTCGCCAAGAGCGGCTACGTCGCCCCGCGCGAAGTTGAATAGCATTGCGCATCTTGCATCTTTGTCGGAGTTTCGCCCTCTCGAGCGATAAATCGACGCCAATATCCGAAAAACATTACCGTAATAAACTGTTTGAGATACTGCGGAACAAAGGTGTTCCACAGACAGTCCCGCAAAGTCAAGAGACAAAACTCCCCTGTTTCCAGCCATATCCGAGAGGGTTGACACATATGAAACGGTCTGCTAAATTCTCACGGTCAATCATGAAAGAGTCGTCCCCAGCAGCACCTCTCCCCCCGTCAATTCTTCTCGTCGACGACAATCGCCATGGCTCCATAGCCCGAAAGATGGTACTTCAGGAGCACGGCTATCGCGTGGTGCTCAGCGACAGCGGAGACGACGCGTTGAAAGCCCTTTCGAACGACCGCTTTGATCTGGTCGTCACGGACTTTCGGATGCCCCGGATGAACGGCGGAGAACTGATTCGCCGCATCCGCGAGCAATCGCTCACTCTCCCGATCATCTTGCTGTCCGGCTACGTCGACAGCATCGGCCTGGACGAAAAACAGACCGGCGCCAACGTCGTGCTTTCCAAAGGCGCGAATG
Organism: Bryobacteraceae bacterium; assembly: GCA_046160045.1. Classification (GTDB taxonomy): domain Bacteria; phylum Acidobacteriota; class Terriglobia; order Bryobacterales; family Bryobacteraceae; genus CAZGUX01. The sequence continues at coordinate 45,161 of JBJXGR010000025.1, forward strand.
AAGTCACCCATCTGCTTCGAGCCGTGTCGCGATTGCTCAACCAGGGAAGCCGCCGCAAACCGCCATCTACCCAGCGTCCCCCGGCGCGAGCCGCCAAAAGCGGATAGATCGGAGTGGCGGCGCGAAACAATGCGACACTGAGATTCGTGTCGTTCCTGCCGCGGCAAGCCTTTGTGTTGGCCGGTATCCTGGCGGTCGCGGCTCCGCATGTCCGCTCTCAGGTCATGCCGTCTGGGCGCACACCGGCCCGGCGCGCCGTGGCCGCCCCCTCTCGAAAACTGTCGCGCAATACCGCTCCTTCCCAGGTTCGCAAGTGGCTGCAGTCCCTCACTCTCCAGGAGAAGGCCGCGCAGTTGGTGGTCATTCCTGTGTTCGGCGAAGCGCCCAACAGCCGTTCGCGCGAGTATCGCAAGGTCTTGCGCCTGGTGGAAGAACGCAAAGTCGGCGGCCTGATTCTAATCAACCGCGTCCGTTATCGGACGATCAAGCGCGCCGAGCCATTTGCCTTCGCGTCTTTTCTCAACCGCATGCAGAAAGCCGCGAAGATTCCGCTGATGGTCGCAGGCGACTTCGAACGTGGGGCCTCCATGCGCGTGGAGGGGGCGACCCTGTTCCCTCATGCCATGGCGTTTGGCGCCGCGCGCGACCCCGAAGCGACCAGATACCTGGGGCAGGCGACTGCGCGGGAAGCTCGCGCCCTCGGTGTGCACTGGGTATTGTTTCCCGATGCCGATGTCAGCAACAATCCCGAGAACCCCGTCATCGGCATTCGGGCCTTTAGCGAGAACGCGGAGGAGGTCGCGCGGCATGTCCGGGCGTTCATCGACGGCGCCGGAAGCGAACCCGCTCTCCGCGTCCTGACGACGGCCAAGCACTTTCCAGGCCATGGCGACACCACGGTCGACAGCCATCTGAACATCGCCACAGTGTCGGCTGACCGGGCTCGGCTCGACAGTCTGGAACTGGTGCCCTTCCGCGCCGCCATTGCCGCGGGCGTCGACAGCGTGATGACCGCTCACTTGTCCGTGCCAGCCATTGAGGACCCAGGTCTTCCGGCTACCCTGTCGCGCAAGATGCTCACAGGGCTGTTGCGCGGCGACCTGAAGTTCCAGGGTCTGATCGTCACCGACGCACTGGAAATGGGAGGCGTGGCAAAGGGCTTTTCCGCCGGCGACGCCGCGGTCCGGGCGCTCGAGGCCGGCGCCGACATTCTACTGATGCCGCCCGACCCGGAAGCGGCCATTCGCGCCGTTGTGCGGGCCGTCAAAGCCGGCCGCCTCAGCGTCGACCGCCTCGACGCCTCTCTCTCCCGATGGCTTGCCGCCAAGCAACTGGTCGGCCTTGACCGGAATCGCTTCGTCGACATCGAGGCCATCGAGGATGTGCTCGATCTGCCGGAAGGCGCCGAGCGGGCGGACGAGATCGCGCAGAAAGCCGTGACGCTCGTCCGCAACGAGGCCGATCTCTTGCCGTTGAAAACCGGCGACGGAGCGTGCGCTGTTCTGCTGACTGAGAATCGTCACGGCATCCAGGGGCTGGCCTTCTCGGAAGCATTCCGCAAGAAGGACTCCAAGGCCACCCTCCTGCTGCTCGACCCGATGATGCCCGAGATCGAGCTTGCCTCCGCTCTGGAACAACTCGCGCCCTGCACCAAGATCGCCGCGGCCGCCTTCACTTCGATCGTGACTTACCGCAACGGCGACATTCTGCCGGGAGCCTTTACGCAGTTCCTCCAGACGCTCCTCGATTCCGGAAAGCCCCTCGCGCTGCTGTCGCTCGGCAATCCTTATCTGATTCGAAGGTTCGACAAGGTGGCCGCATACATGACCACCTACTCTCCCGTGGCGCCTGCCGAGACGGCCATGGTCCGTGCGTTGTTCGGCGACGTGCCGCCGGAGGGCAAACTGCCTGTCACCATTCCCGGGATCGCCGCATACGGCGACGGGCTGACCTATCGTTGAAGGTGTGCGATCATGAGGTCGAGTTCCATCTCCTGATCGTTGCGTCAAAAGGAATCATTCATGGTTGAGATTACCTGGCTCGGCCACAGTACGTTTCAACTGCGCCTCCCATCGGGCGAAGTCCTGCTTACCGATCCCTGGGTGGATGGCAACCCATCCTATCCGCAAGGCCACGCGATCGAGCGCCTCGATGTGCTGGTTCTGTCGCACGGCCATTTCGACCACTCGGGCGACGCCGTCCGGCTGGCCCGGCAGTTCTCCCCGCAGGTCGTCGCCATTTATGAAATAGGCCAGTGGCTGGAGGACGCTGGCGTGTCGAACGTCAACAGCATGAACAAAGGCGGCTCGCTCCAGGTGGGCCCGGTGACGCTGACGATGACACACGCCATCCACTCCAGCGCCATGTTGGAGGGCGGCAAACTCACCTATGGCGGCGAAGCCGCGGGCTACGTCATCCGCTTCGCCGACGGCCGCAGCGCCTACTTCGCCGGCGATACCACCGTGTTTTCCGACATGGCCCTCATCCGCGAGTTATACGAGCCTGAGTTGTGCTTCCTGCCCATAGGAGACCGGTTCACCATGGGTCCGCGCGAGGCTGCGGTTGCATGCCGCCTGCTCCAGCCCAAAAGAGTCATTCCCATGCACTGGGGGACGTTTCCCCTGCTGACCGGCACGCCCGCGGCGCTTGCCGGCATGGTCCGCCAGTTGGGCGTCGAGGTCTGGGAGTTGACTCCCGGCAAGCCTGCCGCGTGGTAGCAGCCCGGTCCATGGCGTTACCCGACATCGCGGAGTTGCGTCGAGCAGCGGAAGCCTTTCAGCCGAGGCTGGCCGCCGCCAGACGACAGCGTCCGTCCCTTGCCTGGTATCCGTACGATTCCCTGGCCAATCTGGTGCACCTCGACCAACTGCTTACCGGCTCCCGGCGGCGTCTGCTGGACCTTGCCGCCGCCGGTCCCATCGTCGACATCGGATGCGCAGACGGCGACCTTGCTTTCTTTCTCGAATCCGCGGGCGCGGAGGTTCACGCCATCGACTATCCCGTCACGAATCACAACGGCATGGCCGGGGTCTTCGCGCTGAAGGAAATCCTGGGCTCGCGTATCCCGATTCACGAGGTCAACCTGGATGCGTCCTCCCATTTTCCCCTCCCTCAGTCTGGACTGGCCTTTCTGTTGGGAGCGCTCTATCACCTGAAGAATCCCTTCTTCGTGCTCGAGACCCTCGCCCGCCACAGCAGACATTGCGTCCTCAGTACGCGCATCGCGCGGCGGCTACCCGATGGCGCCCCGATCGATGGCAAGCCTCTGGTGTACCTGGTCGACACCCTTGAATTAAACGGGGACAACAGCAACTTCTGGATTTTTACCGAGACGGCTCTTCGTCGCCTGCTCAAGCGGGCGCACTGGGACGTGCTCGACTGGATGACGATTGGAGATCGCGCGGCCTCCGATCCGATTCACCTGGACCACGACGAACGGGCGTTCTGCCTGGCCCGGAGCACTTGGGAGATGGCGAACGTCGAACTGCTTGCCGGTTGGCACGAATCGGAAGGCGCGGGCTGGCGGTGGACCGAACCGAGCTTCTCGGTCCGCGCGCGCTGGGAGAATCCGGACCCGCCGATGCTCCGGCTCCAACTCTACTTGCCCCCGCAAACCACCGACACGCATGGGGCGGTGACCCTGTCCTGTGCCGTGAACGGACAGCCGCTGCGTCCGCAAACGTACTCCGCCGCCGGCGATTGTGTGTACGAACGGGCGTTGCCGGTGGTGCCAGAGATCCGCCTCGACTTTTCTGTCGACCCTTTTCTCGTCCAGGACTCGCGCCGACTCGGGATCATCGTGGCCGCGATTTCACTGGAATAAAGTGGCACCGGCCGACGTTGTTGTCGCCCGGCGACAGGGTTCTAACTCGGGTCCTTGCGTTCAGCCCACCTCACCTGCCGAACTGGGGCTATGGGAAGGGCGCATTCCCCTCCAAGACGATTGTCGAACAATCGAAGGCTGTGCCGAATAGATTACGACGCCAGCCGCAAAGCCCGTTGAATTCCGATGGGCAACGTGAGCCTCTGAAATAGACGTGCCGGATAGACGTAGTCCTCACCCGATTCATCGATAACGCGGATGAGATCGTTCGCTTCAGCGTCGGGGTCATCCACGACCGGGTACAGCTTTCTGACCTCGAGTGAGGCGCCAAAGCCTGCATTCCTTACGCATACGGCAAAGCCTTGAGTTTTTGTCCGACGAGACCCCATACCTATTCCACGAAGCGCTTGATCTTGAATTCCTTCTTGCCGATGCCAGATGCTTCGTACGAGTGGAGCTCCACTCTTCGTATCGTACCATTGGGAAGTTTCACATCCGCGAAGCCTTTTCGCTTTCGCCACCGGCCTTTGCCGTAGAGTTTGCGCAGACGCGGTAGCTCGCGAATCGCCTTGCCAATCGCGAACGTCTCCACGTTCGCAATCTCGCCACGGATCTCAAAAAACACTACGGGTGAATTCTACCAGACGCCCTCGCCGGGCACCTCGGCCTGCGTGTGGCTGCGTGTGGCCTGCGTGTGGTCGGCACCCTCCCCCGATGGAAGCAAAAGGCGGGGCGAGTGGGCGCGCGGGTGCGCCGGGACTCCGATTTTCCGAACCTGTTATGATCAGGAATTCGGTGCCAACGGAACCCCGCGCCGGGCCAACTGCCGGGGGACGAGGGGTCCCAGGCACGGGGACCATCGGATTTGCAGACACAGCACATTGGCGACCGGATGCCGGGCTTTCGCCTCCCGCTGCTCGGCGGCGGCGGGGA
>JBJXGR010000026.1:0-3783 GCA_046160045.1 Bryobacteraceae bacterium
GTCCCCGCATCCACGGCAGCGCCAGCATCACGGCCAGGGTGAAGAACGCCGTCATCGGCACATCCGGCACGGAGACGTGGCTGTAGCCGATCCACTGGGCCGAGGTTCCGAGGATCACGGTGGCAAACCACGCAACCCGGGGATTGAACTCTTCGCGCAGCCGGCGCCAGAACAGCAGGAGAAAGACGGCGCTCAGGATCGCGACGGGAAGACGTGGGGCCCAATCTTCATTCAACCCCAGGCGAAAGCCGAGTGCGGTAGCCCAGTAGAGAAACGCAGGCTTCTCGAACCACGCGGAACCCCACAGCCGCGGCGTCACCCAGTCGCCGGAACGCGCCATCTCCCGCGCGATCGACGCGTACCGCGGTTCGTCCGCGCTGAGGATTCCCGCTCCTGTAAGCTGATAGAAGAAGAGCGCGTACAGGGCGAAGCCGACCGCGACCCAGATGAGGACGCGCTTCGAGGAAATCTGCTGCAACTTACTATAATAAGGGCCATGCGTTCGGTGGCGTTACTGGTGATTGTCGCTTCTTCGGCGGCCTTCGCTCTGGTCGAGTGCGATTGCGACCCGGCCAGGCCCGAGTCGATGGCGCCACGCCAGTGCGGCCTGTGCCGTGAAGCCGAAAAGCACGCGGAAGGCGAGATCTTCTTCCTCAAAGACATCAATCCGCGCAAGCCCAACCGCATGCTCGCGCTGCCCCGCATGCACGGCGCGGCGCATCATGCCTTCCCCGGCCTTCCGCCGGAAGTGCGTACCCGCCTGTGGACCGCGGCCATCGAGAAGGCCCGTTCTCTCTGGGGTGAACAGTGGGCGCTGGCCATGAACGGCGACGAAGTCCGCACGCAATGCCACAGCCACATCCACATCGGCAAGTTCATCGAGGGCGTGGAGACGGAGAACTTCGTCGTGGTCGAACGTCCCGATCAGATTCCAGCCCCTGCCGACGGCACCGGCTTATGGGTCCACCCTGTAAATGGTAAGCTGCATGTGCATTTGGACGAGCAGATCACCGAAACAGTCTTGATGAGGTAACAGATGTCCCTATTGGAAATTGCAAAGCTCCCGACGGCGGAGAACTCCGCCATCCACCTGCACGCGACCGACAACATCGCGGTGGCGCGTGTGCCGCTGGCCCCCGACTCGGAGATCCGGGTGGAGGGAGTGACCGTCCATGTGCGCGGCGCCGTCCCGGCCGGACACAAGGTGGCCCTCCGCCAGATCGCCCCGGGAGAAACTGTCCTGCGCTATGGCCAGGTGATCGGCCGCGCCAAAGCGCCGATTCCGGCGGGAGCCCATGTCCACACCCACAACCTTGCGTATGAGGAACTGGCGCAGAACTACGAGTATCCCGCGGGGGACATTCCCTATCCTGCAGCGCCGGCCCGCGTCCCCACCTTCCTCGGCTACGTCCGGGACGACGGACACGTCGGCACCCGCAACTATGTAGCCGTGGTCGCCGCCAGCAACTGCGCGGCCCACACCGCGGAAATGATTGCCGCCAGTTTCGCGGCCGAGACGCTGCCGCCCAACATCGACGGGGTCGTAGCTTTTCCCCACGGCGATGGCTGCGGCCACGCCTTTGGGCCCGACACCGACCAGTTGCGCCGCACGTTCTCCGGCGTGATGGCGCATCCCAACGTCTGCGCCGCGGTCATCCTCGGCCTCGGCTGCGAGGTCAACCAGATCGATCACTACCTCGGCCCGAACGCCCCGCGTACCCGCCGTCTGGTCGGCATGACGCTGCAATCGAGCGGCGGCACCCGCGGCGCCGTCGACCATGCCCGCCGCGAGATCGCGCGCATGATGGAGGAGGCCGCCGGAGAGAAGCGCACGGAAGTCCCCGCCTCCAAACTCGTGCTGGGCCTGAACTGCGGCGGGTCGGATTCCTTCTCCGGCATCACCGCCAATCCGGCCCTGGGCGTTTGTTCGGACATGCTGGCGGAAATCGGAGCCGCCGCCGTGCTGGCCGAAACTCCCGAGAATTTTGGAGCCGAGCATCTGCTGGTCAAACGCGCGAAGAACCGCCAGGTGGCCGAACGGCTGCTCGAGATCATTCGCGCCTACAAGAAGTACCTCAGCCGCTTCGACGGCAGCTTTGACGACAACCCCTCGCCTGGGAACAAAGAGGGCGGCCTCACCAACATTCTCGAGAAGTCGCTCGGCGCGGTGGCCAAGGCCGGCTCGACCCCGATGATGCAGGTGGTCGACTTCGCCGAGGCGATCACTTCGCCCGGTTTCGTCTTCATGAACACCCCGGGCTACGACCCGGTATCGCTCACCGGACTCGCCGCCGGAGGCTGCAACATGATCGCCTTCACCACCGGACGCGGCAGCGCCATCGGCTTCCCCACCATTCCGGTGATCAAGATCGCGAGCAACTCCAGCACCTACCGCCGCATGATGGACAACATGGACATCAACGCGGGCGCCATCGCCGATGGCGAAAAGACGGTCCAGGAGGTGGGCAAGGAAATCTTCGACCTGCTCCTGCGCTCGGCTTCTGGCGAATACCTCACGTGTTCGGAGCGTTTGGGGCATAAAGAGTTCGTGCCGTGGCGCATCGGGCCGGTGATGTAGCGATGCGGTTCGGGCTTCTGCTGGCCGTGGCGGCGGCGTTGTCGGCCGAACCGCGTGTCCTGGTGATCGGCGATTCCATTTCCGCCGGTTACACGCCGCTGGTCAAAGAGATTCTAGCGGGCAAGGCGGTCGTGGAACGCATCGAGACCAACGGCGGCGACTCGAAGCGCGTTCTCGAGAACCTCGAATCCTGGCTGTCGAAGGGCCCGTATGACCTGGTCACTCTGAACTGCGGCCTGCACGACCTGAAGCACACAACCGATTTCCAGGTCCCGCCCAAACTCTACCGCGCCAACATGGAGCAAATCGCCGCGCGCCTGAAAGCTCACCGGCAAAAGTGGCTGTGGGTCACGACCACTCCGGTCGACGACGCCCGCCATGCGATGCGCAAGGCCGGATTCGAGCGCCTCCAGAAGGATGTGGAGGCGTACAACCGGATCTCGACGCCCCTCATGAAGAAGCGCAAAGTGCCCATCTGCGATCTTCACGTGCTGGTGGAGAAGGAAGGCCGCACGAAGCTCCTGGGCAAGGACGGCGTCCACTACACCCCGGAGGGTTATCGCCTGTTGGCCGCGCGCGTGGCCGAAGCGATTCTCGGGCAGTTGCGTTAACCTCCGTGCCCCGATTCTTGAGCCGCGACTTCAGAGCCGCGACCCTCAGGGAGTGGTGGCTGGCTGTTCCCGATTTCCACACGCCTTCTGAGCCGCGACCGTGAGGGAGCGGTGGCGGGGCGAGTCCCTGTGTCCCTTCACGGCTTCTCAGACTCAGCTCAGGGAGCGGTGGCTCTGTCCTTGCCGGGTCACACTTCATCGCCACCGCTCGCTCACGCTCGCGGCTCTGAAGGCCGTCGCGTCCGCTGCGCCGCTTTATTACCCTTCCTACGTCATGCGCGCCCTTCTTGTTCTGTTTGCCTATCCCTTCCTCGTGCCCGCGCAGTTCACATTTCACACCGCCGAGCGGAGTTTTTCCTTCGGATCCGAGCCTGCTCAGGTCGACCACGCACGCCTCTCGATCGACGTCGAGGGCGCGACCCTCGCGGCCGGCCGGGCCGATCGAGCCTCCTGGGAGGGACCGGCATCGGGCGGGCTTCGCGCCGGGGAATCGGGCGCCGCGCGGTTCGTCTGGCCGCTGGTGGAGTGGACCGTCCGCTTCCGCCTCTCGGCCGAGGGCCGTTCGCTGACGATCGCTTCCTCGATCCGCAACCG
>JBJXGR010000027.1:0-34786 GCA_046160045.1 Bryobacteraceae bacterium
TAGTACATGTGCGTCGCCGGCAGCAGACGCCTGGTATACCGCGACTGGAGAAATTCGACTAGATCGGTCAACTGCCGAACCGTCAACCGATCGGTATACAGCGGCATGCGCGACATGCCGCCGATCGCGATCTGATCCTTCGGGTAGTGGGCAAGTCGATGCGAAGGGTACGTAATCGAGGTCACCAGGTACCCATCCGTCATCTCCTTGTCGACTTCGCCTCCGAGGGCGACCGGAGCGGACAACTGAGCGGTGGCTTGTGGCAGATCAACCCCGGAAACCCGATGGCACCCATGACACCCCAAGGCCACAAACGCCGCTTTTCCCCGCTCCGCGTCACCATCGTCCGGCAATCGAAAACCCGCGGAGGAATGGCGGCCGGACCCGCATCCGAGTCCGGCGCCGACGAACGCCGCAAACGCCAGGTAAGTCGGCCAACGAGACATAATCCTTCTCCCAGAGGCCACTCGTGCGGCTCATCCTGAGACAAGGGACAAAATACATCCCTTTCCAGCTTGAAAGTTACGCTCACTTTCCGTGAGTGTCAAGGCCGGTTGGGGTTGGCGCCGGGTGGACATTTGCACCAGGAGACGCGCGGCAGGGACCGGATCGCACCGGGCGACAAACAACGTCGCCTGGCGCCACGGAGCGCAGAAAAACCGTAGTTTTCGCAGAACGAACCCAATTTGTTTCTCTAAGTCGTTGTAGTCTAACAATGTCTAACAATTTCACCGGGTCGTCGAATTGGGTTCGATCGGGTTCGATCGGGTTTCGAGATCGTCGCCAAACAAGCATCACCGACCGTTCCAAGAAGGGCCGTCGCAACATCAGGTTAGCGCGGTGTCAAGTGTCATTGAAGTCTGAATTTCTGCAAATAACTGAGTTATTGATAGTTATAAATAATGTTTAGCCGTTTTGTTGAACTGGAAATCGGACGAAAACATGGGGATGACCGCACGCATTTGCATGTCCTCCGCCACCGCTCCCTTGAAAAACCGCTCTTGGGCCGTGAACTCCTTGGCGCGCGGGAAGGGACCCTCTCGCTTACGCTCGGGGCTGCAAGCGCGTTTGTCATCACCTTTGGTGGGCCGCAGGCCCATGGGGACTCCCTCACAGTCGCGCCTTCCTTGCCTTGAAATCCGCCGTCCACTCACTGGAGTTGGGCTCGTATGCCGTCACCACGATGCAGGTTGCAGTCGATACTTCATAAGCGGCCAACACGTGAATCGGTCTGCTCAGAGCGAATACACCCGCCCACGGTTCTGGCCCCACAGGATCTGCACCAGGCGGTGCGCGATCAACTCGTGCAGGGTGAACAGTTCCTTGTTGGCGGCGTGGATCGCCGCCGGGTCGGTCAGTCCCGTGACGCCCGAACCCGCCCGTAGCGCGTCCGTCGCCTCCCGGATGATCGGATCGGCCAGCGTCTCGCCCGCCATCTCCCACAGCGTGATGAAGCGGTCGACCGCGGTGGGGAAGCTCATGTGGAACACGCCCCAGTTGCTGGTCGTGCGAGGCGGCTTGTAGTCGAGATTGAACGGCCCGTCGTAGCCGTGGCTGCGCAGCAGCACCAGCACGTTCAGCCAGTCGAGCGGATTGACCAGCCCGATCGCGATATCGACATCGTGCTTCAGCCGGTAGCCGTCGTTGATGTCGAAGTGCCAGAGTTTGCCCGCGAGAAGCGCTCGCGCCAGGGCGGCCCTCGGGGCTCCGCCCCACATCAGTTCGTGCAGGTATTCGGGGTTCAGGCCGACCATTTCCGGATGTGTCAGCAGGCCGCTCGCGATAAAGGCCAGCATCGCGTCGCTGGTCGGCAGCAGGATCTCCGCCTGCGGCTCAAACGGCTTGGCCTCCATGCAATGTTTCAGCGTCGGGCGGCCCTTCTGCTTCGCCACCTCGATATCGGTCTCGCAGGCGGCGTTCAGCGCTTCGGCGTACCACCTCAGCGTCAACGTCTCTTCCACCGCGCCCTGCGTGAAGTAGCCGAGCGAGCCAGGCCAGTAGACGGCAAACTGCGCGCCCAACTCGTGGCCGATCCGAACCGTGTTCCGGACGCGGAACGCCGCGTATTCCCGGATTTCGGGCGACTCGGCGGCGGGACTGGCCGCGAACACCGCGTGGTGAAACGTCTCGGTGGTTACCATCGAACACGCGACGCCGTGTTTCGACAGCGAGTCCTTGATGCGGCCGACGATCTCCCACTGGCGGTCTTTGCCGATGGCGTCGACCGGGATCACGTCGGTGTCGTGAGTGGTCCAGTGGCCAATGCCGATGCGCTCCCATTGCTCGATGACGGTCTCGAACGAGACCGGGGTCCGGGTCGGCGCGTGGAACAGGGCGTGCCCTTCGTAAGCGGCCGCCCACTGCGGGCCGGAGATGTAGAACTTACGCCGCGTCTCGGGGCTGTAGGCGCCGCCGCAGGCTTTCGTCAGCCGTTCGACGAGGGATTGTTGCTCGCTGGGAGGTACGGGTTTCATGGGAGTGGCCAGAGATCCATGATAGCTCCCGGCGTCAGAACTCGAACCGGCGCCCGGCGAGCAGGCCGCCGTCCACTACGCAGACCGATCCGCTGACGAAGGCCGACTCGTCCGACGCCAGGAACACCGCGTAGTTCGCGACTTCCTCCGGGCTGCCGATGCGGCCCATCGGATACATTTCGAGCAGTTTCGAGTAACCGGCGGGAAAGCGATGCCAGTAGTCCATCGACGTGTCGGTCGAGATCGTGCCCGGGCAGATAATGTTGGACCGGATCTTCCAATGACCGAAATCGGCGGCGACCAGCCGCATCATCGAAATCAGGCCGCCTTTGGCCGCGGTGTAGGCCGTCTCGCCGAAAGCGAACAGCGCGTTGACGCTCGAAATCGTGATCACGCTGCCGCCGCCCCGTTCCTTCATCGCGGGCAGCACCCGCTTCGTGCACAGAAACGGGCCTTTGAGGCAGACGTCAATCGTGCGATCCCACACCGCCTCGTCGACATCGACGATGTTGGTGTCTCCGGTCAGGTAGACGGCATCGTTGATCAGGACATCGATCCCGCCGAACTCCTCGATCGCCGTTCGCGCCATCGCGTCGACGAGGGAGGCGTCGGAGACATCGGTCCGTGCGAAGATCGCGCGGCCTCCGTCCTGCCGGATCGATTCGGCCACGCGCCGGCCCCCGTCTTCGTCGATGTCGGCGATGACGACCGCCGAGCCTTCCTTTGCGAACAGCCTGGCCATGGCGGCGCCGATGCCATTCGCCGCGCCGGTGATGATCGAAACCTTCTGCTGGAGTCGTCCGGACATAAGAGGATTCTCCTTCCAGCTTGCCTGATTCCGAGTGGCGCCGGGCGACGGCGAGACGCGACAAGAGCGCGGCGAAAGCCGGCCTTCGGCCGGCGGGCCCCTATCGTTGGAGTGAAAAGGGCCCAACCCGAGGGGCGCGCTTTAGCGCGCCGCGGCCTGAATGGCTGCACACGGATTAGGGAAAGGGAGATGTTGACACGGCCTTGACTGTCCACTACCCTCGGCAGGTGCGAACCGCGATTCTGTGTCTCAGCCTTTGCCTGCCCGCCCTGTCCCAATCCACCGAGGAACTGGACTTTCTCTCGAAGCATACCGACTTCCGCAATCTGCGCGCGCGCCTCGGCGAGTCCATGCGGCGCAGGGCCTTTGCCCTGCTCGACGAGCGCGAGCGGAAAGTGCGGCAGTGGACTCCAGCCGACGCCTCGGCGCGGAGGGCCTACGTTCGGGAGAAGATGCTCCGCTCGCTGGGAGGTCTTCCGGAACGTACGCCGCTCAACGCTCGGGTCACCGGGACCATCGAGAAGGACGACTATCGCATCGAGAAGATTGTCTTCGAGAGCCAGCCGCGTTTCTTCGTCACCGCGAACCTGTACCTGCCGAAGAAGGGTCAGCCTCCGTATCCGGCCGTGCTGTTTCCACTGGGCCATGAGACGGGCGGAAAGTCCAATCCGACCTGGCAGCAGATGCTGATCTCTCTCGCCAAGAGAGGATACGTCGCCCTGGCGTGGGATCCGCTGGGGCAAGGCGAGCGCATCCAGATCTACGATGAGGATCTCGGCGCTTCGAAGGTCGGGTCCTCCACGGTCGAGCATACAGTGCTGGGAATGCAGTGCCTGCTCGCCGGCGACAACGTCGCGCGCTACACCATCTGGGACGGGTTGCGTGCAATGGACTACCTTGTCTCGCGCAAGGAAGTGGACGCGACGCGCATCGCCTGTACGGGCAACTCCGGCGGCGGGACGCATACGGCGTACCTCTCCGCGCTCGATGATCGCATTCAGGTGGCGGCGCCTTCCTGTTACATCACCTCCTGGCGGCGGTTGCTCGAATCCATCGGCCCGCAGGACGCGGAGCAGTGTTTGACGCCACCCCTCGCCGACGGACTGGATCAGGCCGACTACGTGCTGGCCTTCGCGCCCAAACCCTATTTGATCCTCTCCGCTATTCGCGACTTCTTTTCCATCACCGGCGCACGCGAGACGTTTTCCGAAGCCAAATCGGTGTACGGGCTGTTGAACGCATCCGACCGGATCTCCATGACCGAAGCCGATGACGGGCACGGCTACACGAAGCCGAGACGGATGGCCGCCTACCGCTGGTTCGCCCGCTGGCTGAAGAATACGGAGGACAACGAACCGGAACCCGAAGCCGACCTGGCCACGGAAGAGGAACTGCGCGCCACCGCCAGCGGGCAGGTTGCGACTTCGTTGGGCGGGGAAACGGTGGATTCGCTGAACCGCAAGCGCGCGTCGGCGCTCCGCCGCGGCACGCCCTCACTGGAGGATGTTCAGCGCCTGACCGGATACGCCAAGCCATCCGGGAGCGTGAAGACGCGATCCTTCGGCGAGATCGCCAAGGAAGGGTACCGGATCGAAAAATTGATTTACGAGAGCGATGCCGATACAGTCATTCCCGCTTTGGTTTTTGTCCCGGCAACCGGCGCCGCAAAAAAGCCAACATTGCTGGTGGTCGACGGGCGAGGCAAGTCCGCGGCGGCAGGCGAGGTGGAAGCATTTGTCAGGGCGGGATACATTGTCATGGCCATCGACGCCCGGGGCTTCGGCGAATCCCGCTCGGCGCTGGATACCAAGGGCGGGGAATGGACTCGCTACTTCGGCGATTTCGACAGCGCCATGACGGCGATGGTGACCGGCACAACCCTCACGGGCCTGCGCGCCGTGGACATCGCGCGCGGTGTGGATCTACTGTCCTCCCGTGCCGACGTAGATGGAGCGAGAATCTCGGCCCTCGGGCGGGGCAACGGATGCATTTCGCTGCTGCATGTGGCGGTATTCGATTCCCGGATCCGCGCGCTGGGCCTGGAGGGCATGCTGGTTTCCTATGAGTCCGTGGTAGCCCAACGTATCCATCGCGGCATTGTCGAACATGTGATCCCGGGTGTGCTCAAAACGTACGATCTGCCCGATCTGGCCGCGAGGATGACTCCGCGGCGCGTGCGCCTGGCAGACCTGTCCGATCCGGTTGGACAACTCGTGCCGATCGAGAAAGTCCGGGCCCTCTATCCCAGGGCCGAGGTGACTCGACGCCGGCCGGAAAGCGGCGCGGCCCAACTGTGGGAGGGACTGTTCTGAGCTTCCTCGTGGACGAGATCGTTTCGCGTCGAGAAGGAACTGCACGCATCGGGTAGAATGACGCTGTGAGCCGCAGTTCAGCAGAGCCATGAGCTTTTGGAGACGCTCCAGACCCGTAGATCGGACCACGCTCCAGCCTTCGGCGCTGGGCCACCTGGAGTTTACCGTGATGGAGATCACGTGGTTCCAGGGTGAGGGCACCGTCCGTGACGTCGCCTCACGGCTGGAGCGGCCGCTGGCCTACACGACCGTCATGACCATGCTCGACCGGCTCTATAAGAAGGGAGTCGTGAGCCGCAGGAAACTCGACAGGGCTTTCCTCAATTCCCCCCTCTTTTCGCGGCAGGAATGAGAGCAGCGTCTGGCTGCCGAGATGGTGGCAGGACTGCTGGCCGGACCGCCGGCCTCGCGTGCCAACCTTGTGTTTCGGTCAATATGCGCGGTTTGTTCTCGATTCTTACGATTTTCCGCGGAGCCCTGCTGGCTGGGGGACTGAACGGAGTGGTGCTCGATCCGTCGGGAGCGCCCGCACCGGGGGTTCGAGTTACTTTGAGCACGGCCTCTCAGGTTTCAGCAGGTGCGCTGTCGAGCGACAGCGAAGGCCGATTTCGCTGGTCCGATCTGCAGCCCGGCCGCTACAGCCTGTCGGCGATCAAGGCTGGTTTTGCCGAGTTCCGCGCCGCGGTGGACGTGGTCGCCGCGAATGAGACGGAGATCACGGTGCGGCTGAGCCTTAGCCCTGTCGCCACGGAAGTGACCGCTACCGCGGAGACCAGTCTGGTGCTGCCGGTTGGCAGTGTGGCGCAACCGGTGACGCTGATCGGGCGGGAGGATCTGTACCGCCGTGCGCTGCTGGTCAGCGACGCCGCGGACGGCGAGGCCGGCGTCCACCAACTGCGCACCAGCCCGACGTTGGGGGCCTATTTCGTGCGCGGCCTGACCGGCAAGAACGTCGCCGTCTTCCGGGATGGCGTCCGGTACTCCACCTCGGCGCAGCGGGGAGGCATCAGCACGTTTCTCAACCTGATCAGTCCCGAAGGACTCGACAGCGTGGAGGTGCTGCGAGGACCGAACAGCGCCCAATACGGCTCGGACTCGCTCGGAGGAACGGTAGCGATGCTCTCGCGACCGGCCGAACTGGCTTCCTCCGGTCATGTGTGGCACGGGGAGGTGACGCCCTTCTACTCGTCGCCGGCGAACTCCTTCGGATCCGGAGCAACGGCCGGGTACGGCGGATCGCGTTTCGGTTTCTACACCAATCTGGCCGGCCTGCGCGCGAATACGCTTCGAACCGGCGCGGGAATCGACAGCCATGCCGCCGTGACGCGATTCCTCGGCTTGCCGTCGACCGTTTTCGGCGAGCGGCTGCCGGATACGGCCCACACTGGCTACGGCGGGTTAGTTCACGCGCAGGTCCGGCTCAGGCCGGGGTCGCATCTGGTGGGTCACTATGAGCGAAGCCAGCAGGATGGAGGCAAACGGTACGACCAGTTGCTGGGCGGCGACGGCGATTGGATTGCCGACCTCCGCAACCTCATGCTCGATTTCGGCTATCTGCGCCTCGAACAGTCGCAGTTTGGGCCGTTCGATCGCTTTTCGCTGACCGGATCCTATAACGCCCAGCGCGAAGAGCGGGTCAACCAGGGGGGGCAGGGCAACCCTAACGGGAGCATCACGCACCAATACGAGCGAACCAGAGCCTGGGGAGTGCAGTTCTTCGTCGACAAGCGCTGGCGGAACGTTGAGTGGCTCTTTGGCGGCGAAGGCTATGCGGAGCGGATCGCCGCGCCATCGTTCAGCGCCAATCCGGTGAGCGGCGCCGTGGCGTTGGTGCGTCCCCGGATTCCCGACGGCGCCCGCTATCTTCTGCACGGCCTCTACACGCAGGCGACGTGGCAACCGTTGACCCGGGACCGGCTGCGAATCAGCGGAGCGCTGCGTTTTGGAGGCGCATCGTACAACTCGCGCGCTTCCGAGAGCCCGATTGTGAGCGGGCGGCCGCTGTGGCCCGACGACTCTCTCTCCGCCAACGCCTTCAGCGGAAGGACGGGCGCGGTCGCCTGGCTGACCGGTCAGGTGGGTGTGCATGTAAATTACAGCCGCGGCTTCCGGGTACCGAATGTCACCGACCTCGGCACGCTCGGTCTGCAAGGAAATGGAGTGTACGAGGCCACGGCCACCGACCTTGACGGCCGCGGGGCCACGATCGGCGATCGTGCGGACGATCAGGCCAATTCAACCGGCTTGCCCGTCCGGCGGCTGCGCCCCGAATTCACCGACAACGTGGATTTCGGCGCGCGGGTTCGCTTCTCGCGGCTCGAGGCGGACCTGACTTACTTCTGGATGCGCCTCGACAACGCGATCATCTCCCAGACGCTGATCCTGCCGCGGGGCGCCGCCGGCCAGCCTTTGGGCGAGCAGGTGATCTCCCGGCAACTTGCCTCCGGCGCGGTGTTCGTGCCCATCTCGGCAAGCCCCGTCCTGGTCCGTGCGAACTTCTCAGGCGCCCGTTTGCGGGGTTTCGAACAGACGCTGCGTGCGCACCTGTCAAGCGCGTGGAGTGTGTCGGAAAACCTCACCTATGTCTACGCCGAGGATGCGCGCACCGGCCTTCCGCCCGATATCGAACCCGGGATTCCACCCCTGACAATCAATCCGGCAATCGCGTGGCGCCCTTCCGGGCGGCGCTACTGGGCCGAGATCTACGGCACTGTTGCCGGCCGCCAGGAGCGGCTGTCTTCGCTCGCCCGGTCGGACCGGCGTATCGGCAACCCGCGCTCCCGCGCCACGATCGAAACGTTTTTCAATAATGGGGCGCCAAGCCGCGGCCTAGCGGTGAACGGCGTTCTCCAACCCACCGGCGAAACTCTGGCCCAGGTGCAGAACCGCGTACTCGGCACGCTCGACTCCGCCCCGCAGTTTTCCGCCATTCCCGGCTTCGGGATCATTGGCCTGCGGGCGGGCATTGCGCTTGACGAGCACACGGATCTCTTCGCCAATTTTTTGAATATCGGGGACAAGAACTATCGCGGCATCGGCTGGGGAGTCGATGGGCCGGGCCGGGGCGTCACCGTGCGGGTGCGCTACCGGTTCTGACCTGGTGTCCAGGCTGTCGTGCTGGACTGAAGTCCCCGCACTGCCACGGCGAAGCCGTGGCGGCACGACGGCTCCGAACCGTGGGCGTCAGCCCACGGGTTGCGTTGGCCTTGGGGTCGGTTGGGCATCGCTTCTTGGAGGGTTGCGGCACCGCAACCCGCGGGCTTACGCCCGCAGTTCGGAGCAGCACAGCCTTTGCTGAATGTAGAAACTCCAGGTGCGGGACTAAAGTCCCCGCACGCTGAAGCGTGCGCTACGAGGCTGGAATCGGAAGGATACTGGGAATATGCGTTTCGGCTTCACCTGTCTCGTGGCCGTTTTGCCCTTAGCCGCGTCGCTACCGGATGGGAACGAACTGATCCGGCGCGCCGCGGAGGCGGATCGCGCGAATTGGCGCCGAACGTCCGGCTATGACTTCATCGAACGCGTGGTGACGAAGCACCTGGACGGAAACGGCAAGGTCAAACGCACGGAGTCGCGCGCGCACGAGGTTCTGTGGCTGGAAGGATCTCCCTACCGGAGGGTGATCGAGCGGGACGGAAAACCGCTTCCAGAAGTAGAAGCAAAGTTCGAGGCCGACAAGTTGAAAGCGGTAACCGAGGAGCGGCGCAAGGAGACTCCTGAGGTTCGCACGAAGCGGTTGGAGGAGGCCGAGCGCGTCAGGAACCGCGACCGGCCGGCCCTCAGTGAGGTGCCCCAAGCATTCCACTTTAGAGTCGTCGGCGAACAGGTGGTCAACGGGCGCAAGACGTGGGTAACCGCGTTCGAGCCTCGCCCGGGGTATCAGCCGAGGGACCGCCGGGCCAAGCTGTTTCCTCATCTCAAAGGAAGGGTGTACATCGACCAGAGCGAGCACCAATGGGTGCGCACGGAGGCTGAACTTTTCGAGACCTTCTCGTTCGGCTGGATCCTGGTGCGGGTGGCCAAAGGGTCGACAGTGGTTGTGGAACAGAGCAGAACGGCCGAGGGCGACTGGACGCAGTCGAGTCTGGACGTGAAAGCCGAGGCGACGATCGGCCTGTTCAAACACTATCGGGTGGATCAGCGGAATTCCTACACAGGATATCGCAGGAACGGCATTGCTACGTCACAAGAGTGAAGCCTGGTTCCCGGCGGGCGCGTCTGAAGGTTTGTTATGCGAGCGTGGATTGTCTTTTTAATCGCCGGCCTTCTGCCGGCCGCCCCCGTGGATCCGGTGCAGGTGGTCCGGCTTTCGGTCGGCCGCGATCAATCCAACTGGGACCGAATCCGGGACTTCACGTTCGAAGAGAGGGTCGAGACTCGGCGGTTGGCCGGGAAGGGGCGCGTCAAGGATAACGAGTCCATGACCTATGACGTGATTATCCTGGAAGGTTCTCCTTACAAGCGGCTCATCCGGAAAGGCGATCGGCCGTTGTCGGTGGAGGAAGACGCGAAGGAACTGAGGAAGTTCGACGAAGAAGAGCGGAAGAGGCGCAACGAGAGCGAGCGAGATCGCGAGCGGCGGATCCGCGATTTCGAAAAACGGCGCGAGCACAGCCGCGCGTTTGCGCGGGAGGTGCCGGAGGCATTCGACTTCCGCCTGGCCGGCGAGGAGACCGTGGACGGACGCCGCGTGTGGGTGATCGACGCCGAACCCAAGCCCGGATACGAACCAAAGGCGAAGCGCGCGGAGGTGTTGAAGAAACTGCGCGGGCGGCTATGGATCGATGCGGCGGACCATCAGTGGGTGAAAGCGGACACGGAAGTGATCGACACGCTGAGCTTCGGATTGTTCCTGGTGAGGATTCAGAAGGGCACGCGGCTGGTCTTCGAGCAACGGCAGGAACGAGGGGTCTGGGTGCCATCCCTGATACGGCTGGGAGGTTCGGCGAAGGTCGGGATGCTGAAGAACCTCCACCTCGAGCAGGACGTGCGCTTCAGCAACTACCGGCAGTTCTCGACGGATGCGAAGATGGTTCCGGCTTCGGAGACACAGTGAGACCGCCAGCCCCCCTCCGGCCGGCCTGAACGGACACCGCTCCCCTCCTTAGGCTTAGGCGCCCGGGAAGGGACCCCCTCGCTTCAGCCGTGGGGTAGCGTTTGCCGTCGAGCCCACGGCGTTACGCTCGGGGCTGCAATCGCGTTTTTCATCACCGTTGGTGGGCCGCAGGCCCAAGGACACTCCCTTTGCAGTCTCACGGGCTGTGAAAAAAAGGGGGCAGCCACCCCGTTTCCCGATCAACGTTTTGTGGAGAACCAACGATTTGTGGTCGGGAACCGGGGTGACCGCCCCCAATTTTTCACGGACACCGCTCCCTCACGGTCGCGGCTCCGATCGCGGCTACGAAACAGGCTACTTGCCTTCGTTGTAGCGGCGCTCGGCTTCCTGCCAGTTGACGACGCTCCACCACGCGGCGATATAGTCCGGCCGCTTGTTCTGATACTTCAGATAGTAGGCGTGCTCCCAAACATCCAGGCCGATGACAGGGAATTTGCCTTCCATGACCGGCGTGTCCTGATTGGGGGTGGAGGTAATGGCGACCGTGCCGTCGGCGTTTTTGACGAGCCACGCCCAGCCTGAACCGAAACGGCCGACGCCGGCAGCGGCGAATTTTTCCTTGAACGTATCGAACCCGCCGAACGCGGCGTTGATGGCCGCCGCGAGTTTGCCCACGGGAGCGCCGCCCGCGTTGGGCCCCATGAGCTGCCAGAACAGCGTGTGATTGGCGTGGCCGCCCCCATTGTTGCGAACCGCCGTGCGAATCCCCTCGGGAACCGCCGCGCAGTTATTGGCCAGCAGTTCCTCGAGCGATTTTCCGGCCAGATCGGGGGCTGACTCGAGCGCTTTGTTCAGATTCGTGACGTACGCGTTGTGATGGCGGCCATGATGGATTTCCATGGTCAGCTTGTCGATGTGGGGCTCCAGCGCGTCGTGAGCGTAGGGCAGAGCGGGAAGTGTAAAAGCCATTGTGTCTCCTTATCCTGGTTGAGTTGCCTGACGATGTGACCGGGGCGCGGCGTGTTTGCGCGCGCCACATGAAATTGATTATCTCGCAGCTCCAATAGATTCGGCGTTCACCGCATCGTCCTTTCGTACGTCCCGGCCAGGCGAACCATGGCCTCCTCCTGGAAGTGGTTGCACAGGATCTGCATGCCCACCGGGAGGCCTTCCGCCGTGGTGCCGCACGGGACGCTCATGCAGGGGATACCCGCCAGTGATCCGGTGATGGTGTAGATGTCCGATAGGTACATCTCGAGCGGGTCGGCGATCTTCTCACCGATCTTGAAGGCGGGAAATGGCGAGACCGGTGTGACAATCGCGTCCACCCGCGCAAACGCGTTCTGGAAATCCTGCGAGATGAGCTTGCGCACCTTCTGCGCCTTCAGATAGTACGCATCATAGTAACCGGCGCTAAGAACGTAGGTGCCCAGCATGATGCGCCGCTTGCACTCCGCGCCGAACCCCTCTCCGCGGGTGTTGCGGAACATGTCGATCAGGGTCGGGGCGTCGGGCGAGCGATGCGTGTACCGCACGCCGTCATAGCGGGCGAGATTCGAACTCGCCTCCGCGGTGCAGATGATGTAGTAGCAGGAGATCGCGTACCCGGTAGCCGGAAGGCTGATGTCGACGACTTCACAGCCGAGCTTCCTGAGCTGATCGACCGCGGCCATAATGGGGCCGAGTGTCCCGCTGGCCAAGCCCTGAAAGTATTCTTTGGGCAGGCCGATCTTCATGCCCCGGACATCGCCGTCGACTGCCGCGGCGTACCCGGGGACAGGGGCTTCGGCCGAAGTAGAATCCATTTCATCACGGCCGGCGATCACTTCGAGGAGAGTCGCCGAGTCCTTCACGGTGCGGCCGAAAGGCCCGATGTGATCGAGCGAACTGGCGAAGGCCACCAGTCCGTAGCGCGACACGCGGCCATACGTCGGCGTGATGCCCACCACGCCGCAGAACGACGCGGGTTGCCGGATGGAGCCGCCGGTGTCGGAGCCGAGCGAAACCACCGCCGTGCCCTGAGCCACCACGGCGGCCGAACCACCACTGGAACCGCCGGGCACCCGGTCGAGCGCAACCGGATTGCGCACGGGGCCGAACGCGGAGTTCTCGTTGGACGAGCCCATGGCGAACTCGTCGCAGTTGGTCTTGCCGATGATGACGCCCCCGGCGGCTTCCAGGCGGACCACCGCGGTCGCGTCGTAAGGCGGCTGATAGTTGGCTAGCAGCCTGGAGCCGCAGGTGGTGCGAAGGTCCTTGGTGACGATGACGTCTTTGACGGCCACGGGCACGCCGCCCAGTCTGCCGATGGGCTGGCCCCGGGCGATCTGCTCATCGACGCGGGCGGCGGCGGCCAAGGCCCGCTCCGGCGAGAAGTGCAGATACGCGTTGGTCTTCGGATTCTCGGCTTGGGCGTACTTCAGCGCTTCCCGCGCGAGTTCCAACGCGCTGAACTCGCGGTTCGAAAAGCCGGAATGAATTCGATCGATCGTGAGCGTGCGGATATCCATCGGAGGGTCAGCGTTCAATGACTTTCGGCACCTTAAAGTGTCCCGCGCCCGGCTGTGGGGCGTTGGCGAGCGCGATCTGGGAGCCGAGGACCGGCTTCTCACGATCCGGACGCAGAGTGGCGGTCTCTTCCGCTTCGTAGAGAACCTGGGCCATGGGAGCCACGCTGGCGGTGTCGATCTCGTTCAGCTTGTCCATGTGCTCGAGGATGCTGCCGAGTTCGGATGTCATGCGGTGGATCTCGTCGTCGCTCAGCCGCAGGTTGGCCAGGTCCGCGACGTACCGGACTTCTTTCTCCGTAATCTTCAAGCCGATTCCTTCTTCCGGGATGCCACGTACAGGCGGCGCAGACCCGGGTCCTGAATGGCGGCAGCCTCGTCGAACAGGGTGCCCTGTGAGGGTACCGATCGCGGCGCGCGCTGCGGTTCCATGCGCCTCGGGGCGATGCGGAATTCCAGTTCTTCCACCAAACCCGGCCCTGCGAACTTCGCGATCCGCTCGAGAATCATCCCACGCATGGTAAACAACTGCTGCCGCCAGATGGCGTCTTCGACCCCGACGACCAGTCGTGTGCGCACGAGACGTTCGGCCGCCGCGTGCCGCGCGATCTTCTTGCCCACCACGCCGCGCCACGCCGCGCAGGCCAGGACCTCGAGAGATTCGGGTTCCTTGCCCGGCGTGAGAGTCCGCAGAACTCGGCTGGCGCGCACCATGAGGGGTGGAGGTGAGAATGGTGATTATAGCATCGGGCGCCGGGAGCAGCGGCGCGGAAATCGGAAAGCGGTGTCCAGGTTGGTGTGGGGTCGGCACCCTTGTCGGGGGGGAACAGACGCCTCCGAACATTGGACTGGCACATCTTGACATAATGTGCCAAGTGGCGTATTCCTCGGTTATGGCCGCCCACCGAACCACCGTCAACGTCTCGATCACTCCGGAACTCGATCAGTTTCTTCAGAGCCGCGTGAAGTCCGGTCGCTACCAAACAACGAGTGAGGTGGTTCGTGAGGCGCTGCGACTCCTTGAGCGCCAGGAGCGAGAACGTGACGAGGCTCTACGCCACCTCAAGACAAAGCTGAAAAGGGGCGCGGCCCAGGCCGGGCGCGGCGGGCTGCTTGATGGTGATGAGGTCTTCGACGAGCTTCGGGAGATGATCAATGAACGGCGCCGCAACAGGGCCATCCATCAGTGAAACGGTCTTTCGTTCTCACCCCGGAAGCCAAGAGGGACCTGCAGGAGATTCTCCTCGAGATTGCCGAGGATAGCCCAGATACCGCCGAGCGCCTCCGGTCTGAATTCTATGAGGGCCTCCGAGCGCTGGGGCGGTCTCCCGGCATTGGGCACTATCACGATGAACTTCTGAGCCGAAAGTAACGCTTCTGGAACTTCTACTCCTACGTCGTTGCCTACGTGTGGGAGGCGAGGCCGATTCAGGTGATCAGTGTCGTTCACGGCGCAAGAGATCTTGCCGCCTTGTTCACTCTGCGAGTGGGACACGACAACTAATCGAGATTCGTGCGCGGCGAGTTCCACTCCGGACCATCCCCTGCCCGCCTTTGCGGGTCTGATACGCTCAAGACGACTGGAGGTCCGATGCGCTGGTTCCTTGCTCTTCTCGTCTGGGTCCCTTCGGTTGCCCTGGCTCAATCCAACGCCCTGTTCTGTGCCCCTACCGCCGCACCCGTTGTCGTGCGCTCCGAAGGACTCTCGGAGCGTCTGGGCGACGTTTTCCTCAATTGCTCCGGCGCCCCCGCGGGCACGGTGGTCTCGGCCAACCTGGTCTTTTTCCTTTCGGTGAACATCACCAACCGCGTGTCGAGTTCCGGCGCGGCGGACATCTTTCTCACCATAGACACGGGATCGGGCCCCGTTCCCGCGCCCAGGCCGGCCGTGGTGACTTCGACGCGAACCGTCGTGTTCAACGGTGTCCAGTTCACGGTTCCCACAAGCGGCAAGACCACGCTTCGCTTATCGAACCTGCGCGGGGCCGTCAACTCTCAAGGAGCCGATGCGCGCCAGCCGATTCAATTGCAATTATCCTCGGCTGGTTCGACGAACCTCGCGACGCCCGGCAGTGCGCTCACCGTGGGAATCCCGTCCCGCGCTTTGCTGGCGACCTATTCTTCGAGCGGCGTCCGTTGCGTGAACTCCGGGTTGCCGCGCGAAGCGACCATGGCCCAATTCTTCGCCGCCGGCACACGTTTCTTTTCGGTGCGGATCACGGAGGGATTTGCTACCGCGTTCGAGATCAAGAGCGATCTCGCTGACTCGGGGACACGGCTGCTCGTGCGGTACTCGGGTTTCCCGGAGGGCGCTTCTCTTTTTGTTCCCGACCTGGTGGCTGGTTCAAGCGCGATTCAGCCAACCGCCGGCGGGGATCTCGGCACGCCTCAATCTCCCGGGCAGTGGGCCCCTTCGCCTGCAGGGTCGCTGCTGCTGGCGCGCGTGCCGGACGCGGCCGCGGACGGTTCGGGCGGCACGCCGTTATACCGGCCGGGCGGCGGCGCCGGCCACATGCTGCTCGATGCCGTGAAGCCGGTTCCCCTGCGCGCAGGCTCGGGCTTCGCTGTCTATGAGGTCGTGGACAGTCAAGCGAGCGTACGCGAGAGCGCGCAGATTCCGACTTTCTACGGGCTGTCGTCCTCGCGAACCGCAATCGCCAGCGTGGAGATCCTGCTGGCGCCGCTGTCGACCGACCTGACCGCGTCCCCCTCGGCGCCCGTGCCGCGATTCGCCGCGGTCGCGCCCCCTTCAGACTGCTCCGCGCTTAATGATTGCGACGCGGCGTTTTTCCCGCGCCTCTCGGTCACCGCGCAAGCGCTCGATTTCCGCGCCCTGGCAAACTCCGCACCGATCCCGAAACCGGTCTTCGTCAACAACACGGGCGGCGGCGTGCTGAACTGGACGGTCACCGTGGCCTATAAGAGCGGCTCCGACTGGCTGCTCATCGAAAACCCGGGAGGCGTCAACAACGCCACGGTGCGCCTGTGGGCACAACCGCAGAAAGTTACGCCAGGGACCTACGAGGCGGTGCTGACGATCGACGCCGGACCCCTGGCTGGAAGCCGCAGCGCTCCGGTGACCTTCACCGTTACGCCTTTGCCACCGGTCGAGCCCGAACTGCTGATCACCACGGTCGCCAACCTGGCGGATCCCGAAGTGACGACGCTGGCTCCCGGCGCTCAGGCAAGGGTCCGCGGGGTGTTCCCAACGGGCGGAGAATTGCGCGCCGCGCTGGATTCGATTCCGGCCACCCTCCTTCGGAGAACCGCCAATCTTCTCGAGATCCGAGTACCACCTGAATTAGCGGGCCGGTCTTCCGCCCAGTTGTTGGTGACTGCCGGCAACGCGCGCGGCGTGCTGCGTACCGTCACATTGGCCGAGGTGGCCCCGGCGATTTTTCCGGACGGCATTTACAACTCGGACAACACCCTGAACTCGGCGGATCATCCGGCACCGCCTGGCAGCGTCTTCCAGGTGTTCCTGACGGGCTTGCTCGCGCCGGTGCCGGGCCGCGTGGAAGTACGGATTCACGATCGCGTGGTGACGCCCGTCTTCGCGGGACCGCTCCAGGCGTATCCGGGGGTCGACCAGGTGAACGTGGCGATTCCCGACGACCTGCCGGCGATGGTCACCGAGATGTCGGTGTGCGGCTTTGCTTCGTCTCAGCCGGGGCGTCCGGTTTGCAGCCGTCCGGCGAGGATCGCGCTGGGTTCGACGAACCGCGCTGCGGCGTCGGACGAGGATTCGCGCTGATTGTACCGAGTTCGCGAGAGAGACGGAAGCTGTAGAGTCACGCCGTCGCGACGTTCGTCAGACCCGCTTCCCCGGCCCACCGCAGCGCTTGCCGGTACTCTTCCCGCGTGATCCTTCGCGACAACTCCGGATAGCGCCGCGCGCGATGCTCCGGCCGGTATTGCGCCATGATGTTGACATACGTCGACCGGCTGAGGCGTCCGGCGACAAAGCGCACGAAACGGTCCGTCCCCGCGATGTTCTCCGGCAACACCAGGTGCCGGATCATCAAGCCCCGCAGAGCGATCTCCTGCTCATCGGTCACGAGTTCGCCGACCTGGCGGTGCATCTCGACGATCGCCGCCGAGGCGACCTCCGGATAGTCCTTTGCATCGGTCGAATACTTTGCCGCCATCGCGCCATCGGTGTATTTGAAGTCCGGCAGGTAGATGTCGACGATCCCGTCCAGCAGGCGGATGACCTCCACCGGTTCATAGCCGCCGCAGTTGTACACCAACGGAATT
The DNA here is from genome assembly GCA_046160045.1 of Bryobacteraceae bacterium. Classification (GTDB taxonomy): domain Bacteria; phylum Acidobacteriota; class Terriglobia; order Bryobacterales; family Bryobacteraceae; genus CAZGUX01. The sequence continues at coordinate 17,415 of JBJXGR010000027.1, forward strand.
CGCAGCCCGCGCGCGATCGCATGCCGCAGGCCGCCCACGATGTTCGGCACAATGTGGGTCGGAGTCACGAGGTTGATGTTGTGGCATCCCTGTTGCTGCAGATCGACCATCAACCGGCCCAGTGTTTCGTCGCTGACGAAGCGGCCATCACCCCGATGGGCGATCTCCCAGTTCTGACAGTACACGCACAACAGGCTGCAGTTGCTGAAGAAGACGGTTCCCGACCCCTTGCGTCCGGTGAGCGGAGGCTCCTCGCCGAAGTGTGGATGTGTCGAGTAGACCTTGGCGCGATCGGTCGACCGGCAGACGCCTTTTTCGCCGCGGGTCCGGTTGGCGCCGCATTGCCTGGGGCACAGGCGGCACTCGCGGTAGATGGCCTTCAATACCTGCTCCCGGTTCGCAAGTTCGCCTGTGCGCTCCAAACCGAGATACGCGGCCTCAAACTTCTTCCGGGTCAAACTGGCGGTTGCCGCGCGTGTACCGCAAGCGCTTGTGAGCAAGACCAGGCCGGCGGGAAGCAGCGCGGATTCGAATTCACGGCGGGTGGGCATAAATACCTCCCGTTCCGCATTATGCGCCTACGCAGACCCGCCTTGAAGGGGGTTAGACTCAAAGGGCCAAACTCACAGGGCGCGCTAAAGCGCGCCGCGGCCTGAAGGGCCGCCCCACAGGTGGGGGAAAAGGCCAAAGTCCAGAGCCGCAATCCCGGCGTTCAGAAGTACAGCTTGAGCGCGAATTGATTCTCGCGCGGATTCACTTGCGTGGAGAACGTCCGTCCGAAGTTGGGATTGTCGGGCGATCCAGTGGGGCTCGCGAACTGCCCGTGGTTCCACGTGTTGAACGTCTCCCACCGGAACTCCAGGCGGAAGCGCTCCGTGAGCGAGAAGTTCTTCTGCAGCGACATGTCCCAGTTGTTGATGCCGTTGCCGCGCAAGGTGTTGTAGCCGGAGGTCCCGAACCGCGGCGGCTGTGCCGGCCGCCCCGGCTTGAGCGGAAACTCATACGCGTCCCGCAGGAACCGCGGCTTGTCGACGCCGCTTTCACCATTCTGGATCGTCGGCCCGATGGCGTCGGCGCGGCACGAGTTGAACAAAGACGAGTTGCAGTTGCCGGCGCCGATGGTCGGATTCAGATGAAGGCCCGTTCTCATCGTGGTGATGCCCGAAACGTTCCAGCCGCCCAGCACTGCGTTGGTCAGCTTGTTGGCATCGGCCAGGAACCTGCGTCCCTTGCCGAGGGGGAGTTCGTAGGTGAAGTAGTTGGTGAAGCGGTGGCGCATGTCGTCGCCGGTTGGGCCCTTTTCCAATTTCAGGTTGGCGGGATTCTGCACGGCGATCGCTCGCGCCGCGTTGGTCAGATAGACGCGGCCGTGCGTGTAGGACCCCTTGAACGACAGGCCTTTGGAGAAGCGCTTTTCGGCCGTCACCAACAACGAGTTGTACCAGGACCCTCCGCCGCTCGAGAAGCCCACCAGCCGGCCCCACTTCGGGAACGGCAGGCGGGGCTGGAACGCACCCGGCGCCGGCGTCGTCCAGTTGTAGTCAAAGGCGGTTTCGAGGTGTGTGCCCTTGGAGCCAAGGTAGCCGACCTCGACTACGAAATCGTTGCCGATTTCCTTCGAGATGCTCAAACTGTACTGCTGCGTGTAGGCGTCGAGGAATTTCTGCTCCGGGCCCGTGATCACGCCAAACGTTGCGGTTTTCAACGCTTCGCTGATGGGCGTACCGATATTCCCGCCCCAGTTGACGGTGGGGCGGTCCGTCGCCGAAGCGTACGTCGGCCACTGTTGCGCCGGCGGCGCGGTCAGCGAGTTCTGCACGATGTTGTTGAACGCGGGCGACGAGTAATACCATCCGTACCCGCCGCGAACCACCAACTTCGTGTTGCCGAGCGGCCGGAACGCGAATCCGAACCGAGGCGCGAAATTGTTCTTGTCCGGCAGCGTCATGGTGTTGCGATCGAGCAGGCGAACTCCCAGATCGGGACGGAACGTGCGATAGAAATCCACCGCCGTGGTGTTGTTGTTCGGGAAGGCGAGACCGCCCACTCCGTTCGCCAGGGTCGGATCGAAGATCGACGACAAGCCGCCCTTTTCGAGCGGCGGCGTGCGGTATTCGTAGCGGACGCCGATGTTCAGGGTCAGCCTCGAGTTCACCTTCCAGTCATCGAGGAAGTAAAAGGCGTACGATGTCCGGCGGAATCGGCCGGTCTCGTTGGGCACCAATTGCAGTATGGCTGAGCTGGGATAGCCCAGCAGGAAGTCGGCGAAGCCGTCTCCGGTGTGGCGGCCGTCAAACGTGTAGTTGCCATTGCCATGCGTACCGAGAAAGGCGTCGGAGCGGATGCGGCTGACGTCGGCGCCCGCTTTGAGGTTGTGCCGTCCTCGCACCCAGGTGATGCCATCCCAGAACTGGAACTGGTTCACGGTGAGGAACCACGGCAAACCGCCTTCGGAGATACCCGTCACCAGCGAGTTCCCGAGCCCCATGCCCGAAATGAACCCCGCCCGCAGCGGATCGCGATAGGCGAAAGGAACGCCGGCGTCGGCTGCGACCGGCGTGCCGTTGTTCTGCCCGCGCGAGCGGTTGGTCGCGCGATTGAAGGCGAAGCGGAATTCGTTGAGCAGGTTCGGGCGCAGATTGCTGGTTAACCCCAGCGCGGCGTTCTGAAATCGCTGCGGCTGCACCACGCCGCCGGCGCGGGGAAAGGTGCCTGGAGTAAACCGGTCGACCTCGGTGGAGTTGTAGCGGCCAAAGATCTCGTTTCCCTGATTGATGCGATGGTCGCCGCGCACCTGGAAGCTGTCGGCGTTGTCGCGGCCGGCCAGATTGGCCACCCAGCTTTGCCGGGGATTGGCCGGGTTGTTTGGAGCGTCCCAGTATCTGGCGAGGGCCAGTGAGATGGGGCTCAACTGGCTCGATGGAATCACATTGTTCGGATAAGGGGCCTTCGTGAACGGATCGAGCAGGGTCACCGGGCGGAGGCGGGCATAGTCGGTGAAATTGCCTTGCAGCATCTCCGCGGTCGGAGCGACGCCGGAGCGGAAGAACGAGCGGCTGAGCCGGTTGCCTTCATAGCTCGCAAAGAAGAACGTTTTGTCTTTGCCGTTATACAAACGGGGAATCAGGACCGGTCCGCCCAGCACAAAGCCGTACTGGTTGCGGCGAATCGGCGCTTTGTTCTGAGTGGGCGTGAGGAAGAAGTTGCGCGAGTCGGTGATGTCGTTTCGCAGGAAGTGCCAGACGGTCCCGTGGATGTCGTTGGTACCGGACTTGGTCACGACGCTGATGACCGCGCCGCCGCCGGCGCCGAACTCCGCCGAGTACTGGCCGACCTGCGATTTGAATTCGCGAACGGCGTCCACGGGCGGTGCGACGTTATAAGTCTCGAAGAAGGACTCATTGTTGTCGGCGCCGTCCAGTTGGTAGTTGTTCTCGGCCGCGGGTTGGCCGGCGCCCGACGGAGCGAAGCCCTTGTTGAGAATGCCGCCTTTGGCGTTGCTGGTGCCGCCCTCGTTCATGCCGCTCGTCAGCGTGGTCAGCTCCATGAAGTTCCGGCCGTTGAGAGGCAGGCTGACAATATTCCGATCGGGAATCACGCCCCCGACCACCGGCGCCTCGGTATCGATCAGCGGTGTGGTGGCCGCAACATCCACGGTTTGGGTCATCTCACCGACCTGCAGTGCCAGGTCGATACGCGCCTGCTGGTTCACCTGAAGGGTCACTCCGCTCGCGACGTACTTCTGAAATCCGGACGCTTCCGCTTCCAGCCGGTACGAACCCGGCGGCAGGCTGCGAAATGCATACAGGCCCGAGGAGTCCGTCTCCGTCTTGTAGTCGAAGTTGGTGTCCGTGTTGACCGCCCGGACCTTGGCGCCGGCAATCACCGCGCCGCTCGGGTCTTTTGCGGTGCCGGTCACGGTTGCGTTAACCACCTGGGCGGTTCCCGCGGTCGCGCCCAGGGTAAGTGTCAGGCAGGCAAGTGTAACCAGTTTTTCACAAGAATTCATCGGCTTCTCCGTAGGTCGGGGTAGGCTACGCCCTCCATGGACGACGCCGGCACAAAAACCCCGAATGTTAGGGATTATACAACGGACGAGTGGAAAAACATCCGACGTTCCGACGTCCACAAGAGATTGCACATGCAGGCGATCGTTCGGCTGCGAACGCTGGTTGGGACCCGCGTTCACCGCCTCCGCCTCCCCGGGCAGGCTTCCTGTGCGCATTCGCGATCTTCACAATAGGAGCAGATGCTATGCCCTGGATACTGATTCTTCTTGTTGCGGGATCGGCTTGGGGGGACGATTCCTTCGCCCGAGCGCGCGACAACAGCCGGCGCTTCGATGAAGTCGCCGCCTCCATTCAGCGTCTCCTGTATGCGTGGCTGCGCGATGCCGACCCGAAGACGCTCCTCCTGCCCGATCGCATTCCGGGCCGCCGCGGCCTGAAGGAAGGCGACAAAACCCGCCTCTATACGCCGCACAATTCGGGAGCAGACCTATATCCTTATCTCATTCTGACTGCCCACCTCACGGATCCCGACCTGTATCACGGCCGGCTGATGGAAATGCTGCGGAACGAAATCCGGTACACCAACGCGCAAGGCGGGATTCCCGGCAACCTGGAACTCTCGACAGGCAAACTCGGTCCGCCCAGCCTGTTCGGAGCGGGCGAGTATGCAAAGGACGGTCTGCTTGCCGTCACGGAGTACCTCGGGCGCACGCCCTGGTTCTATCGCATGGTAGACATGACGGCCGACGCCATGAACCACGCTCCCGTGAAATCGGCGTTCGGCAACCTGCCCGCCTCCGACGCCGAGTTGAATGGCGACTACCTCCAGACCCTGGTTCGCCTCGCTCCGATGACGGCCGATCCCCGCTTTCTCGAGTGGGCCCGCCGGATCGGCGACGCCTACATCGAGGAGGTGCTCCCAGGCAACCATGGCGTTCCGAGTTCCAAGTGGGATTTCGACAAGCACACAGGCGACGGCCAGTTGCGCTTGCGGGATCACGGCAACGAAACCGTCGTCGGACTCACGCTGCTCTACACACTCGAGGAGACGCTCGGATCTCCGCGCGCCGCCCGATACCGGCCGGCGATCGCGCGCATGCTCGACCGCATCCTCGCCTCGGCCAACCCTGACGGCCTGCTCTACAATTCCGTCGACGCAGCCACGCTGAAGCCGCTGAATACGGGGCTCTCCGACAACTGGGGTTACGTTTATGGCGCGGTGTATTCCTTCTATCAGGCAACGGGCGAAGCGAAGTACCGCGATTCGGTCCGCCGTGTGCTGAAGAATCTGCCGAACTATCGCCGCTACGACTGGGAGCGCGGCTCCTTCGACGGCTACGCGGACGCGATCGAGAGCGCCATCTACCTGGTGAATCGCGAGCCGGTGCCTGAAGCCCTGGACTGGATCGAGTCCGAAATGAGGGTCATGCAGGCGATGCAGAAGGACGACGGCCACATCGAAAACTGGTATGGCGAAGGTAACTACAACCGCACGGCGATGCTCTATCTTCTGATGAAGAGCCTGGGATGCCGGCCTGTTCATTGGAAGCCGGGGATGCGTGTGGGCGCCGAACGCGATGGCAGCCGCCTGTATCTGAGCGTCGCCAACTCCGGAGGCGCCGCCATTCGCTTCGACTACGCGCGCCACCGCCGCGAACTCAACTTCGCCAGGAACTACGTGCGGCTGAACGAATTTCCGGAGTGGTACGTGGTTGACGAAAACACGCTTTACAGCTTGCAGCGCGGCGGCTCCAACGAGCCACCGTTGATCCGTTTGGGTTCCGAGATGATCGCCGGAATCCCGTTGGGCGACGGCAACTGGATCGTGGAACCGGCTCGATGAGTGCGGCAGAGCCATAGTGGTATCGTGGCAGACAGTGTGGTATGACCGAAAAACATGGGCGATTCGGTGAGGACGAGGCATTTCGACGCCGGCGGAGGGCTTGGCCGGGCTGGCCGGCCAAGGCTGTAAGCGATTGTAAATAATAAAGTTAGATCAAGTCTCCCAAAACATCGGACCCGGGTATCTGATGTTCGCGCCTGTAAGTTATAGTACTGCATATAGATAAACTTCTTGACGACATACTACATATTGGGGCATCCTTTCGAGGTGTGGCTGAGTAGTTTCATCGCTTCGTCATCTTTGCAGCAAAACCCAGTTCCTTCCAGGCAAAAATAAAGTTAAGGAGTAGAAAGCAGATGGGTCAGCTTTCCGTGAGTTTGAGCGCGCCTGTGAGCGCCCAGCGAAAGAGCCTCCGCCGAGAGGACCGCGTCGGCGTCGCCTTCCCCCGATTCTTCACCGCCCGGTTGGAGAAAGGGAAAACCCCCTACGACGACATTCTGTGGGAGACGCGCACCGCGTCGATTGGAAACGACAAAGGTGCGGTGATCTTTGAACAGCGCGACGTGGAAGTCCCGATGGACTGGTCGCAGACGGCGACGAACATCGTGGCCAGCAAGTACTTCCATGGAAAGCTGGGAAGCCCTGAGCGTGAGCGAAGCATCGCGCAGATGGTTCACCGGGTGGTGGACACGATGACGGATTGGGGCAAGAAGGACGGCTACTTCCGGGCCGATGAAGACGCGGAGAACTTTCGCAACGAGTTGGCCCACCTGATGGTGACCCAGAAGGCGTCGTTCAACTCGCCGGTCTGGTTCAATGTCGGGGTCAAGGAAGCGCGCGGCTACGGGTGGTACTGGGACGAGCATTCGGCGGAAGTCAAGTCGCTCGAAGCGGGAATGCGGCGTCCCCAGTGCTCCGCCTGCTTTATCGTCTCGGTCAAGGACTCGCTGGAATCGATCCTGGACTTGGCGAAGACGGAAGGCATGCTGTTCAAGTGGGGCTCGGGGACGGGTTCGAACTTGTCGCCGCTGAGGGAAGAGAACGCGCTGTTGTCGGGCGGCGGGCGGGCGTCGGGTCCGCTGTCGTTTATGAAGGGCTTTGACGCGTTCGCGGGGGTAATCAAGTCCGGAGGCAAGACCCGCCGGGCGGCCAAGATGGTCATCCTGAACGCGGACCATCCCGACATCGAGAAGTTCATCTGGTGCAAGGCGAAAGAAGAGAAGAAGGCGCACACGCTGGTAGACGCGGGCTACGATTCGTCGCTCGACGGCGACGCCTACGGCTCGATCTTCTTCCAGAACGCGAACAACTGCGGGCAGGAAATTACGACATCCTCTCCAAGCTTGGAGCTGGCGGAATGGGGGCCGTATTCAAGGCTCGCCACCGGCGGATGAAGCGCATTGTCGCGTTGAAGTTGCTGGCTCCCGAGATTGCCCAACAGGCATCGTTCGTGCAGAGATTTCAACGGGAAGTCGAGACGATCGCTCAATTGGCGCACCCGAACATCGTGATGGCGTACGATGCGGATGAAGCGGAGGTCGGGCATTTCCTGGTGATGGAGTTTGTTGACGGACGCGACTTGGCCCATGAAATCCAGGCGAACGGTCCACTCTCCATCAAGGCGACTGTTGATTACATCGCGCAGGCAGCCGCGGGGCTGGAGTATGCTCATTCGAAGGGCATCATTCATCGAGACATCAAACCTGCCAACCTGATGCTCACGACCGACGGAGTGATCAAAGTCGCCGACCTGGGGCTGGCGCGACTCACAGAGGCGACCTCGGAAAGTGACGGAGGCAATTACTCCATCACGCAGGCGGGGGGGATTCTCGGTACTGTCGATTACATGCCGCCCGAGCAGGCTGTCGATTCCACCACGATTGACCAGCGAGCCGACATCTACAGTTTGGGGTGTACGCTGTACTTCTTGTTGACTGGCAGGCCGCCCTATACCGCCGGATCGTTAATGGGCCTGATGCTGCAACACCGCGAGGGCAAAATCCCCGATCTGCGGGCAGTGGTGCCTGCAGTCCCCCTGGCATTGGTTGCGGCGTTCGAACGCATGGTCGCCAAGAAAATTGAAGACCGGTTGGCAAGCATGACTGACGTCTTGCGACTGATGGAAGCTGCAAAACCGTTGGTCAAGGGGCTGACAGAAAGGCCCGTTGCCGCAGCCGATAAGGTCGCTCTGAACCAAAGTCCCTTCAATAAAACAGCGATTTCGGGGGACGATTCCTCACTCGTCGCCTCGAACGTGATGAATGTGGATGGATCCAATGCCTCTCTCTCCGATACTCGCCGGCTGGTTGAACTGGTCCTGGTGCTGGTCGAGCCGTCGAGAGCTCAGGGTTCGATCTTTCGCAGCTACTTGACGAGTCTGGGATTGCTCAATGTGCATTCGACGGGTTCCGGAACTCAAGCGCTGGCACTGGCCAAACAACACCGGGCCAATGCGATCGTGAGTACCATGCATCTGTCGGACATGACCGGGGTGCAATTGGCGACCCTGATGCGGGCGGACCCGGAATGTGCCAAAGTCGGGTTCGTGTTAATGAGCAGCGAATCAGATACCAGCCAGGCCGAAGCCGTACTGGGTAACCCGCTTTCGGTACTGTTGATGAAGCCCTTCGATCTCAAGCAACTTGCGCAATCAATCGCCGTCGCGACGGGCCGCACCACCGAAACGCTTACATTGCCGGCGTAACGACCGAGACCTGTAGAAAAAGGATTCCGAACTCGCTTAGAAAGCTCAGGACAAACCATTCCAATCGGCCCTCAAAAAAGGGGCTGCGGCCGAGTCCGGATGCCACCCGCGGAGTTCCAAGTGTGTAATGCCACACCGTTCCGTGAAGCAGGGCTTTCCCTTGTCCAGCGATCACGTTCGCAATCTCACCGAGGCAGTCATCGATCAGGAGAGCCTCGATGACAACGTCTTGACCAGTTAGCATCCGGGTTGCGAGCGGGTGTGCTGCGGCTTCCGGCACGCTCAAGACAAGCGCGCCAGTGCCGGAAGGAAAGCCAAGTTCGATCAAAGCCGATCGCTCGCCGAAATCCAGCGGCGTGGTGGTGAGAAACGCAGGACCGGGCGACACCTCGGTTGCGGCGACTTCCCGGAGTGCGATCAGCGTTGCTTCGATTAAGGGATCGAGAAACTGGTTTTGAATTTCGTCTCCAATGGGCCGCGCTCCCGCGGGTAGATCGAACTGGGGCATAAACCGATTCCGTTAAGTGTCTCGATGAAACGCGACGAGGGTGCCGAGGGTGAAATTCATTCGTGTGTCATCCGCGGCTCAGCGAGGCGTACTCCCGTCGTTGGTAATAACCACCCTTCGCTCGCTCCACTCGGCTGAAGGTGTCGCTAATGTTGAGCGTTGTCTCCGACCCTCCCAAGACCAGATAACCGTCCGGGCGAAGCACCCTTTCGACCCGAGTTAGGATTTCTCGTTTCGTCAACACGTCGAAGTAAATCATCACATTTCGCAACAGCACCACATCGAACACGGGCAGCCCCGGCCAGGCCGCCGCCAGGTTGAACGGTCGGTACTCCACCATGTCGCGGATCGAGGAATCGAGCTGCCAGGTCGTGCCGATCTGTTTGAAGTACTTGACCATCAACTTTGCCGGCAGTCCGCGGTTGGCCTCAAACTGAGAGTAAATTCCCTCTTTCGCTTTGGCAATCACCTCGGTCGAGATATCCGTTCCCAGGATCGTAATCTGCCAGTTTGCGAGTTCTGGAAAGTACTCGCGGAGCATGAGCGCGATTGTGTAGGGCTCTTGACCAGTCGAACAGGCCGCAGACCAAAACGTCAATTTCCGTTCGGAGGCCCGCGCGGCAATGAGTTCGGGCAGGACTTGTTTGCGCAGGACTTCAAATGGAGAGATGTCGCGGAAGAAGGAAGTCTCAGACGTGACGAGGGCTTCTATAACTTTGGTGGCCATCCCGGGATTCGATCCCAAGCGGAGTTTGGAGACCAGATCGCTGATCGACGGCACATTGAGTTGCCCGATCACCGGTGCGAGCCGCGCCTCGACCAGGTAGCGCTTGTCATCCCCCAGAACGATTGCACTGCGATCGACGAGGAGTTTGCGAATGTAGTCGAAATCGGCGTCGGTCATGTCGACGGCTTTCCGGTAACCCGCCGATTGATTTCCCCGGCGATCTGGGATAACGGAAGAATGGTGCTTGCCAGACCGGCACGGGTGACAAATCCCGGCATGCCCCAGACGACTGAAGTGGCTTCATCCTGAGCAATCACCTGTCCGCCCGCTTCGCAGATCGTCTCGCATCCGCGAAGGCCGTCCCGACCCATTCCCGTGAGGACGACGCACAAGGCGGCTGGACCGAACGTTTCAGCCACCGAGCGAAAGAGGACGTCTGCTGCCGGACGGCACGAATTCTCGGGAGGGTTCTGGTTCGTTTGAACCTGGACCTGCAAGCCGACGCGTGAAACTGTCATGTGGAAATTTCCGGGCGCAATCCAGGCTTGCCCCGGTTTGAGAACATCACCGGGCACGGCCTCATGGAAGCGGATCGGGCATTGAGCCGACATTCGCTCAGCGAGGAGTTTGGTAAACATGGGAGGCATGTGTTGCACGATCACGAACGGCAACGGGAATGAGGCTGGAATGGTGCGGAAGATCTCGGTCAGCGCATTCGGGCCGCCCGTCGAAGTGGCGATTGCCACGACTTCGATCTTGCCATTCGCCACAGGACGCGTTGCAAGCCTGGGAGGCGTCGAGACCGGCGAGCCGATTCTACAGAGAGCTTTGATCGACGGGACCAATTCTTCCCGAATCACTTTCAGCGAGGCGTCCAAGCCAACACTATTCGACGGCTTGGCGAAGTAATCACTGGCCCCGAGCGAGAGGGCCTCGAGTGTGATAATCGCACCTCGCTCAGTGAGCGAACTGAACATGATGACGGGCAGCTTGGGATAACTCTTGCGAATATGAACAAGCGTTTCGAGCCCATCCATCTCGGGCATCCCGACGTCGAGGATCACGATGTCGGGATTGACCTGGGGGATCTTCGCCAGGGCGATTTTGCCATTCGCCGCCGTGCCGACGACTTCCAACGCGGGATCACGGGCCAATTCGTCGCTGACGGTACGGCGGACGACAACGGAATCGTCGACGACCAGAATGCGGGCCTTGTTCACGAAGCAGTGTCCGTTTCGGTTACGGTGGCTCGAACTTCAGTGGCGCAGATTGTCGGAGTTCGACACCGAGCGAATCAATACTCCAAAACATCCATCATGCTCAGTTTGGCGATCAAAACCTCTTTGGTGAACGGCTTCATCAGGTATTCGTTGACTCCGGCGGCGAGGGCCTTGGTGACCTGTTCGCTTTCCGCCTCGGTCGTCACCATCATGATCCGGATGCGATCATAGACCTGTTGAGCACGAACGGCTTGGATGAATTCATACCCATTCATGACGGGCATGTTCCAATCCACCAAAATGAGTTCGACATCGGGGTTGATTTCGAGCTGGTCGATTCCCTGCCTGCCGTCCCCGGCTTCCAGCACGTCCATGCCTGCGTCACGGAGGATTTTGCCGATGATCATCCGCACGGCCCGAGAATCGTCGATGACCAGCGCTTGCATCGTTGCCCTCCGCAGTTTTGGGAATTCGTTGTTCCAGCGAACGGTTCAAGTCCCGGCTTCTGAAAGCGTCGTGTCGAATCATAGCGAATTCCGCACAAGTCTAGTACTTGAAGTGCGAAACGATGCTTTGCAATGCAGCCGCCATCTGGGCCAGTTCATTGGCCGAGGACTGCGTGTTGATCGCTCCTTCCGTCGTGCTGCGGGCGGCTTGGGCGACACCCATGATGTTCTGGGCGATCTCGCTGCTCCCCTTGGCCGCCTCCGTGACGTTGCGACCAATCTCGCTGGTTGTCGCGGTTTGCTCCTCGACGGCACTGGCGATTGTGTTTTGAATATCGTTGATTTGATTGATGATTTGTCCGATCTGAGCAATGGCATCCACGGCCCCCTTCGTATCGCCCTGGATGGCTTCAATCTTCCGGCTGATGTCGTCAGTCGCCTTGGCGGTTTGCTTGGCGAGTTCCTTCACCTCGTTGGCCACCACGGCGAAGCCTTTGCCGGCCTCTCCCGCACGCGCAGCTTCGATCGTCGCATTCAGGGCCAGCAAGTTCGTCTGCTGGGCAATCGAGGTGATCACCTTGATCACGTTGCCGATCTCCGCACTCGATTCGCCGAGCTTGGCCACTTTCGCATTCGTGCTCTCCGCGACCTTGACTGCGGTCGTTGCCACTCGGGCAGCTTCGTTGGCACTCTTGGCGATTTCCTTGATGCTGGCCCCCATCTCTTCGGCCGCCGTGGCCACCATCGCCACGTTGGAGCTCACCTGCTCGGCAGCCGCACTGGCGACGTTTGATTGAACGGCAGTCTCCTCGGCATTCGCAGCCATCAACTGGCTCACCTGGGACAGCTTCGAGGAGGCGGTCCCGAGTGCCGTGGCGTTGGTGGCGACTTCCTTGAATGCGCATTGAATGTCCATCCGCAGCTTGACCTGAGTCGTTACGTCGGTGGCGTATTTAATGACTTTCAGCGGCCGGCCGTTTTGATCGAGGATCGGATTATAGGAGGCCTGCAGCCAGACTTCCCGACCTCCCTTCGCGATTCGCCGGTATTCGCCCGCTTGAAATTCACCGCGACCCAATCGAGTCCAGAATTCCATGTATTCATGACTTTGACGCAAGGCGTCGTCGACAAACAGGCTGTGGTGCCGGCCCTTGATCTCGTCGAGCGTGTACCCCATCGTCCGCTGGAAGTTTTCATTCGCGGCCACGATCGTCCCATCCAGTTGAAATTCAATGACGGCCTGCGACTTGTCGATGGCGGCGAGAATCGAATTGAAGCGGGCCTTTTCGTCCTTCCAAACGCTGGTGTCCTGCCAATTCACGATGTAACCAAGGACTTCGTTGCCGGCACCGTGGATTGCGTTAATCGTGGCCTGTAGTGAGACATTGCCGAAACTGAATTCAGCAACATGTGGAAGCGCGGACGCGTTCTTCAGGATCCGCTCGACGCGCCGCTTGTCTTTATGGAACCGATGGATTGAAGCACCGACGATTTCATCGACAGAGACGCCAAAGGCCTCCTCGATCTGGTCGGCCAGTCTCCGCAGGGTTTCAAGCGCTTTGTCGTTGGCATGGATCAGGGTCAAGGCCGGATCGGCAATGAAGATGTTGGCCTGAACTGCTGATAAGCCCGCGCGCAAGAATTCAAGCGAATCCAGCGGATCGATGGTGGTTGATGTGCTGCTCATACTGGCTCCGAGTGGTCCCCGAAGTGGCCGGGACGACCATAAAACGATGTGTCAGGGTTATATGCGGCCGACGGTGGCAATGTTTACGGTATTGGCAGTGTTCAGGATCAACAGCAATCTGTCGGGCAGTTTGTAGGCCCCCAGGATCAGGTCTCGGACCGGACCGGTCAGCGTATCCGGGGGCCGTTCAAAGTCCGTCTCGGGAACCGCGAGAACATCACCAATCTCATCGACGAGCAGGCTGACGGCGCCATCGTCGGTCTGCACCACGACGTTGATTGCCGATTGGTCATCAGGTCGGTCAGGGAGATCCAACCGCCGACGCAAGTCGAGTGCCGTGACGATCTGTCCACGGAGATTGATCAGCCCCCGAACAACCGGCGAGGCGAGAGGCACCCGGGTCATTTCCTGGTAGCGAATGATTTCCTGCACCTTCATCACATCCAGTCCGAAATAAAGGCCGGCCGCATAAAATGTGCAGAATTGATGAGTGGTGGCCATAAGTTAAACCTAGAACGGTCAGCAGTGAGACGTTGGTTCGCGGCAATGGGGTAAGCAAACGCCTCATTGTTGGCCGCGAAGAGAATCAACTCCCACCGGAGTCGAATCGAAAAAGTCGGGATCGACGGCCCGAACGAGTCCTTCGACGTCAAGGAATTCTGTAACCTTCTCCTGCAACACGGCGGTGTGGAGGACTCCCCGACGTCGGGTCCGAGATTTGGTCACGATGGCCTCTTCGACGATGTCCAGGATCTGTCCCACGATCAGCCCCAGCATTTGGTCAGGGCCGGTGTACACGACGACTTGCACGGGCTGGGATGATTTTGGACGGGATGAGGATGGCGATTTTTTCTTCTTTCGACCGAGTGCCTTGCCCACATCCAGCAAGGGCAGAATCTGCCCGCGATATTGCACGACGTACCGATTCCCGACGCGCTCCAATGCGGATCGTGGAAATTCCTCCAGGCGGGCAACACTCGAAAGTGGCACGGCCATCCGTTCTCCCGATCGGGTGACAAATAGCAGCACCGTCTCCTTCGGGATTGCTTCGGATGTCGCGACCTTCTCCGCGATTCCCCGTTCGCGGATTCCCGTCACGACATTTGCCTCTTGGGCGATTCCCAGCACGTCTAGAATGAGAGCGACCCTGCCGTCGCCCATGATTGTCGCGCCTGAAAACGCAGCAATCCCGTTGATCTGCTTTTGTAATGGTTTGACCACGATTTCTTCAGTGTCATGGATCGCGTCGACAATCAGTCCAAATTGCCGGTCATCGGCCTGCAGGATGACAATATTGACATCCCCGTCGACTCGTGTGTCTTCAACCTGTAATTCCCGGTTGAGATAAACCAGAGGCAGCAGGTTGCCTCGCAGTCGGTAAACGGCCGCGTTGTGAATCCATTCAATCCCCTTTTGGGCCTGTTCTACATCGAGCCGCACCAGTTCCAACAGGCTGACTTGGGGAATTGCATACCGGTCGCCGCCACTGGTGATGATCAACGCGGGGATGATCGCGAGGGTCAGCGGGATCTTCATCTTTAGCGTGGTGCCGTGACCCGGTTTTGATTCGATATCGACCGTGCCACCAATCTTTTCCACGTTTGTCCGCACCACATCCATGCCGACGCCCCGGCCGGAAAAATTCGTCACCTTGTCGGCGGTCGAAAAGCCCGGCAGGAAGATCAACTCGGTGATTTCTCTATCGGACATCCGTTCGGCTTGTTCGCGCGTGATCAGCTTGACCGTGATCGCCTTGTCACGGACTCGTTGGGGATCGATCCCCCGGCCGTCATCCACGATCTTGATGATGATCTTGCCACCTTCATGGGAGGCCTGCAGCGTCAGTCGGCCCTCCGACGGTTTGCCGTTGGCTTCGCGCTGTGCGGGGGTCTCAATTCCGTGGTCAACTGCATTGCGGACCAAGTGCGTGAGCGGGTCGCGGATGGCTTCGACGATCGTCTTGTCGAGTTCGGTCTCTTTGCCGTTCATCTCAAGGTGGACCTGCTTGCCGCAGGCCACCGCCAGATCACGCACTATCCGCGGGAACTTGCTCCACATATTCGCGATCGGCTGCATGCGGGTCTTCATCACGCTGGCTTGCAATTCAGTCGTCAGCAAATTGAGGCGCTGGACAGTGCTTAGAAAAGTCGATTCTTCCTGAGTTGCACTGAACTGCATGATCTGATTGCGGGCCAGAACCAGTTCGCCGACCAGAGTCATCAGGTTATCGAGCAAACCCACATCCACGCGAAGTGCCGAATCAGACACCGCCGTCGAGCGGGGTTCCGCAGGCTCCGCTGAAACGAGAGAGGGTGGGTTCAGGCTGTGTGTCGTCTCGGTTGCCGATGGCGCGGGCTCGAGGGCAATCACCGGAGCGGTCCGTGATGGAAGAATTGGCGCAGGATGAGACAAGGCCGCAGGCGCGACTGGTGCCGACGACAACGACTCGGAGACGTTTTTGGCGGCAAGGGCAGGTCCGGCATTGCCTGCGGCCAGAAGTGTCTCCAGGGTCTCAATCGCGGCCCCGAAATCGCCATCGCCTTCCGTTTCCGTCTTCTCGAGCGCGTCCAGCATCTTGCGAACGGCGTCGACGGCGGCGAGCAACGCGCTGGCAATGACCGGAGTATAAACCATCTCGCCCGAGCGAAGCTTGGTTAGCAAGTTCTCGGCAGCGTGGGCCACGGCTTGGAGTTTGGGTAATCCCAAGAATCCAGCCGTCCCTTTGACCGTGTGCAGCGTCCGAAAGACCCGCGCGATTGTTTCAGTACCATTGGGATCCTGTTCCAACTGGACCAGATCTAGATCCAGTTGCGCCAGGTTCTCATGGGTTTCCAACAAGAATTCGCGGATAACATCGTTCATGAACGCTATCAACTTTGAAACACGGGCGTTTTAGACTGTGCCAAACTTCGGAGGCGCAATACTCATTGACAGCCATACCCGGTTTCTCCCGTTAATTCGGGATGCTCGCGGAGCAAACTGCTTGACGTGCTGTGCCCAAAGGGCGTTTCTATCCAGAATACACCGTAATACCGTCACTCAAGAATTATAAACCCCATTCCGCCCACGGCTTGTAATTTGCCGAGTATGTCCCGCAGAGAGAACCTTATTTGCAGAGTGGTCCTTGTTTAACGGATAATCACTTTATACGGTGTCTGAGATTTGAGAGTTTTTGCTGAGAATAGGAACTGCAGGGCTTCATGCGTTCTCAAGGAACATTGACCACGGATTGTTGGTGATGACTGATGGAAGCATCAACCGCGAATCTGGCCGTCGCCGTACACAATGTATTTATACGAGGTCAACTCGCGCAGGCCGCAGGGGCCCCGGGCGTGGATCTTGTCGGTGCTGATGCCAATCTCGGCCCCCAGGCCCAATTCACCCCCGTCGTTGAAACGGGTGCTGGCGTTGACGATGACGGCCGACGAATCGACCCGGGACACGAACTGCCGCGCTGCCCGCAGGTCGCTGGTGACGATGGTCTCCGTGTGATGCGAACCGTACTCGGTGATGTGCGCGACCGCCGCATCCAGGTTGGGAACCACCTTGACCGACAGGATCAGATCGAGGTACTCGGTACGGTAATCCTCTTCGGTCGCCAGTCGGCTGCCCGGCATCAGGGGTTGTGACCGGTCGCAACAACGCGCTTGAACCTGCTTCGCCTTCAGCTCGGCGGCCAGCTTGGGCAGCCATTCCTTCGCGAGACTCTCGTGAATCAACAGGCATTCGGCCGCGTTGCATACCCCCGGTCGCTGGCACTTGCTGTTGATCAGGTTGTCGCGAGCCATCTCCCATTCGGCCGCGGCGTCAAAATAGACGTGGCAAATGCCGTCGTAATGCTTGATGACGGGCATTGTGGCCTCGGCAACGACCCGCTCGATCAGCGATTTGCCGCCGCGCGGGATTGTCACGCTGATTTCCTGATGCCGCTTTAAAAACTCACCAACGGCGGCCCTGTCGGTGGTTTCCACCAGTTGGACCGCATGTTCCGGCAGGCCGGTCGCCCGCAGCGTGTCCCGCAGCAGACCATACAGAGCCTGGTTGCTGTGGAACGCCTCTTTGCCACCCCGAAGAATGACAGCGTTGCCGCTTTTCACGCACAACGCGGCGGCGTCCATCGTGACGTTCGGGCGGGATTCATAGATGAAGAACACGACCCCCAGCGGCACCCGGACGCGCATCACCTGCAGGCCGGTCGGACGCAGCGCACTGTCCAGGATCTCACCG
>JBJXGR010000028.1:0-8082 GCA_046160045.1 Bryobacteraceae bacterium
GCGGAGAATCAACGATTTGTGGTCGGGAAACGGGGTGAACGTCCCTGTTTTTTCACGGCTTCTTACGCCCGCGCGGTTGGGTTGCCAGGAAGACGGGGGTCGCGTTCTTTCAATTCAACGGTTCGCGAGGTTGGCGACCGTCAGGATCTTAGGGAAACGACTTTCGCCACGGGCTGCGAGCGGACAGTGCGGGCAATGTGTTCGTTTCCAGTGGGTGCGATAGCCGTCCGGCGTGACGCCGAGCAGTTTCTTGAAATCCCGGTAGAAATGGTGGTCGTCCGCATAGCCGGCGCAAGCGGCGGCGTCCGCGACGCGGACTTCCCGGGCGCGGAGGAGGTTGGAGGCTCGCGTGAGACGCGCGCGCCGGACCAACGACGGGAACGAGTCACCGGCGAGACGTTTGAGCCATTTCCGGAGCCAGCCGACAGAAACCGCACACCTTGCGGCGAAATCCTGGAGGCTCAAGCGGGATAAGCGAGGGCTTTCCAATAATTCCAGAACGACGCGACTCCGGGCATGGAGACCTTCCGGATCGTCCGCCAAGTAGTTTCGAACGGCGGCAGCCTGCTCGCACAGAGAGAGACTCAGCCAAGCGCAGAATGCCTGTGGATGGGAACCACGGAGCGCAGGGCCGGAATCGGAAGGGAAGCGATGGCCCATCAGCCGGGCAAACGGGTTTCCCGAGTCCGGGACGATTTCGAGGCAACCGCTTCGCGGCCAATCGGAATCAACGAAACCTGGTGGACTCCGCAACTATTGGCTCCCTTTCCAAACCAATAGCAAATGGAGGCGGGCTCGCCAAGCCCCAAGTGGGGCGATGGCGGTTCTTGGGAGGTCGTGGTGCCTCAGAGAACCGCGGAACGAGGAGCCGTCCCGGAGCGCGACCCCACGACTGACAATGTGTGCCCACGGGCGCGAGTCGAACCAATCCCACGGCTGGGAGCGTGTGCGGAAATCGGGAAGCCACCGCTCCCTGACGGTCGCGGCTCGGGAGGAACGGAACCCCACGGCTGAGACTGAGAACGTGTGCGGAAATCGGGAAGCCACCGCTCCCTGGCGGCGAGCGGCTCGGGAGGAACGGAACCCCGGCTGACGCCGTGGGCTCCGGGCCGTGGGCTCGACACCGTGAATCGGATTACAGCTTGCCTGAGCCGAATTTCTTGCGGAACAGAGCCGCCGTCGGGTCGTCGGGCTTGGGAGGGAGATCCACAAGGCCTTCAAAATCCTCCCGTACCTCGCTGACCCGGACCACTTTCCCTCCATCCAGAATGGACATCCAACCCGCCATGAAGACGCGCGTCTTCTCGAGGATGACATCGAAACTCTGCGGCATCTCGCCGTAGAGCGCCATCCGTTGATAGGCCCAGATGGTCGGCGCCCAGGCTTCGGTCGTACTGAATGGAAACTCCGTGCCCGCCTGAATGGCAAACTGCTTGCCGCCGTATTCGTCCGGGGTGTGAATGTCCATGGTTCCCCACGCCTCCTGGCTCTGGTGCAGAGTTCCGAGGAACGCGCGGCCGGCGCGGTCGACATGCTCGAACGTCATCACTCCGGGAGGGGTGTACCAATTAGGACCACGATACGAAACGGAGACGACCGGATTGCCGGCTTCCGCGATGACCTTGTGAATCATGTACAGGCCGTGTACGCCGTGCGTGGGGTACTCGTCAAAGGAGTTGGTCGCCGAGTAGCTCAGGATCTTCTTGTTCGCCACGAACGCCTTGGCTCGGACCATCGGATCGGTGTACTCATACGCGGAGGGACACAGGATCGTCGCCCCGTGCTTCCGCGCCGTGTCGATCATCTTCCGGGCCTTCACCATGGAGTTGGCGAACGGGCGGTTGATCAGGTTGGGAAGGCCCGCTTCGAGATACGGCTGGTGCAGGATGTGATTCCACGGATAGTGATAGTAGCCGCCGGAGATGATACCGTCCACTTTCCCGAGCATGTCGTCGAAATTCTTCACCGCCTGGCAGCGGTACATGCGGGCGAACTCTTCGGCCTTTTGCGGTTCGATCTCCCAGCAGTGAGTGATCCGCATGCCGGTAAACGCGGTCTCCTTCTTGCCGGCCCTTGGGTTCATCAGGGGCGCCCAGAGGTTCAGCAGGTGCGAATAGGTATGGACGTTCAGGCACCCCACCCGGAAAGGCGCGTCGGGGTCCCGGCGCGGCGCGGCTTTCAATGCGGCCGCAAGCGATGCCGCGCCCAGAAAGGCCCGGCGGCTGGTTCGATCGTTCATGAGTCCCCCTACCATTTCGAATGCTTGTATTTCTTTGCCCAGTCGA
This sequence comes from Bryobacteraceae bacterium, assembly GCA_046160045.1. Taxonomy (GTDB): domain Bacteria; phylum Acidobacteriota; class Terriglobia; order Bryobacterales; family Bryobacteraceae; genus CAZGUX01. Next base: position 2,286 of record JBJXGR010000028.1, read on the forward strand.
CTCCGTGCCACGAGGTCATCTTGATCGGACGAACGAAGAGCAGCCAGCGCGGTTCGGTCAAGGTGGGCTCCAGATATTCGGGACCGTGCTCGCCCAGATAACGAACCGACATCCGGCGCCCGATCTCCACCCAGCGTCCGCCGAGGTTCGGCTCCTCGAGCACGGTTGCCTCGCCCTTTACCAGAACCCGGTTGTTGTACATCGTCGTGTCGTCGATGCACAGAAAAACTCTGCCGTCGCGCTGCACATTGCGGGCCCAGACGGACTTGGCGCGCGGGATGATGTAGAAGCCTCCATCGCTGTATTCAAACCAGCAGGGGACCACATAGGGCCACCCGTCCTCATCCAGGGTCCCGATCCGGCAGAACGGGTTTCCGGAGAGAAACTCTTTCATCTCGTCTTCGGTCATCTTGCCGATCTTGCCGCGCCATTCTTCCGTTCGCACGTCCGACATTCAGCACCTCGTTTTCGTTGGAGACTTGATATCATATCGCTTCACTTACGAAAAGCATACCTGCCCATGCCGGCGCACACCGCTCCCCACACCACACTGAACCAAAGTGAAGCGCTGCGCCTGATGCGGGCCACCGGATGGGAGTTGCAGGAGCTGTTCGCGGCCGCCGATGAGGTGCGCGAGCGGCGGACGGCCAGAACGATCACGTACTCGCGGAAAGTGTTTCTTCCGCTGACCAACCTGTGCCGCGACCGCTGCGCCTATTGCACCTTTGCGCGCCAACCCGGCGATCCGGCGGCCCACACGATGACCCCGGACGAGGTTGTGGCCGTGGCCGAGGCCGGCAAGCGCGCCGGCTGCAAGGAAGCGCTGTTCAGCCTGGGAGACAAGCCGGAACTTCGCTACCCGTCTTATCGCGACTGGCTGGAAAAGAACGGCTACGGATCCACCATCGAGTACCTGGCCGCCATGTGCCGAAAGGTCCACGAAGAGACGGGATTGCTTCCTCACTCGAACCCGGGCGCGATGACGCGGGAGGAGATCCGGCTTCTCCAACCCGTGAACGCCAGCCTGGGCATGATGCTGGAATCGGTGAGCGACCGCCTGCTGGAGCCCGGACAGGCGCACCACCGCTGTCCCGACAAAGTTCCCGCGGTCCGGCTGGAAACTCTGCGCGAAGCCGGAAGGGCCGGCGCGGCCTTCACGACCGGTCTTCTCATCGGCATTGGCGAGACCATCGAGGAACGTGTCGACACGCTGTTCGCGATCAAGGAAGTGGATGACGAGTTCGGGCACATCCAGGAGGTGATCATCCAGAATTTTCGCGCCAAGCCCGGTACGCTGTTTGCGACACGGGAGGAACCGGACACGGCCGAACTGGCGCGCACCGCGGCGGTGGCGCGCCTGATCTTTGGCGACAGAATCAACCTTCAGATTCCACCCAACCTGACCGGCGACGCCTATGGGGGCCTGCTGCGGAGCGGCATCAACGACTGGGGCGGCATCTCTCCGGTCACGCGCGACTTCATCAATCCCGAGCGGCCCTGGCCGGAACTCATGCACCTTCGGCAGGCGACCGAGCGCGAAGGATTCTCCCTCCGGGAGCGCCTGGCGGTTTATCCTGAGTTTGTGGGTAAGTGGACCCCTGAAAGTTTGCGCCGCCGGGCATTGGAACTGGTAGACGAATCCGGTCTTGTGCGGCGCGGAAAGGAGACCTGGTGACGATCGCCGTCACTCTGGACAAAGCCCGCCGCGGCGAAGAGTTGACCGTTGATGACGGAGAGACTCTGCTGGGCGCGGAGGGAGAGGCGCTCGATCAGTTGCTGCGCACCGCCGACGCCGTACGCAGGGAACGAAAGGGCGATGTGGTCACCTACGTCGTCAACCGGAACATCAACTTCACCAATGTTTGCGTGAAGCGCTGCGGCTTTTGCGCGTTCAGCCGCGGCCATCGGGCGGAGGAAGGATATTTTCTGCCGGTCGAGGAAGTGATTCGCCGCGCGCGTGAAGCGTTCGATCTCGGGGCAACCGAAGTCTGCCTGCAAGCCGGACTGCCTCCTCGCATGAAGGGCACGTACTATATCGACCTGTGCCGCGCGATCAAGACGGAACTGCCTGCCCTCCACCTTCACGCCTTCTCGCCAGAGGAAGTACTGTACGGCGCCACACAGTCGGGGAAGAGCGTTGAGTGGTATCTGGCCGCCTTGAAAGATGCCGGCGTCGGCTCCTTGCCGGGAACGTCGGCCGAGATTCTGGACGATGAAGTGCGCGAGCGGATCTCGCCTGGCCGCATCTCGACGGCGGACTGGATTCGCGTGATCGGCGGCGCGCATCGCGCCGGAATCCCCACGTCGTCCACGATGATGTTCGGCTGCGTGGAAACGGTCCGGCATCAGGCCGCGCATCTGGCGCTGATCCGGCAACTGCAAAAAGAGACGGGCGGGTTCACCGAGTTCGTCCCGCTGAGTTTTATTCACACCGAGGCGCCTATTTTTGTGAAAGCGCGGATGCCAGGCATTCGGCCCGGGCCGTCGCCCGACGACGTCCTGCGGACGTACGCCGTCTCTCGATTGATGCTGGCCGGATGGATCGACAACGTGCAATCGTCGTGGGTCAAGCAAGGGCAGGCGTTCGCGGCTCGCTGTCTTTCGGCAGGGGCCAACGACTTCGGCGGCACGCTGATGAACGAAAGCATCTCGACGGCGGCAGGCGCGGCGAATGGGCAGTGCCTGACACCCGCGGAGATTCGCTCTGTGATTCGAGGGGCAGGCCGGGTACCTATGGAGCGGACCACGACGTATGGCCGGGTACAACGGTTGGAGGGCGCGCCAGATCAGCCACACCCGCTTGACACGCCGAGGCAGTTCGGCACCTATCGCGAACTAGTTATGTCGGGGACATTTCGTTTCCGCGATCGGCAGCGGATCTCAGACTGATGCGAGTCACGGTCCTGGCCGGCGGCACGGGCGCCGCCAAGTTCGTTCGCGGCCTGATCCGCGTCGTCCCGGCCGCGGACCTGAGCGTGATTGTCAATACGGGCGACGATCTGGAGTGGTGGGGCCTTCACGTCTCGCCGGATCTCGACACGATCTGCTACGAACTCGGCGGACTTCTCGACGTGGTACGCGGGTGGGGCCGCGGCGGCGAGACATTTCATTGCCGCGATGCCATGGCCTCCCTCGGCCGGTCGGCGTGGTTCAACGTCGGCGACCGCGACCTGGCCACGCATCTTTTTCGCACGGAACGGCTCCGCGGCGGGGCGACCCTGTCGGAAGTCACGGCGGAGCTTTGCGCGCGGTTTGGGATCGCCTCGCGTGTTCTTCCCATGACCAACCAGCATGTGAGCACGATCGTGACGATAGACGACGGCGACGTGCCCTTCCAGGAGTTCTTCGTCGAGCGTCGTCACGAGGGGAACGTCACTGCGGTGCGTTTTGAAGGCGCAACGGGGTCGACTCCGGCGCCCGGTGTGCTGGACAGCCTCTCGGCCGCGGATGTCGTCGTGATTGCGCCGAGCAATCCCATTACCAGCGTCGGCCCGATCCTGGCCGTACCCGGCATTGCGGAGGCACTCTCGAAGTCGAAAGTGGTCGCGATCTCACCCATCATCGGCGACGCAGCCTTCAGCGGTCCCGCGGCGAAGTTGATGGCCATGAAAGGACTACCTGTCTCCGCCGCCGGAGTCGCACTGGCGTATCGGCCCTTTCTCAGCGTGTTGCTCGCCGACGAAACGGATCGCGGCCAGGAATCGGCGATTCGAGCGGCGGGCGCGCGGCCGGTGTTTGCCGGCATTCGCATCCGGGACACGGCCGATGCCGAGCGCCTGGCCAGGGAGGCGCTCGATGCCTGACACCTGGGCACTGGTTCCCATCAAGAGCCTGGACAACGGCAAGACCCGGTTGTCCTCATTGCTCGATCCGGGCCAGCGGGCCGAACTGATCCCGGCGATGGCGGAAGACGTGCTGGATGCGTTCGCGGACTACGGGCGGATGCCCGTGCTGGTGGTCACCGCGGACTCGCGGGTGCCTGCCCTGGCAAAACGCCGCGGCTTTCAGTGCCTGATGGAAGAGAGTCCCGAGAGCGAGACGAAAGCGATTGAGGTGGCGACTCAGCATGCCAGCAGCCTGGGCGCCGGCGGGACTCTGGTGGTGCCGGCCGATGTGCCGTTGGTCCAGGCCGCGGATATTGCGGCGATCGCTGAGAACGCTCCGGCCCGCGGCTCGCTGCTGGTTCCGGCGTGGGACGGGCGAGGCACCAACGCCGTCGTTCGCCGGCCGTGCGGCCTGTTTCCGCTGCGTTTCGGCAACGACAGCTTTTTGCCTCACCACGCCGCCGCGAAAGAGACAGCGCTGCCCCTGGTGGTCCAGCACAACGATCACCTTGCGCTGGACATTGATGCGCCCGCGGACCTCTTCCGGTTCCTGGACTTTGCCGCCCCGATGACCCGGACGCGCCGTGTGCTGGATCGGTTTCGCCTGGAGCGGCCGACGGAATGATCCAACTCCTGCCGGTCCGGACGATTCCGGAGGTCGAGGCGGGCGCGCCGTTGGGACGGCTGATCGTCGAAGCGGCTACCCGCTGCGGCGAAACTGTCAAACCCGGGGACATCGTCGTGGTGGCTCAGAAGATTGTCTCGAAGGCGGAAGGACGGATCGTGCGGCTGGAGAGCGTGACCCCGTCCGAGCGAGCCCGGAGTGTGGCCGAGTCGCTGGGCAAGCACGATGCCCGCCTGGTGGAGGTGGTATTGCGCGAGACGCGGAGGATCGTGCGGATGGGGCACGGCGTCCTGATCGTCGAGACCTTACACGGATTCGTATGTGCCAATGCGGGAGTCGATCTTTCCAACGTGGACGGGGGATCGAGCGCCTGTCTGCTGCCGGAAGATCCTGATGCTTCGGCGCGGCGCATTTCCCACGAGATCGAAGCGCTCACCGGGGTTGCGGCGCCGGTGATTGTCTCCGATACGTTCGGCCGGCCGTGGCGCGAGGGCCTGGTGGACGTCGCCATCGGGCTCGACGGAATGGGCGCGATGACGGATTGCCGTGATCAGGTGGACCCGCACGGGTATTCGCTGCGCGTGTCCGCGCTGGCCGATGCGGACCAACTGGCCGGCGCCGCGGGGCTGGTATTCCGGAAGACGGAGCGGGTGCCGGTGTGCGTGATCCGGGGGTTTCCGTATTGCCGCGGTAAGGGTTCGGCGCGCGATCTGGTGCGAGCGGCGCAGCGGGATCTGTTTCGCTGAATTCATATGCCAACGATGCGGAAGCGCGCGGCCTTTGACTTGTAGCGTCGATTCAGGCTGATCGCCAGCACGCACATCGCCTCCAGAATTCGCGCATTTCGCAACGGTCCCGCATCCAGAGGGCGCAGGCCGGTGATGGCCGACGCCACCTCCATCACGCGCGCCTTGGCTTCCGTGTGATCCCCGCAGACCATCAGGTCGCAGTCGAGAGGCACATCCACCTCCGCCAGGATATGCGCGGGAATGGTCTTGAAGGCCGCAACCAGGGCGACTCCCGGCGGGAGCGCTCGTGCAAGATGCTCGCTGGCGGAACCTTCCTTCAAATCCAGAAGCACGGGACGACCGGACTCGAATCGCAACGGAACCGTGGAGTCCACCACTACCGTGCCGCTCTTCCAGGACTCGCGGCAAGCGTCGATCAAGGGTTCCGCGGAGTCGAAGGGAACCGACAGGAACACGATGTCGGCCTCGCGGACGACCGCTGTGTTCTCTCCGCCGCTGATGGCGGCTCCGGCAACCTGGCTGCCTAGATGCACGGCCTTCTCGTGAGCTTTCGCCGCGTCGCGAGAGCCGATCGAAACCGGAAACCCCGCCGCCGCCAA
>JBJXGR010000029.1:0-9810 GCA_046160045.1 Bryobacteraceae bacterium
GGCGACATATTGGTGACCAAACAGACCGATCCCGGCTGGGCGCCGGTCTTCTTTCTGATCAAGGGGCTGGTGATTGAGCGCGGCGGGATGCTCTCGCACGGCGCGATCATCGCACGCGAATTCGGCCTTCCCTGCGTGGTCGGCGCAACCGGGGCCACGCGGGCGATCACCCGCGGACAAATCGTCACGATCGACGGGGACAAGGGGGAAGTGCGGCTGGGAGCGGGCCCGCCGGATGCCTGAGACCATGCTGATCGCCTGGGTTCGAGAACGGTTCAAGCTGCGCCTGGCCGTACCGCTGGTGGCCGGCCTGTGCGCCATCGCATATGCCGCTGGAACCTGGCCGGGATCCGGGCGAGCGGCTGCCATCGTCGTGCTCGCAATCCTTTTGCTGCTCCAGTTCAGGTTGTGGGACGACCTGGCAGACTTGCCCTCCGACCGGAAGAACCATCCGGAGCGGACATTGCCCCGGGCCCGATCGCTGCGCCCGTTCCGCATAGCCGTTCTATTGCTGGCGACTGCATGCATGGGACTCATGGCAGTGCTCGATCCGTCCGGAGTGAAAGTGGCTGCCCTTGCCGGCCTCGACCTGACTTTCCTTTGCTGGTACCGTTTCAGGGCGGGCGGCTTCGCCCTCGGGTATCATGTCGTCCTGATGAAGTATCCCCTCTTCGTCTACTTCGTCACCCCTGAACCGGCCGGCAAGAGCCGGCTGTTCGCGATGGCGGCTGTGTATCTGGCGGCGTGTATCTACGAGGCGCTTCACGATGCCGGGCTGCGGGGAATCTGGGCTGCGCGGTACGCCGCCGCGGTCGAGGCAACCCTTCTCGGTGCGACTGGAGTCGCGGCCCTTGTTGGAGGTGGATGGTGAGTCTTGCCGGATCGGCAGCGAGGACGACGGGACGGACGACGGTCGGGGATCCGTCCATTCTTGAGAACACCCCGTGTTACTACTGCGGCCGCGACGAGCACCGGCCGTTCATCGAAGCGCAGGATGACCTCACCGGAAAGCCCGGAGTCTTCACCTTCGTGCGGTGCGCCGGTTGCGGCCTTGTTTACCAGAACCCGCGCATTGATGTCGACCACATCAAGGCCTACTACGACGACGACTACATCGCGCACCGGAAGCGCAAGAACTGGGGTGTCCTGACGCCGGTGTTTGAGCACGCGATGGACAAACTCGACCGCGATAAGGTGGGAATCGTTCGCCGTTACATCACTCTCGACGAATCGAGCGAGGTCCTCGACGTCGGCTGCGCGGTGGGAACGTTTCTGGCGAAGGTTCGCTCTTTGTACGGCTCCCGGATCGCGGGTGTGGATTTCAAAGACCTCTCGTCCTCCCCTTCATTGCGCGGCGCTGAGTTCCACTGTGGTCTGTTTTATGAGCAGGACGTGGGCGACGGACGCTACGACCTGGTGACGATGTGGCACGTCCTCGAGCACGACTACGATCCGCTGCGATCCCTGCGCAAGGCACGCCGGGCGCTCAAGCCCGATGGGCGGCTCATCATCGAAGTGCCGCGTCTCGACAGCCGGACCTTCGAGCTATACAAAGGGCGATGGCCTGGCCTCCAGGCGCCTCAGCACACGGTGCTCTTCGACCGCGACATGCTCGTGAAGTTCGTGGAGCGCGCGGCTTTCGAGGTCGTCGACTACCTGCCCTACGGCGCGTTCCCCGCCTATTTTTATCTGTTCACCGGCGCGGCGTTTCACCTGCTTCGGGGCAAGGGTCTGAACCTGCAGAAAGCGATCGTCCCGTATTTCGGCGGGCAGCTTTTGCTGTCGCCCGTCCTGCTGCTCGAGAAGCGGCTGAACCTGGCGATGCAGACGGTGATCTGCCGCCCTGCTCAGGGAGAGAGGAGGAACAAAGTATGAACGCAAGCGGCGAGGCGCAGACCGGCAGCCGGATTGCTGACCAGGAGCGCGCGCGGCCTGGGGCTCGAAACCAAAGCGCCGATATGCTCCGCATCGCGGCGACATTCTTGTGGATGGCGCTCGCTTCGCTGGTAATGCTTGCCGTCGGGATCCCGACGCTGTTTCAAGCGCGGCGGCTGTATTCCGAGTGGTTCGCGAAATGGATTGGGCGCGGCGTCCTCGAGATCTGGGGCGTTCGCTACGTGGTCCACCAGAGCGCTCCCTTCCCTTCGTCCCAAACTGTGTACATCTCAAACCACACGTCGACTCTCGACGTCTTCATCCTCATCGGCGTGGGTCTGCCGCGCGCGCGGTACTTCCTGAGCGGCTTTCTCCGAAAGTTCGTGCCGCTGGCGATCATCGGCTATATGATCCGCGTCTTCTGGACCGTTTTGCAGGATCGCCCGGCCGAGCGCACGCGGATCTTCCAGAGGGCGGATCGCATCCTGCGCCGTACGGGCGATTCCGTGTACCTAAGCCCCGAAGGGGAGCGCGTCACCTCCGGCAACGTCGGTCCGTTCAACAAAGGCGCATTCCATCTCGCCACCAGCCTGCAAGTTCCGATCGTCCCCCTATTCATCGCGATTCCCGCGGACATCGATCCGGGAAGGGGGTACGCCCCCCGATCCGGAACCGTGCACGTGTACGTGAAGCCGGCGATCGATACCCGTGACTGGCGCCTGGAAGACCTTGACCGTAACCGGCAGGCGGTTCGCGAGATGTTCGTCCGGTGGAACGAGGAACTCCGATGATGCGGAACTCCCCAGCCACCTACTTTCACTCGAGGACCGCGGGCGACTGGGAATTCGGGGCGCGGCTCGACAGTCTGAGCGACGCGGTGCTCGCTGCGATCACCAAATACTGAGATACGATCGTGAGCAATGAGACCCGTCATTGTTCCAGCCTTGGTCGCTCTGACCCTCTACTGGGCCCCCGGCGCGTCCAGCCAGGCTCCGGTGTTTCGTGATCTGTTCAACGGCAGGGACCTGACGGGTTGGGTCAACGTCAACACCGCGCCCGACACGTGGCGCGTCAAGGATGGCGTTCTGATCTGCTCGGGGCGCCCTATCGGCGTGATGCGGAGTGAACGGCAGTACGAGAATTTCATCCTGCACGTCGAGTGGATGCACACCGAACCGGGCGGCAACTCGGGGGTTTTTGCATGGAGCAACGCGCGTCCGAATCCGAACAACCGGCTGCCCGATGGAGTAGAAATCCAGATGCTCGAACTGGATTGGCCCCGCCTGAACACCCGCAACGGAGTCGTTCCCCCCATTGCTTACGTCCATGGCGAGTTATTCGGCGTGGGCGGCGTCAAGACCGTTCCGGACAATCCCAGGGGTGACCGCAGCCGGTCGCTCGAGAATCGCTGCAGGGGGCGCGGCGAGTGGAATGCTTACGACGTCGTGGCGGTGAATGGCGTCATCAAGCTCTCCGTGAACGGGAAGTTCGTCAACGGCATCAGCAACTCGACGCAACGAAAAGGATATCTCTGTCTCGAGTCGGAAGGGGCGGAGATCCACTTCCGCAACCTCCGGATCCTGGAGTTACCCCCGGGCTGACGGCACAGGAACAAATCGCTCCGGCGGTGAATTAGTCGCTTCCGTCTTTTAATTCGCCGTTACTCAGCTTGTGCGACACCTTCTCCAACTCACGCCGGAAGAGAGGGTTCTCGGGGAACTCGCGCGACAGGTCGGCCAGGAGTTCTTTGGATCGCGTCGGCTTCTTCTCGCGCAAATAGGCGATGGCGAGGAGGATCTTGGCAAACGGCTTGAGATAACGCCCGTGCCGGGCCGTCAGCGATAGCTTGTCCATCCCCGCCGACTTGTCCGGTTTGATATTGTCGATCCGGACGAACCACCTCACGAAAAAAGGCATGCTGCCGATCAGGTACTCCGTGATCCCGGTGCTCAGATACGCGTCGTAATAGTGGGGGTCTGCTTTGAGAAGGCGGGCCGCGTACGCGGCCGCGGAACGGACCAGCGACAGGCTCGCAATCTGCCGCCTTTCGACCAGCGCCGTGTAGTCGGTCATGACGCCGTCGGCGATACACATGCTGAACAGCGCGTTGGTGTCGTTTGCATCCTTGCTGAGATCGGCGGTAGCCCGTTTCCGTGCTTCCTCCACCGCCCGCTGCAGTTTCGCCCGGACACCCGGATCGGGCTTCAGCTTCTTCTTGTCGGCGATGCGCTCGTCGTTGGAGAAGAACTCACTTTCGAGGACGCCCAGGCGGTCCAATTCGAAAAACAGATGGGCGGACGCCCGCGTGGAATAACCCACAGGATCGTTGGGGGAAGCAGCGATGTGGCGATCGAGTGCGGCGTGAGCTCCGGTAAAGTCGAAACTGTACAAGCGCGAGAACGCTTCATCCAGTTCCGGTGTTGCCTTCACCTGCGCATTCAAAGACATGACCAACCCGAAAAGCCCGATCGCCGCGACGGCCTTCATTCTACCAGTCTAACCGTTGTCCCAGCCCGCCACGATTGATACCCTGTCGACATGTCCACCCGTCGCAGCTTCGTTTCCGGCGCGGCCGGCATTACCACGGCTTCTGCCGCGGCGCGCAAGCCGGAAATCCTGGCCGTCAACGGCGGCCCCAAGGCGGTGACCCTACCGGCCGACCGCCACAGCGCTTTGACCAAATGGCCCCGATACGGCCACGACGAGAAGCAGGCCGTGATGGACCTGATGGAAAGCAATCGCTACTACCAGGAGATTCCGCTGCTCGAGCAGGACGAGAAGAAATACCTCGGCGTCCCCTACGTCAAGGCGCACTGTAATGGCACCAGCGCTCTCATGTCCATGTTCTTCGCGCTGGACCTGCCGCCGGGCAGCGAGGTGCTGGTGCCCTCCTACACAGCCTCGGCGACAATCGTGCCGATGCGCTTCTTCGGGCTGGTGCCGGTGTTTGTCGATAGCGATCCGGAGACCGCCTGCTTCGATCTCGATCACGCCAGGAAAGTGATGACGCCGCAGGCGCGGGCGTTGGTTCCCCAACACGCGTGGGGATTGCCGTGCGATCTGGATCAGATGGCGGCCTTTGCGAAAGAGAAGGGGCTGATCCTTTGCGAAGACGCGGCGCAGTCGCACGGCGCGAGCCTCAAAGGCAGGCAGACCGGGTCGTGGGGCAGCATCAGTATCCTGAGCTATCAGGCCAGCAAAGTACTTCCCGCGATTGAAGGCGGCCTGGGAATCTACCAGTCGCGCGAGTATTACGAGCGGGCGGCCGCGTTTGGCGATTACACTCTTCCCGGGACGTTTCCTGAAGAGAGCCCTTACCGCAAGTATCACGACACAGGATTCGGGCCGAAATTCCGCATTCATCCCCTGGCGGCCGCGATCGCGAGGCGTCAGTTGACCAAACTTGACCAGTCGAATGAGCTCATCAACTCGCAGATCCGCAAGCTGAACGACCGGATCACGCAACTTCCGGGATTGACCCGCCAGCGGCAGCGGCCGGATGTGAAGCGGGTGCATTGGGCGTCGAACATCATGTTTTTCGACGAGGCCAAGGCCGGCTTTTCGAAGCCCGCGCTGCTGAAAGCGCTACAGGCGGAGGGAGTCCGCGCGTCGGCCGCGACCTATCCGGAGCAGCATCAGTTCGCGATCTATCGCGAGGCAAGATGGTGGCATCACGCCCCCAAAGTTCCGGACGTTCTCCCAGGGTGCGCTCAAGTCAACAAGACGTCCATCCGCCTGCCGCTGATCACGGCCGAAGCTCCGGAACTGATTGAACAATACGGCGCCGCGTTTGAGAAGGTATGGGCCCGGAAGGGCGATCTGGGCCGTACCTCGTGAAGTCCCATGGAGCCGGTCTCCGGCCTTTAAGGTCTCCGGCCGGCATTGTCTTAACGCCTATGAAGTCCGGTTGCACGTGTTGCCTGGTCAAGGAACGCCGGCGGTGAGCGGACCCTCCGCCGCGAGAAACCACCATCTGGGCGTCCTGTTCGCGGCGTTGGCCGCGCTTGGCTTTGCCGGCAAGGCGATCTTCATCCGTCTGGCCTATGCAAAGGTGTCACTGTGTTCGACCGCGCTGCCGATCTACCTGTTGGTGGAGGCGTTACGCCGGGTCGGGCCGGGAACCGTCTCCATCGTCAGTTCGGTCGGCCCGATCCTGACAATCCTCCTGGGAGCGGGATTCCTGGGCGACCGCTGAGCGTCCTTCAGTTTGCCGGCGCGGCCCTGGTGTTGGTGGGGGTGGGACTGGCGTCAGCGGGTCCGTCGACCTGACTGCGTCAACTTGCCAACTGAAAGCCGGTCGAGTTTCGCTACACTGATCTGTGGAGCAGAATCGAATGTCTGAGGAACTCGAAGCGTTACTCCAGGCCTCGCGAAAGCACAAAGTGGATGCTGCTGAGAAGGAAGCGCAACGCCGGAGCTTCGCCTACGGAAATACCCATTTCGAGAATGAGAACATTACGAGGGACACGGTCGACCGTGCGGCGGAGACCTTGAAGTTGCAGGATGCGAAGGACCGACATCCAACGCGATAGCCGGCCCGGCCTCGCATCAGCTATTCCGCGATGCCGATGAAAAGGCCCTCCTTGAAGCGCGTAACGGCCTCCTTCAGTTTGACGAGGTAGTCAAGCTTGTCGATCGAAAGGCGGACTTCAAACTTCGTCCCAGCACCATACAGCGTTTGCAGAGGCTCGCCATTCAAGGCATCTATACCTGTGCCGGCAACTACCGCACGGGTCCTGTTTACATTGCAGGCACCACTCACGAACCTCCGTCGGCGGCCGACGTAGCGGAACTCGTAGAAGAGATGTGTGAGTATGTCAGCGTCAATTGGCGATCCTCGTCTGCCCTTCACCTTGCTGCCTACGTCATGTGGCGAGTGAATTGGATTCACCCTTTCACTGGAGGCAACGGCCGAACCAGCCGTGCGGTGTCGTACCTGGTGTTGTGCGCGCGGCTCGGATACTCGATTCCGGGCACCAGCACGATTCCGGACCAGATCGTCTCAAATCGGCAGCCATACTACCACGCGTTGGACGACGCGGACGACGCTTGGTCGAGAGGCAGGGTCGACGTGAGCGCGATGGAGCGATTGCTCTCTCACATGCTTGCCGTTCAACTCTCATCGGTGCTCCATGCAGCCGCAAATCCAAAGGCACTCGAATCGAACTCTGATCTGAAGCCATAGTTCATCCTTTCGGTCACCGTAAGTGGCAGCCACGCGTGAGTTCGGTTCACCACCGCGATACAATCAGGGTTCTCATGACCCGCCGGGTTTCGTTATTTGTCACCTGCATCGTCGATCAGTTGTTCCCCCGAATCGGCATCTCGATGGTCGATGTCCTCGAGCGGCTCGGCTACCAGGTCGACTTTCCGGAAACACAGACATGCTGCGGTCAGCCGGCATTCAACTCAGGCTACCGGACCGAGGCCCGGCAGGTGGCGCGCCATTTCCTGGACGTCTTCCGCAACTCCGAACAAATCGTCGTGCCCTCGGGTTCGTGCTGCTCCATGGTCACCCACCACTTCGAGGAACTGTTTCACGACGACCCCGCGCGGCTGGAAGAATCGCGTCGGCTGCACGAACGCGTCTGGGAGTTCTCCCGGTTCCTGCTCGAAGTAGCCCAGGTCGAAGATGTCGGCGCGAAGTTCGACGGAGTGGTGACGTTCCACGACAGTTGCCACGGGCTACGGGAACTGAAGATCAAGGAAGGGCCTCGCCGGCTTCTGCGAAAGGTCCGTGGCCTGGAGTTGCGGGAAATGGATATCGCTGAAGAGTGCTGCGGCTTCGGAGGCACCTTCTCGGTCAAGTTTCCCGAAGTCTCCGGCGGCATGGCCCGGACGAAAATCGACTCCATTCTCGAGACGGGCGCCACCACCGTAGTCGGTCTCGACGCCAGTTGCCTGATGCAGATCGAAGGATCGCTGCGCCGCGCCGAACTGAAGGTCACCACCAAGCACCTGGCGGAGATTCTCGCCAGCCGGTACTGAAAACGATGTCCGTCCACTTTGATGAAAAAATCCGGGCCGCGACGTCGGATGAGTCGCTGCAATCGAAAGTCTACACGGCCACCGGCCGCCTGATGACGCTCCGCAAGGACGCAGTCCAGGCGGACGTCCTGCCCGACTATCAGGAACTCCGCACGGCGGCAAATGCCATGAAGAAACACACCATCGATCACCTGGATCATTACCTGGAAGTTTTTGAAGCCAAGGTGAACTCGCACGGCGGCCACGTTGTCTTCTGCGAGGGGCCGGCCGACGTCGCCGACTTTATCCTGCGCCTGGCCAAGGAGCGCGGGGCCGAGCTGATCGTGAAGTCCAAGTCGATGACCACGGAAGAACTCGACTTGAACGAGCGTCTGGAGCACCACCACCTGGAAGCCGTGGAAACCGATCTGGGCGAGTACATCATGCAGCTCAAGCATGAACGCCCGTTCCACATCGTCGCGCCCGCGATGCACCTGTCCCGCTACGACGTCGCAGACCTGTTCACCGAAAAGCTCGGCATCGAGCGCGAGGAAGTGATCGAGAAGCAGACGATGATCGCGCGACGCGTGCTGCGCGAGAAGTTCCTCAAAGCCGATATCGGGATCAGCGGGGCGAATTTCCTGGTTGCGGATTCAGGCGCCATCGTGCTGGTGGAAAACGAAGGCAATGCGCGGCTCACCACCAGCGCGCCGAAGATCCACATCGCGATCGCGGGCATCGAGAAGATGATTCCGCGCGCCCAGGACCTGGCGGTTTTCCTGAAACTGCTGGGCCGCAGCGCGACCGGCCAGGCGCTGACGGTGTACACGTCTATCCTTTCCGGTCCGCGCCGCGAAGGCGAACTGGATGGTCCCGAGGAATTCTACGTCATCCTGGTCGACAACGGACGGACCAAACTGCTGGCTGATCCGGAGAAACGGCAGTCGCTCTACTGCCTGAGGTGCGGCGCTTGCTTGAATCACTGCCCGGTGTACCGCAAGATCGGGGGCCACAGTTTTCCGTGGGTGTACTCGGGTCCGATCGGCGCCATCATCACCCCGCAGTTTCTCGGCCGGGAGCACGAACCGGGACTGCCGTTCGCCTCCAGCCTGTGCGGCGCCTGCGCGGAAGTGTGCCCTGTGAAGATCGATATTCCGAAGATCCTGCTCGATCTGCGGGAAGAGATCAAAACGCAGGAGGCGGCGGCCGGCGGGAACAAAGTGGAGCGCTTTGCGTTCAAGATGTGGGCGTGGGCGATGACGCATCCGCAGGCCTATGAACTAGGCGGTATGGCGGCGGCGTCAGTCGCTCCCCAGCGCGACGGATTCATCAAGCGCTTACCCGCGCTGATGAATTTCGGGCCGGCCAAGGCATGGGCGAGCCAGCGCGAGTTGCCCGCGCCCGCATCCAAGCCGTTCCGCGACTGGTGGCGCGAACGCCAGGCAGTGAGGCCGGGCCAATGAGCCGCGAAGCGATGCTGGCCAATGTACGGCAGTCGCTCGGAAGGACGCCGGGGCAGGCCGTGACGCCGATCCCTCCGGTACGGATCCGCATTCCGGAGATCGGTGTCGACGATCGCATCGCGCAGATGCAGAAATGCCTGGAACGCCTGGCCGGCAAGTTCTATCGCGCGAGTTCAAAGGAGGACGCCAAGGCGTACGTGGCCGCGCGCATCGGCGACGCGGAGGCGGTGGCCTCGAACTCGCCGTTTCTTTCCGAGTGCGGCATTACGGCGCTGCCGAACGTTCGATCGAGCTGGACGGATTCCGCCGCGCTTCGCGAGATGTGCGCCCGGGCGGGCTTCGGCATCACCTGTGCGGACTATGCCCTTGCCGACACGGGAACCGTCGTCCTGTTGACCAGCCGCGAAGAGACGCGCCTGATCTCGCTGCTGCCGCCGGCGAACCTGGTGCTGGTGCCCCGCGAGCGGATCCTCTCCGGCCTGGATGAACTGCTGTCGCTCGAGTC
>JBJXGR010000030.1:0-7171 GCA_046160045.1 Bryobacteraceae bacterium
TGACGACCCAGGAACAGCGCGACCGCGCCATCCGCGAGGCCGGCTACAACACGTTTCTGCTGCGCTCCGAAGACGTCTACATCGACCTCCTGACCGACTCCGGCACCTCCGCCATGAGCGACTGGCAGTGGGCCGGGATGATGATGGGCGACGAGGCCTACGCCGGCAGCCGCAACTTCTTCCATCTCGAAGAGATGGTCCACAAGTATTACGGGTATCGCTACATCGTCCCGACCCACCAGGGGCGCGGAGCGGAAAACATCCTCTCGAAGGCCCTCATCAAGCCGGGCGATATCATCCCTGGCAACATGTACTTCACCACCACGCGCCTGCACCAGGAACTCGCGGGAGGCACTTTCGTCGACGTCATCATCCCGGAAGCGCACGATGCGGCCAGCCTGCATCCGTTCAAAGGCAACATCGATCTTGGCAAACTCGAGGAGGTCATCCGGCAGTACGGCCCAGCGCGCATACCGTACGTCTCGATCGCCGGCACCGTCAACATGGCGGGCGGCCAGCCGATCTCGATCGGGAATCTGCGCCAGGTACGCGAACTCACCACGCGGCACAGTATCCGCGTCATTCTGGACGCCACCAGGCTGACCGAGAATGCGTACTTCATTCAGCAGCGGGAGGCAGGACAGGAGGGCCGGTCCATCGCCGAAATCGTCCTCGACCTCTGCACCTTGTCGGACGGCTGCACGATGAGCGCCAAGAAGGACTCGCTCGTCAACATCGGCGGCTTCCTGGCCGTCAACGACTGGGACGTCTACGAAGAGGCACGCAACCTGGTGGTGGTCTACGAAGGCCTCCACACCTATGGCGGGATGTCGGGCCGCGACATGGAGGCCGTGGCGCGAGGCATTGTCGAGTCCATGCAGGACGACCACATCCGCGCCCGCGTGGGCCAGGTGATCTACCTCGGCGAGCGCCTGATCGAGTGGGGCATCCCGATTGTGCAGCCCATCGGAGGGCACGGCATCTTCCTGGACGCCAAGGCCTTTCTTCCCCATCTGCCGCAGGAGCAGTATCCCGCCCAGGCGCTGGCCGCAGCGTTGTATCTCGATTCCGGGGTTCGCGCCATGGAGCGCGGCATCGTGTCCGCCGGCCGGAAGAAGGACAGCGGGGAAGAGTACAGGCCGGCCCTTGAACTGGTGCGGTTGACGATTCCCCGCCGCGTCTACACCCAAGCTCACATGGACGTCGTCTCGGAGTCGGTCTACTTCGTCCACCAGCGCCGCGACGAGGTGAAGGGCCTGCGGATGCTGTACGAGCCGAAGTACCTCCGCTTCTTCCAGGCGCGCTTCGAACCGCTATCCTGAGATTTCTTATCATGAAACCAAAGCTGCGCATCGGCGTGTGCGGACTGGGCTCCATCGGCTTCCGCCACGCCCGCCTTCTCTCCAAACGGATCGACGTCACGATCGATCTTTGCGACCCCAGCGCGGAACGGCTCAACCATGCCGCCGAACTTCCCAACATCGATGGGCGTTACCCGGAGTTCGAGCGCCTACTGGAGGGCCGGCCCGACGCGGTCGTCATCGCGTCGCCGGACCGCTGGCACGTGGCGCAATCGCAGGCCGCCGCCGCCCGAGGCATCCCGATCCTTCTGGAGAAGCCTGTGGCCGAATCCGCCGAGGCCGCACGCCCGCTCCTCGCGGCCGCGGAGCAGGTTCCCATCCTGGTGGGCTACATGCTGCATCATGTCGAAGTGATGGGGTTAGCCCGCGAATTGCTGGACCAGAACCTGATCGGAACGCCGCTCTCGTTTCAACTGATGCTCGGCGCTTACGACACGTTGATCTTCGCGCAGCATCGCTTTTCGCCCAGCGATCGCAACGTGCTGTTCCGCGACTATACCCATGAGTGGGACTACCTGCAGTGGTTCCTCGGTCCCGTCAAGCGGACAACCGCCACCAGCCGAACCGCCGGAGACTTGGAGCGTAAGCAGACCCCGAACCTCGTCGACGCTTTGCTGGAACTGGACAGCGGCGTCACCGGCACGGCGCATATTGACTACGTCCAGATGCCCAGCGCGCGCCGCGCCTTCCTGATCGGCGATCGAGGTACGCTGGAAATCCACGCCCACACAGGAGCCCTCATCCTGCGCCTGTACGCCGAGGACGGCGAGCGGCACTACTCCCGCATCCGCCACCGGGACGAGCCCATGGAGCGGCAGCTCGACCATTTCTTCGCCGTGGTGCGAGGAGAAGCCAAGCCGTGCGTCAGCGTGGCCGATGGATGGCGGGCGCTGGCGGTTGCCGATGCCATGATTGAATCGGCTGCGGGCGGGCAGTGGGTGCCGGTCTCCCGCTTATAGGAGTTTGTCGTTCAGAGAGGAAACGATCAGGAGCACGCAGCCCGTGGCGCTTTCCACCGTGTAGTGATCCGACTCCGGCACCGCGAATACGAAGTCGCCGGCATGCATGAAGAACTTACCCAACTGCACTTCGCCCTTCATGACGTAGCATTGCTCGTAATCGGTGTGGTGGTGCGCCGGGTACTTCGCACCAGGCGCCAGGCGGAGCAGTGTGGTAGCCAGCCGGGTCTTTGGATCGACGAACAGCCTTCTGTAGTCGATTCCGGGAAACGGTGTCGCCTGCCATTCCGCTTCATCCCGGCGGGTGACCGTGAACCCGGGGTCGACGACGGGCCGAATCCGTTTGAAGAGGCGGTCTTTGACGGGACCTCTGGGTTGGGCCTGAGGGAGCGTATAGGCCACCTGCGCGATGGCTTCCTGGTTTGCCGACAGTTCATCCGCGGCCGGAAACTTGCCTTCGGCCAACGCCGACTCCACCTTGCGGCAGTCCTCGGGCGTCAGGGCGCCGGCCGCATAGAGGGCGGCGATCTCCTGCGCTTCTTCCCGAGACCACTTCATTGAATGCCTCCCATTGCCGGGGTTTCCCCCAGCAACGACAGCGACTCGCGCAACTTCATCATACCCAGCCGGATCCTGGTTTTCACGGTGCCGACCGGCAAGCCCAACCGCTCCGCCAGTTCCGAATGAGAGAGGCCGGAAAAATAAGCCAACTGAATCACTTCCCGCTGCTCCGGGGCCAGGCAACCGAGTGCACCTTGCACCAGGACCTGTTGCTGCCGGGAAAAGGTGGCTTCCTCCGGACTTGGACCCGATGCCGCGGCGTCCGGCGGCGGGTCGTTCAGTTCTTCGAACTGGCCGCGCCTGGCCTGGCTTCTCAATCGATCGATGGCACGGCTCCGGGTCAACGTGATGAGCCATGCGGGCACCGAGCCTCGTGCCGCGTCAAAGGCTCCCGCCGAGCGCCAGACTTGCGTGAAGACGTCCAGAGTCACCTCTTCGGCATCCTCAGGCCGCCCGAGAATCCGCAACGCCACCGAGTAAACCAGCCCGCTCGACTGGTCGTAGAGACTTCCCAGTGCGGACTCGTCTCCATGTGCAGTTTTTTGTACATACTCCAGCCAGGCGGAAGCCTGCCGCATTCTGCCGCGGCCAGACTCACCTGCGTCAGGTACGAAAGCGCTGCCGCTTTTGGATTCATCCATTCCCATCGAGGGTAACAAACCGGCTTTCTAACAAATGGTAAACAAAACCGCAGACAACGTCTATGTCATTGATTCCCTAAGAATGCCAAACACCAAGTCCAGGTCTGAAGGGCGAGTGTGGAGGTGGGTGGAAATACGGACGTTTTCCATCCGGGGCAGCCAGATCCGTTTTTCCGCGACCCGCTTCCAGAAACGGTCGGCGTTCAACCGGCGAGCGAGAAACGTGACCATTCCGGCGAACTGCCGATCGTCGTCGGGAGTCAGCATCTCGACGTCCGGCAGGCCGGCGGCCTTCCGGTAGGCCTCCCGCGCAAGGGCATGAGCGCGTTGGTAGATCCGCTCCGGCCCGACCTGGCGGAAGAACCGCAGCGCGGCGAGGTGGCCTTCGAGGACGGCCCGGTTGTTGGTGCCCCGCATCTGAAATCGGGCGGCGCCGATCTTGTGGTTGTCCCAATTGTAGGTGACCACGTTTCCCCACAACCGGTCCTGCACCTCGTCGCGGACGTAGAGAAACCCGCATCCGACCGGCGTGAACATCCACTTGTGGGGGCTGCCCGCGAAGAAGTCGCAGCCCAACTCGTGCAAGTCGACGGGTACTTGCCCCGGCATGTGAGCGCCGTCGACGGCCGTCAGGACACCCTTGGCCCGTGCGGCCTCACAAATCCGGCGGACCGGCAGAATCAGCCCGGTCTTGGTGGTGATCCCGCTCATGCTGAGCACGCGGGTCCGCGGCCCGACGGCGGCGATCACGCGATCCGCGATGTCTTCCGGACTTTTCGGCGGGATTGGGATTTTCGCTTCGCGCACCTGAATGCCGAACCGCGACTGCTTCTGCAGCCAGCAACACGTCCCGCCGGGATGCTCCTGGTCAGTGAGCAGGACTTCGTCGCCCGCCTTGAGATCGAGGCCGTTGCAGATGGTGTTCATGCCGTCGGTGGTGTTGTGCGAGAACGCGAACTCTTCCTTGCGGCATCCATAAAAGGCCGCGAACTCCGACCGCATCGCGTCGAGTTCTTCTCCGCCCCAGCGTGGCAGTTCGTCGACGTTCAACTCCGCCGACCGGGTCAGGTGTTCGATGGTGGTTTGCAGAACCGGTTTGGCCATCACGCCCAGAGTGCCGGTGTTGAGGAAGGCCCGCCATTCGGGAAGAACGAATTGTTCCTTGCGCAGACGCGACCACCACGCCTCGGGATTGGACGCAAACAGCCCCTCGTCCGGGAGCATCGTGGACTCGGACCGGGCGCCGCCGGCAAAAGCAGCCAATCCAAATGATCGAAGGGCAGTGCGTCGATTCATAGCGAGTCGTCCACTGCTGATTGTATGCGAATCGCTACCTGCGCGAGTCACGCGTCTGGGGCACCAAGACCATCAGCAGGATGCCCGTTGCGAGCAAGGCGGCGACGACGACGCCGGACGACTGGAAGCCCTCTGACAGGGTGATAATCTGGGCCGTGCAGTTGCCGACCACCGCATACATCGCATACGTGCGAACTGAGCGAAAGACCTCCCGGGCGGAAAGGGGCGGCGAGGTAGTTCCGTGGATCTCCGAGAAATTGGGCGGTGCCGCGACCTGGGCCGGCGCGGTTGGGTCGTCGCGCCACTGGAGCAGGCGGCGGTACAGATCCTCGTTGGCGCGGCGTGTCGCCGGCCAATGTCTCTGGTCGAAGCAGCGAAACAACAGACTCGACTTCCCCTGGTCGTATTCGATGACGACGATCGGGGTGTTCACCCAGTGGCTTGGACCCGGCTGGAGACGGATACCGCTCACCTGGTCGCGGGAGAGCGAGAAGCTGGCATGGTCCCCCGCATAGCAGAGGATTCCAGGACCCAGATGGACAAACCCGAAATCATAATCGTACGAGCCGTCATAAACCAACAGGTCAGGCCCGGGACTGAAGGCGGTGAAATGCCGGGCACCTCTCAACCGCTCCGTTCCGAGGCCTTCCGGCCGGGGCGCGGCGGGCGCCAGCCGCCGCGAGAGGGTCTCGCCCATTGCGGAACGGGCTCGGCCGACCGTCAGTTCGTATAGCCAGTGAAGCCCGGCGCAGCCGGCCACCAAGGCGCCCCCCGCGGCCAGCGCAACCGCGGGCCCTTCGATGTCCAGGCGGGACACCACCACGGAAGCCAGGACTGCGAAGACCACCGGATAGGCGACCATCAGCCACGTGAGGTGTTGCTGCATCTTCCCGCGCATCTCCGCGATCGAGCCGACGGGCGACGACGCGGGCAACTCATAGTGATCCGCCGCAGGAGCTTCCGCCTCCGCAATCACCTGTTGAAGCCGCGCTTCGCCCATGCCGGCGATTCCGGCGATGCGCCGGAGCCGCTCCAAAGTCGGCGGATGCGAAACCCACAGACCGCTCCATCGGCCCCAACTGAGCGGAATCCGGTTGCCGTTCGAGACCCGGGTCAGGCCTGAGATCAGCGCCTCCGGATCGCGGGACCAGCGCACCGCCGCGGCGTCCGCCGCAAACTCCTGCCCGCGACGCCACAGGCGAAATAACAGGACGCTCGAGACCAGAGCCAACGGCGCCGCCCGCAGCCACTCCGGAGCCAGGACGCTCATGACGATGAAGGCCACGATCGGCACCGCCGTGAACATCGCCATCGATGACCTGCGGAAGTGCCCTAGCTCGTGCGCGGCCACCGCATCCACTTCCCGGGTCGACAACTGGCGAACCAGGTCCTCGCTCAGCAGCACGGTTCCCCATTGGGTGGCGAAAGCGGCGGGCCCACCTAACAGCTGCTGAGACAGGATCTGTACGTCCTTCAGGGGCAGGCCGGCCGTGTCCGCGAAGTGCTGGATGCGCGCCCGCAGGGGCCCGTCGCCCAGCCGCGTCACGCGGGCGGAGATAGTGTCGCGAAGCCTCCACAAGCAAACAGCGGCCAAGCCCAACACCAGCAGGATCGTCGCCATCAACCCTTCGATTTCCAGAAACCCGGGGTCGAGCAGCGTGACGCCGCCCCCAAACAGCGGAACCGCCAGCGCCGTCCGCCAGAATTCGATGCTTCGGATGGTGGCCTCGCCCGCGCCGGACGCTCCGAAGGCGACGTAACCGCCGGCGTAGATACGCGCCCCCAGCCAGAGCGCCGCCAAAGGCGGTGACAGCAGCGCGGCCATTCCGGCCAGGTTGCCCCGGAACAGGATCGCCGACAAAGGAAGGGCGTCAAGCGCCGCGACCGCCCACAGCCAGATCGCCCACAGGGTCCAGAACCACATCTCGGAGGCGGCCTTCAAGCGGATCCGCGCCTTGTCCGGCTCCCTCCTGCCGATCCATGACCGTGCGGCCCACAGCAGAAGGGGCGAGCACGCAACCAGCAGCATCAGGCCTGCCAACGTCGACCGGCTTCCCTCGGGATACCCGGTCGCGAGGGTGATCACGTAGGGTCCCCGCGCGCCCGTCAGATCCCACGACCGGTGATGCATCGTATGCCGGCCGCCTTGCGTGGTGAACCCCGGCTTCGCTTCGGCGATTCCGGCCGCGCGGTGGGTCACGGTGATCACCAATTGCTCCACCCCAGCCGATTGCAGGAACAGGACGATCGGCTCGATGTCCCAACGCGCGGTGAACGTCAGATCGCGCATCTCCCCTGGGGCGGCACAGGAGGCCTCCCAGCGATTCGACGCGATGCTGTCGGGGGTAAGGTC
>JBJXGR010000031.1:0-40835 GCA_046160045.1 Bryobacteraceae bacterium
GCCTCGACGGCTACTACCACTTCATCGGCGGCAGCGGCCACGGATTCAAGATCGCGCCGCCCATTGGAGAAGCGCTCGCCGATGTCATCGCCGGCCGCAAGCCCGTGATCGACATTTCCCGCCTGCACTACTCGCGTTTTGCCAAGGGCGAAGATTTCCGGTCGGCGTGGGGCCCTGGAAACCGCGCCTGATCATTGTCTGCGCATGATATCCTGGCTGCACGCGAGTGCCGCGGATGGGCCATCCCGCTCCAGTCCGCCGTGTAACATAAGAAAGTAGGAGCTTGGAGTGACCATCGCGATCGACATTCCGGACGAGATCGGACAGGTGCTTGCCGCCCAAGCGGGTGACCTCTCGCGGACTGTCCTGGAAGCGGTTGCCGTCGAGTCTTACCGGTCTGGTGCAATCACCTCCGCGCAAGTGCAGAAGATGCTTGGGCAACGCTCCCGGTGGGAGACCGAGTCTTTTCTGCGGCGCGCGGAAGCCTTTCACGACTACACAATGAAAGACCTGGAACAGGATATCGCCGCAATTCGTGACGCCTTGCGCAAATGACCGCTGTCGGGGACTCCTCGCCGCTCTGCTACCTCGTTCTGATCGAAGAGATCGACCTCCTCCCCAAGCTCTTCCTTCGAGGGGTGGTACCCCAAGCTGTGGTTGCCGAACTATTGCACGAAGGAGCCCCAGACGCAGTTCGACGTTGGGCGTCGAGCCTACCGGCGTGGATCCTTGCCGAATCGACGCCGGATATCGTCCCTCCGGGCACGGAGAAGCTCCAAGCCGGCGAGCGGGCAGCCATCGTCCTGGCTGAGTCCATCCCGGCTGACCTGGTCCTGCTCGACGAGAAGGCGGCGCGACTGGTTGCGGGAGCGCGTGGACTCCGGGTCACCGGTACCCTGGGTTTGCTGGGCGAAGCCGCGACACGGGGATGGGTGGATCTGGCGTTGGCAATCGACCGCCTCAGACAAACAAGCTTCCGCTGCTCTCCCACATTGTTCAAGGCGACGCTGGACCGATTCGGAATGCGGCCGACGCGAGGACTCGAGTAACGGTCCCTCCGTCGGCTGGAGGTCTTTGCCCCGGCAACACGTGGGAGCAGCAATTGGACGGCCGTGCCAGGCGGAAGAAGGTGGAAACGCGGACGTCCCCGGAGCGCCTCAATCAGTTTCGACGACTAGTGAGCACACTCAGAGCCTCACGCCGGACGTTCGAGCCAATCGAGCGGGAACCGGCGGAACCGGATTTCTTCATACCGGTTCACCCGGCCGCCTTCGTACAGCAGGCCGACCGTGCCATCGCGCAGGACCGCGAGACACGAGTAGGCGCTCGGCCCGGCATGGATCAGTTTCGACACGGGCCACGTCCGTCCGCCGTCTTTGCTGATCCGTACCGTCATGGCCACGCGCTGCTTCTTATCGGCCGGGTTCGAAAACAACAGCCAACCCCTGCGCGGATGGCGGATCAGGCTGGCCTGGCACATCGGCTCGATCAGGACAGAGTCCACCCGCTGCGACTCCCAGGTGAGGCCGTCATCCCGGCTCTCCGCGATCAGGCGGTACCCGTCCACGTCAGGCTTACCGCCATAGCGGCCCAGCCGGTTCCTCATGTTGAGCTGCAGGACGCCGTTCGGGAGTTCGGCCACCTGGCATTCGTTCGTGTGCTCTCCCACGCTTCCGCCGAGTTGCCAGGTTTGGCCGTGATCGTCGCTGAAGATCACATGCGAGTAGCTGATGCGCACGCCCTCGCGCATGACGGCGTGGTCGCAAGGGATCACCAGCCGTCTCCGGCGCCTGCCTTTTTGAATCTGGATCCCGACTCCCGGCCCCGTCGCGTACCATCCCCAATCGGGCTTCGAGACGTCCTTCGTGATCTCGCCCGGCGCCGACCAGGTCAAGCCTCCGTCACGGCTCTTGGTGACGAAGACGCGATTGTTCTCGCGGCAGAACGGAAGCCAGACAGTCTTGGTGCGTTGGTCCCAGACCGGGCAGGGGTTGCCGATCGTGATCTTCGCGGTGCCGCCCTCTTCGTACACCAGCATCTGCGGCGACCACGTGCCGCCTCCGTCCGTGCTGCGCTTGAGCAGCAGATCGACATCGCCGTGGTCCGCGGCGCTGTCTCTCCGTCCTTCCACGAACGCCAGCAGCGTGCCGCCCGAGATCGCCAGCAGCGAGGGAATCCGGTAGGTATGGTAGCCGTCCTTGCCGGCGGCGAACACGGTGGTCTCTTGTGCATCCGCCCTTCCGATTCGGGGCAGGACCGCCACCCCCGCGGCCAGGATCTGCCTCCGCGTCCAGTGGATCATCCCGCGGCCTCCGCCTTGCGGATCAGTTCTTTCAGGTTCCGGTAGTTGATGCGCATCGCTTCCTCCCGCGAACCGCTGGCCGTTCGAAAGTGCGTCGACACGGAAAGCACGGCATCCGATCGATGGGCGCGCAGGTTGCGAAGAATCGTGACGTAGTCGACATCGCCTTCACCCAGCGGCCGGTACTCGAACTTCAACCGCGAGCCGTCGATCACGTGCAGGTCCTTCAGGTGCAGGCCGTGCAAATAGGGGCGCATGTTGACGAATCCCGCCGTCGCTACGTCGGACTCGCCGCAGTTCCAGTTGTCCGCCGGCCCCCACATCACCTTGATCCGCTTCGAGCCCAGGCGCTCGGCCAGACGCCGGAAGTTGCCGGTGGTGTTGGTGTAATTCCACGGCATCATGGCCAGCGCGATGTCGATGCCGTAGCGCTCGGCGCGCTCCACGGCCATCGAAAACGCCTTTAGCAGCTTGTCGAACTCGTTGTCGGAGATGATGCCACCGCGAGTCGCCCAGCGCATCGGCCAGGTCGGCTTGCCCGCGGAGTACTCGCCAGGCCAGGCAAACGAGAAACTGCCCACTGCGCTCACGCCGATCCGTTTGGCAATCTCCAGGGACCGCGTCAGGTCGGCAAACTGCTGGCGGAACTTCGGATGCTCGTCAATGGTCTGAACGGAGAACTCCGTCAGGTGGATTTCCTTAAACGGATTGCCGGCGTTCAGCAGGAAGATCTTCAGCCCATGGCGGGCGACGCGTTCGGCCACGCGATCGGCTTCCGCGTCGGTCATCTTCCCGATGGGCGTCTCGCCCTTCAGTTGGTTGAACCACACCGATTCGGCGCCGATCTCCTTCGCCTTGGCCAGCGATTCGTCGAACGGCATGTCGAGTTCGCCGAGATACATGCCGAGCTTGAATCGGTATCCGTTGGTCTGGGCGGCGGCCGCCGTGGCGCTCAATTGAAGAAACTGTCTCCGGTTCATGTTTTCCTCCTTACGCGGGATCCAGGTTGCTCCAGGGCGCGCGGTACTTCTTGCGCAGCATCGCGTTCGACTCCGCGTCGCCAATGATCTGTTCCTTCTCCGGGTCGAACCGGAGGACGCGGCCTACGCGAAAGCCGATGTCGCCCAAATGCACCAACGCGCACGAGAGATGGGCCACCTCCGCGTTGGCAATCGGCTGCCTGCGGCTCCGCACGCACTCGAGAAAGTCGTACAGGTGCTCGGGATGGCCGGTTGGCCCTTTGGTGATGCCGGGACCTTTTTCTTCCTTCCGGCCGAGATACACCTGGAAGTGCCCGCGGCGCGTGAAGACCATGTAGCCTTCGCTGCCGTAGAACGCATTGACGCTGTCGAATCCGAACGCTCCGTAAGGCGTCCAGGCGCGCTCCTCGTACAACAGGACCTTGTCGTCGGCGTACTGGTAGGCGACGGTCATGTTGTCGGCGAACTCGCGTTCGGCCGGCAGGTCGATGCGACTGCCGTGAGAGGTGATGCGGATGGGATGGGTCGTCACGCCCAGCCCCCAGCGGGCCATGTCGAGGTCGTGGATGCCGTCGCCGCCGATGTCGCCGTTGCCATACTCGCGATACCAGTTCCAGTTGCCGTGGAAGCGGTTGGGATTGAACTCGCGGGCCGCGGCGGGTCCCAACCACAAGTCATAGTTGACCCCTGGCGGTGCGGACTGGTTGGCCACCGGCGGCTTGTGTGTGTGCCGTTGGCAGTTCCAGGCTTTCGACATCTTGATCGGGCCGAGCAGCCCGGACTTCAGGATTTCCCCCGCCTTGGCGGTCACCTCGCTCGAACGCATCTGGGTGCCGTGCTGCACGATGCGTTGATATTTCGCCGCCGCGTCGATGAGCAGGCGGCCTTCGCGAAACACGTGCGTAGCAGGTTTTTCGACATACACATCCTTGCCTGCCCGCATGGCCAGGATCGCGACGGGGACATGCCAATGATGCGGTGTGGCAATCACGAGCGCATGGATCGACTTGTCCTCGAGCAGTCTTCGGAAATCCTCGACCAGCGATGGAGTCTTGCCCGTGGCGGTCTGGACGATGGCCCCGGCCCGCTCGCGCTTGGCCTGGTCGATGTCGCAGAGGTGTGAGATGCGGATGTCGGTCCGTTTTACGAGATTGCGGACATGCCCGGTCCCCATACCGCCCACACCGACGACGGCGAGAGAGATCTGATCGTTCGGCGCGGCGGTGATGCCGGCGGCCAGACTGCCCAGAAAGACGCGACGTTTCATATCGTGCTCGATTGTACACCTCCGACAGTGGCGGCGGGCGACGGTTCTTGTCGCTCTACCGGCTCCGAAGAAAAGGCAACCCGACGGCTAACGCCGTGGGCTCTTTATCGCACGGCTCCGAACGCCGGCCCCGCCTGGCCCACCTGGATGCACTCCATGCCCAGCAAGTCGCCCAACTTCCTGAGTTTGCTCGAGACGTGTCCGATGCCCACCGCGCAATGGTGCGCAGGCCCGTGGCGGTTCCATTCCGTAACGAACTTCCGCGCTCCCAACGGAAACCGGTACCGGCTGTTCGTGTTCCCGATTTCCAGAATCGGTCCGGGGACAGACTCGCCTTCCGCCGTCAGTAGCTTCAGTCTTCCGTCCGCCGTCTGGATCACCGAGAGCAGCGTCACGGGTCCATGCTTCACGCTCATCTCCACCGACAGGCCGCGGCCCACCTTGCCGTGATACACCTCCAGCGGACGCACTTTAGTTTTGCCTTCCGCAATCGCCAGGTGGCCCGGCCCGTCGTGCCCCATCAGCACGACATCGTCGTGAAAGTCCATGGCGTAGTATTCGGTGAAAGAGCCTCCCGCGCCGAACGTATCCATGATCTTCATCGCCTGCGCGTTCTTGATCTCCATCTCCCCGGCCACGGGGATGCCGCGCGCGGTGAGCAGGCTGTTCCCCAGAATGATGGAACTGATCGCATCCTCGTTGGCGGCGTTGCCGCTTCCGCTATAGAAATAGGCCAGGGCGCCCAAGTCGTGCGTTTCCACCAGGCGATCGAGCGCGACAGACGTCCGCGCGGCGCGTGCCAGTTCCTGCCGCGGGCACTCCGGGCGCACGTCGAACGCTTCGAAGAAATGCTCGACGCGCCGCCCTACTTCCGCCTCCGTCACTTGCTCGCGCAGTGCGGCCAATTCGTCCACCTCGATCATCTCGATGTGCCCGCCGAACCACGCGCACTGTTGCGTCAAATCGGAATAGATGTCGAGCATGCCGCCGTAATAGTGGCCCATCACGCCCAGGCGATTGTGCTCCATCACCGTCGCCACGCGCGCCGCCGCGATCCAGTCTTCGATTTCGTTCCAGGCGGGCGGATCGCCGTCCATCATGCCCGTCACCTGGAAGAACCGAATGCCGCAGCGGTTGAACACGTTGGCGATCTCCGGCACAGAGCACGCCTGGCAAAACGCGAGCCACTCGCCCGTCATCCGGGTCCGGTCGCCCAGACGGTTGAACGCGGTGTAGTCGATCGCCGGCGCCGGCGCGAGATTCAGCACCACTACCGGCGCCTTCGACCGCCGTACTACGGGCAGCACCGTGGACGACAGCGCGTAGGTGGTGACGTGCAGAAAGATCAGATCGACGTCTTCCCGGCGAAATCGATGGCCGGCCTCCACCGCTTTCTTCGGGTTGTCGATCAAACCGAGATTGACCACCTCCGCACCCATGGACTGGAGTTTGGCTGCCACGCGCCGCGAGTCGCCCTCCAGGCGTTCCCGCAGACCTTCAAACTGGGGCCAATACGCCTCGAGCCCGATACTGAACAATCCGATACGCGGTGTGTTGTAGTTCATTCCAGCCGAATTCTATGCGGCCCGCGTTCCCGCGGCAAGCCTCTGGCGGCTTCAGACCCGCGATTGTTTGGCTAGGGAATTGCAACGTCTCGACGCAGGAGTCGTCCGTGAAGGCAGCAATGCATTGGTCAGCCGTCTTCGTTTTGGTGGCCGCATTGGTGACTCCTGTATTCTCCTGCCCCATCGCTCTACCGCAACATCCTTGTTGCCAACGAGATTCCAGGTGCACTCGGGACTGCAAACTCGCGGACCCCGATTCCCGCCCGGCGATGCTCACCCAGGCGATGTCTCTGGATTTGCCGGTCGAACCTGGGGTTTTGGCGAAATCCCCACTGATCACACCCATCCATTGGGTGAACTGCTCCACGCCACCGGGTGGCGGCCGTTCTACTTACCTGAAGATCCACGTTCTCCTGATCTAGAAACCGCTCGCAACGCGGCACACAATTGTCTTTGAAGAACATCAAAGGGAGAATGGTATGAAACGAATCGTGAGAATGCTTGCCAGCCTGTTCGCGGCTGGAGTGCTCATTGTGTCCGTCTCTCAATCGGCCCAGGCCTGCTGCGACGATGGCCAGTGCTGCAGCCATCAGTGCTGCAAGAAGGACTGCTGTAAGAAGTAGAAGGAATCGCAGGGCCGCCCGTCGGCTCTACGGCCGGAAGAATGTCCCGGCGAGGTAGCGAACCTCCGACGCCGCTTCGCCGGGCTTCTCCTGGTTGAACCAGTAGACGACGAACACGCGCCCGTCCTCGAACTCTACCGCGCTCGGATAGCCGAGATCGCTCGTGCCGCCGTCGTCGCGGAGGATTTTCTCGGTACCCGGATCCCAGGTGACTCCGCCGTCACGGCTGATGGCATACCGCAGCCCGAACGGCTTGCGCCGATAGCCATAGATGCACAGGACTCGCCCGTCCCTGAGTTCCATCAGGAACGCGGGATAGCCCCAGATGTCCGTCTTTTTGGTTTTGGAAAAGGTCCGGCCCCCGTCGGTCGACATCGTCTGGTAGAGATACCCTTCGGTCCGGATCATCGAGATCAGGTTTCCGTTGCGGAGACGCAGCAGCGCGGGTTCCGCGAACGAGACGGCGGGGTCGTTGGCCAGTTCCGCCGGCTGTCCCCAGGTTTTGCCCTTGTCCTGGGAGCGAATGACCCACGCCACGTAAGGACCTCGCGAGGACAACTGGCCATACACGGGGATCAGCAACTCGCCGCTCGGCGTTTCGAGGGTAGGCACGCGCGAGCCGACCAGCGGCAACCCGGGGACCGTCAGCGGTTCCCTTGGGCCCCATGTCTTGCCGTTGTCGGTCGAGCGCAGGAACGAGGTTCCTTCAAACGTGATCGTGTACGGCGTCTTCTGCCGCTCGTGCAGACGGAAGTTGACGGGCAGCGGCGTCACGGCCCAGGAATAGAGATTCAGCAGCAGGGTGCCGTCGGAGAGTTGAGTGACGGGAACGTCCTCGGTCTGCGAGAACCGGTAGGTCTCATCGTCCACCAGGGTCTTGTCGCCCCAGGTACGCCCGCCGTCGCGCGAACGGAGCAGGATTCCCCGCGCGGTCGGATCGGCGTGCGAGATGAACTCCCGCCGCCGCCGGTGGGCCTCCCGCGCGGTCAGGACGAGGTCTCCGTTTTGCAGACGCGTCATCCACGGAGTGATGTAGTAATGCAGATCGTCCCGGTGCACCACGATGTGCTCCAGGTCCGCCGCCACCAGCGGCCACGCCATCAGTAAGATCAGACTTCGAACGTTCATGCCTTCCCTTTCGCGAACACAAAGTCCAGAGCTGCCAGCAGATCAAGGCGGCGGAAGGTGACTCCCGTCGCCGGATCGTGCGCTCCCTCGCCCGTCTTCCGGAAAATGTCCATCATCGCATCCGGCAAGGTCGCGCCGCGAGCGCGCCAGCGGTACTTGACCTTTTCGATGGCTTCTCGCAATACCATGGCCGAGGCCGCGGCGTAAGCGTTTGACGACGAGGTCGCCTTCGCCGGCGCCAGCAGTTCGGTCTTCTTCCACCGGTCCAGATAGACTTCTCCTGTCCCCGGTTTCGTGGCCCCAATTCCGAAACAATGCGGCTGGCATGCCGGCCACGAAATGCCGTTCGAGTGATTGTTGTTGCCGCACGGCGCGCTGACCCAGATATCCAGTTCCCGCAGCCGTCGCAGCGGCGCGTCGATTGCGGTCTCGACCGGTTCGGTGTGCGGCTGATCGTCGAGCGGCGACAGGTTCACCGCCGTGATCTTCAGCTGCTGGTGATTCGCGATCACCCATTCCAACCCGGCGGCCATCGTCTCGGCCTCGTAGCGCTTCAGGTGCACCACCGTCACCGCCCGCACCTGTGCGACGTAGTCGTTGTACGCGATGCCCAGCTTGCCGTTGTGATTCAGCGACGAAGGGAACCCCACCGTCGTCCCGTGATATCCAGGCGGCACCGGCGATGGATCGTCGTCCTTGTCGATGGAGTCGTAGGTGGCCAGCACCTTCTTCCCCCACGGCAGGGATACCTGCCACTCGGGAGCATCCAGTTTGCACCCGTCATCCAGGATGGCGAGGCATCGTCCCTTGCCCCACGTCAGCGTATCGCCATACTTCCTCCACGCGGTGGTCACCCGCATTTCCTCGAAGTCCGCCGCAGCGTACGGTTGGCCGGGCAACTTTCCCGATTCCGCCATCGCCGCCAGGGGCAACAGGCAAACACCGCGCCTCGTCCATGTCACGCCTGACATTCTCTCCCATCTTCTGGTACCGTGGCCGAAGCATGTTCGCCACTGAACTCAAAAAGCGCCTCCAGCGCCAGGAACTCACCCTGGGCCCGATGATGACCTTCGACTTCTGGCCCGGCTATCTGGAAATCTTCAAGGCCGAAGGAATGGACTTCCTCTTTCTCGACATGGAGCACAGCTCCGTCTCGCTCGAGCGAGTGGAAGAGATCTGCCGAACGGCGCGCCTACTCGACTTTCCCGTCCTGTTGCGCCCCGAAGCGAGCATGTATCACCTCGTGCGGAAATACATCGACATGGGGCCAGCCGGCCTGATCCTCCCCTGGACCGAGCGGCAGGAACAGCTGGAACAGGTTCGCGATGGGTTGTTTCTGCCACCCAAGGGCCGGCGCGGCCCCGGCGGTCCGTCGATCTTCGCAAACCGCTCGCTCGATCGCGCCGGCTGGGACGAAGTGGAAAACAGCCTGTTCGTCATGATCCAGATCGAAAGCCCGGGCGGTCTCGCCAACCTGCCCGATCTGGCCAAACATGATTGGGTCGATGCCGTTCTGGTCGGACCCTACGATCTGTCGCTGAATCTCGGCCGTCACGGCCAGATGAAGGATCCCGAAGTCATCGCCGCCATCGAGCAGATCCATGCCGAAGCGACCCGCCTCGGCAAACCGTGCGGGATGGTCATCGGCCATCCGGACCAGGCGGCTTTCTGGCTGGAGCGTGGCTTCCGCCTCCTGGTCACGGGGGAAATCAGCGTGATGGTGCGCTGGCAAACGCGGGCGTTCGCAAGCGCGCTCCGCAGTTGGAAACCGGAGTGATCCGCGGGGCCGTCCTGTTGGTCGCATTGGTGGCCGCGGCGCCCGCGGCGGAGACGGACTCGTTCGCCGTCGAAACCGTCATGATGCCGTTGCGCGACGGAGTTCGCCTGGCCACGGACATCTATCGGCCGGCGCGAGGGGGCACGGCCGCCGATGGAAAGTTCCCCGTCCTGCTGACCCGCAGCCCCTACAACAAGCGCGGAGAACGCAGCAAGGGCGAGTTCTTCGCCCGTCAGGGCTATGTGTTCGTCGCGCAGGACTGCCGCGGCTTTCACGCTTCCGAGGGTGAGATGTACCCGCTCCTGAACGAAGCCCGCGACGGCTACGACGCCATCGAGTGGGCGGCCCGCCAGCCTTGGTCGAACGGGAAAGTGGCCACCACGGGCGCCTCCTACCTCGCGATGAATCAGTACGCCGCTTCGAACCCGCCGGCACGTGGACCCGCGGCATCCCCGCGCACAACGCGATTTATCACGACCGCTCGTGGCTCGATCTTCCGGCACGCTAAGTCTCCCTGATTTCAGGGATTCCCCTAGCAGGGTTGGCTCTTCATACCCGGTTGACAAGACCGGTCGCCCGTTGCAGCATGAGACCGGCGCTCGCTGTGAGAGGATGATGGGAAATGATTCCTGGCAATCATCATGAGATTCTTCGGCCAGCGGAGAACCTGGATGAAGTGTATTGGACGTTGCAGCCGTCCCCGCTCACCAGCAAACCGCAGTTGAAGGCGTTCTATCGCGAAGAGCTCAATGAGGTACGAGGAGAGGATGTGGTCGACCGGCTGGACCGGCGGCTTGTCCAGTCGCTCGGGCGAAGCCCCTATAAGGCCTTTCTGGTGGGCCAGCCAGGATCGGGGAAATCGACGGAGATTTCGAGGTTGGCAGAGCGAATCGAGGCGAGATACCGCACTCTTCGGCTGTCCGCCGCCCAGGAAGTGAATCCAACGACGTTCCAACCCTTCGACATTCTGTTATTGATCCTGTTCCGGCTCGCGGACGCGATGAAGGAGGTCTTCCAGGAGTACCCGCGGCAGGAGACGATTCCCGAGCCGTTGCTGGAAGATGCCCTGCGCTTCTTTGGCGACGAATCGAAGTCGACGAAGTCAAGTCAGGAACGGGACCTTCACGCGGAAGCCAGCGCAGGTGCTGGATTTCCCAAACTATGGGCCAGCTTCTTGAGTTTCAGGGCCGAAGCTGGAAGCAAGATCAAGGTCGGCTACCAGCAGGAGACGCACCTGGTTCAATATCGGTTTGCGACTCTCGGCGCGTTGACCGATCTCACCAACCGTTTCGTGACCGAGTGCGACCGCTTACTCGAGAGGTTGGACCAGCGGCGATGGCTGATCGTGGTCGAGGATTTTGACCGGTACGGCATGGCGGACGAGCAGTTGCGGCGGGTCCTCATCGAATACGGCGGATTGTTCCGGCAGTTGAACATCAGTCTGTTGTTCACGATTCCAGCGTGGCTGGGTTATTCGCAGGATGCTGAGAAGCTTCCCTTCGAGCGGGATCATCTTTTCCTTATTACCGACACTCCGGTATATCTTCGAAACCACGAGCCGGATGAACGAGGCAGGGCGTCGCTGAGGGCGGTGATGGACGCGAGGGTGAAGCGGGATCTGTTCGAGGGCCGTTCTTTGGAGATGCTGATTGTGGCTTCCGGGGGCAACCTGCGGGACCTGTTCGCGATGGCCCGCGACTCTTCGGATCGCGCAGTACTGCGGAAGGCCGAAAAAATCGGGGAACCGGACGCCAAGAAGGCCATTCTCAAGACACTCCAGGAATACAGAAGTCGATTGGGATCTTCGACGGAAGAACCCAGCGCGCTGGCCTATGAAGATCTGAAGACGAAGCTGCTGCAGGTGTACAAGGACGAAGCGGCGTCGCGAGTACCGGACGCGACCTTGTACGCGTTGTTACGATCCAGGGCCGTTCTCCATTTTGACGGCGACGGGTGGTTTGGCGTGCACCCTCTCGTCGTCGACGTTCTCAGGGACCAAGGGGTGTTGCCGGTGGATGCCAAGGGAGGAACCATCTGACAGAGACACTGTCGGGCGGCGAGGGTTCGGTCTGGCAGGTCGGGCAACGGCTGAGCCGCTGGCTCTCCATTGCCACCGGTGGTTTTGCGCGGGTAGCGTTTGACTCCGAATGGGCTCGCAAGGAGGTGATACGTGATCTCCAGCAGAGCTTTGTACTGGCTGAAGATGAGGTCCGGGCTGAGGCGGAAAAGCCGGATTCTATCGCGGATGTGGATTCCCTGGTAGCGAGGTTGGAGGCTCTGGAAACGGGTGCGTCATCCGTCCTGCTGTACGCGGCGCCGCTGGCGGAGCAGGAGTTCGAGGGCCTGTGCGGGCGGCTGAATCTCTACCGCGAGAAACTGGCCGGAATGAGAAGGCCGTTGATCTTCTGGATCCCCTCGGGCTTGCTCGCTCTGTTCACGCGCAGCGTCCCGGATTTCGATTCCTGGGTGATGCTCCGGCTGGACCTGACCGAGATCGTGCGCCCCGCGGGGCCGGCCCCCGAGATGATGTGGTCCAGCGAAGAGCGGCTGCGGCCAGCGGAAGCGTGCAGGATCGCCGAGAGGCTTTCCGGACAGGCGCGGGCCGCGGTTCCGCGCGAGGAAGCCCTTGTCGCCGCCGGCGGCGCGGTCAGCGCGCTGATGGCTGCTGGACTTGTGGTGGAAGCAAGGGCTCTGGCTGAGGCACTCCTCGGCGTCCTGGCGACGGCCGAACCCGTCACGGCAACCGGGATGGAGGCGCAACTTGCCCTCCGGGAGGCAGAAGGGCGGTGGACCCGCCAAGAGCGGGTGGCTGCGTTTGGCCGATGGGTTGCGCGGTTGGATGCAGCCGCTGACTCAATCGATGCGATACGGGCGCGGCGCACACTGGCGCAAGCGCAATTCGACGCAGGAGATCTGGAAGCTGCTCGCCGGGTTCAGGAGGAAGTACTCGCGACAAGCCGCCAGTTGCTGGGACCAGCGCACCCAGAGACGCTGACCGGTATGAACAACCTCGCCATGACCCTCTACGCCCAAGGTGATCTGGCGGGCGCACGCCGGATTCAAGAGCAAGTGGTCGACACCCGACGTCACCTGTTGGGAGACGAACACCCCGCTACGCTGACCAGCATGAACAACCTGGCGCTGACCCTCAGCGCCCAAGGCGATCTGCCGGGTTCACGGGAGATTCAGGAGCGAGTGCTTTCACTCAGACGGCGATTACTGGGAGAAGAACACCCCGATACCCTTGGCAGCATGTTGAACGTGGCGGGAACTCTGTACGGCGAGGGCGATCTGGCTGGGGCGCGCCAGATTCAGGAACGGGCGGTCGCGGTGAGCCGGCGCGCGCTCGGAGAAGAGCACCCAGTTACGCTGCGAAGCATGAACAACCTAGCTGCTACCCTCGGAGCCCAACGAGATTTGACCGGCGCCCGCGACATTCAGGAGCAAGTGCTGGACGCCGGGCGGCGGCGGCTAGGAAAGGAGCACCCCGATACTGTTGCTGCGGCGTGGAATCTGCTCACGACCCTGCAGGCGCTACAGGACCGTCCATCGGCGAATAGGTTGTTCCGCGACGCGCTGGCGCCCTTGCTGCAGCGTGATTCAGCGGCGCTGCCAGCGGATCTGCGTCGGATTCAGCAACAGTTGCGAGCCATGGTTGACACTGGCAAGTCAAATGGCGAAGCCGATCCGAAGCTCGACCTAATGAACTACCCGAAGCGTGGCTGATGTCGACTGTAAACGAATCTTACCTCAGTGGCAGGACCGTTTTCCCATTTTCTCCTGCTTTTCAGCCTGGATCGAAGAGTGTCCATCGGGCACAGACTGCGGCCCCCCCCGCAATGGCAGGGCCTTGGAAGGTGACCTTGACAGCCGTCTCACGCTCCTGCTACTACCCAAGCAGGATGTCTTTCTACGTTCGGGCAAGGACGCAGCCGCTGTGAGCCGTGTGCAGGAGGAACTCTGGCCGGAAGTGTTCCGGACCCGTCAACTGGCGAGCCCTTTGTTCTGTCACGAGACCTTCCTCGAGAAGCTGTCCGGCTATCGGACCCAGCCTATCGGAAAGCGGGTGGGTCTCCTCCTTCAGCGGCTGGCGGTGGATGAGAGCCGCCTTCACTTCAAGGCCACCCAGGGCGTCAACCGCGGCTGGCGCCGGTCGCGCCTGGGCGGCAATTTCGGCAGCCATTTCTACGCCTGGTGGGCTCCCCGGAACGCGGCGCCCCTGAAGGCTGGTGATGGTTTTGAGGCCGCCCCGGAAGGGGCGATTGTTCTCCGCGATATCCGCCACCACGACGACCATTCGGCCCTTGCCGCGCAATCGTTCCAGGAGAACTACCTGCCCGTGTCGGTGGAAGAACTGCGCCGCGAGGAGTTCAGTCCCGCGCCCTGGACCCAGGCGCAATTCCGCTTCGCCTCCGCTCGTCACGCCGTGCGGCTGCTGAAAGGGCATCCCGGCTCGGGCAAGACCACCGCCCTGCTGCACGCGGCCGACACCTCGGGGGCGGCGCGAGTACTCTACCTTACGTACTCGAGCGATCTGGCCAAACTGGCCCGCCTGTACTTCGACCGCTATTGCAGCGATCGGAAACAGTTTCATGTTCTGACGTTTCAAACCTTCCTGCGGCAACTGATCAACTCGAGCCAGCCCGCGCCGGACGAGGCCGCTCTGCGGAAGCGCTTCCAGGGCGACCTCAGCCCGTATGCGCGGTCCCTGGGGCCGTGGACGGACCATGTACCCGCTCTCTACGAAGAACTGCATGCGCACCTCGCCGGCAGCGCTTTGCCGGTGGCGGCGGGCCGATTCGCGGCCGCCAAAACTCCGCGCTGCCCCGACGCTAACTACCGCGAACGGCGCATCCGCTATCTCGGGCAACAGGGAGCCTCCCTGGCGCTGGACGCGGCGGCGCGGCTGGAACGGGCGCCGGGCACTCTGGCCGAGCGCTACTTCCCGGACCTGCACCTGGCATGGACCGCCGCCACCGCCCTGCAGACCCCAAACCTCGATGGCATCAACCCGTCGTACCTCGCCTTCGATTGCATCGCGGTCGATGAGACCCAGGACCTGACGGCACTCGAGGCCTTTGTCGTCGCCGAATTGGCCCGGCGCATCGGCCAACACCATAAGCGTCCCATCCCCCTGCTGCTGGCCGGTGACGAGGCGCAGACGGTGCGTCCCACGGATTTCGAGTGGGCATGGATGAGCGATCTGCTGCATCACCGGCTGGCCACTCCGTCCGAGTTCAGGCTGCAGGTGAACCTCCGCAGCCCGCGCCGCCTGGCCCATCTCGTCAATCGCGTCTGGGACCTGTACACCGAAATCGACAAGATCGACCGGCCAAGCGGCGCGGGCTACGCGGAAATCGAGGACGATGCCACCGATCAATTGCTCTATTGCACGGCCGCGCCGGGAGACGACCTGAACGAACTGCTGGCCGCTCTCGCAGCCCGCGAAGGGCTGGCGATGATCGCCCTGGACGCCAAGCTTCCAGCGGCCATCCCCGAGTCGCTCGCCGCCGGAATCCTCACCGTCTCCGAGGCCAAAGGGCTCGACTTCCACTCGGTCTGCGTGATCGACGCCGGCAGGCACCTGGCGCAGATCTCGGAGTTGGAGAAACGCCATCGAGCCGTGAGTGTGGAAATCGAACGCCTGCGCAAGCGGCTAGCCATCGATCAGTTCCGCGTCGCGCTAAGCCGGCCGACCGAACGCCTCATCTGGCTCGACATCCTTCCCTCGAGCGAGGTTGTCGAAAAGAGCCTGCGATTCCTGAATGGGACCACGTCCGACGTGGCGCCATCGGTTCCCTCGGCGATCCTGCAGACTCTGGCCGAGGAGGAACTCGACCTCGAAGAGCGCATCCAACGATGCCTGACGGATGCGCGCCAGTTTCTGGAGGTGAAGCCCGACCTGGCCTGGTCCCGTGCCGCGATGGCCGTGACCCTGCTCGGCGAGCCTCACACGCCGGGGGCGGTGGTGGACGAGGATCTTCGCCGCCAGGTGCACCGGGCGCAATGCGAAATCTGCTTCACCCTCGCCACCCGCGGCGCCCGCCTTTCGCCGGAATTGGGACGGATCGACCTGTTTATCGAGGCCCATCGGGCCGCTTCGGCGGCCGGAGATCAACAGCTCGTTCCCCTCATCGCCACGTTCGCCACCGCGAGCCGGTCCGACGCCAGCGTTCGTCTGACGGCCTTTTCGGAGTTTGCCGATCATCTCATCCGCCGCGGCGACAAAGTGCCCGCGTGGTTCATGACGGAGATCACGCCGTCGGCCCGCCAGTGGACCGACGAACTGGAGCGCGCTATAGCCTGGGGCAACAATGCGGAGATCCTCGCGCCGATTTTGCCCAATCTCTACGACGCGCTACGGCTCCCGGACGCGCAGGCCCGGAAGAGCCGCATTCACGAGCGCGCGGTCCAGTTGCTCCTGAAGAACCAGAAATACGCGTCGGCGCTCCGCTTGCTGGAGTCGCTGCCAGAACGCAACTACAAGCAGGAAGCGCAGTGTCTGGAGAAGGAAAAGCGGTACGCCGAGGCAGCCGCGAGATTTCGTCTGGCGGGCGATACGGCCAGCGCTCTCGATTGCTTCCGCCGCGTGCCCGACTTCCAGCAGGCATTCGCGCTCCTGCAGGAGATGCCCCAGCATCCGGCGCGGGACGCCTACCAGTGGCTCGTCCGCATGCAGGCCCTGCTTGCCGAGCGTCCGGAAAAATTCAACCGCCTGATGCTCCCCGAGGAGAAGAAGTTGCTGGAGACCATGCTCGAGCAGGCGCTCGGGGTCGCCCGCAAGAAGCCGGCCGCCAGGAAAACGGCGGCGCCGGCCAAAGGCGCCGCCCGCAAGAAGGCGGCCGCACCGAAGAAATCTCCCGCCAAGCGCGCCCCCCGCGCCTCCGAGCCGTTCTAGTGAAATTGCGATCCGTAATTGGAGGGCAGTTTGTCCCAATCCTCGAGCGCGATGCCGTTCAAGTCCCACATGATGCGGCCGCCGAGCATCGTCATCTCGCACTCCAGCTTTTGGGTAC
Source organism: Bryobacteraceae bacterium (assembly GCA_046160045.1). Lineage (GTDB taxonomy): Bacteria > Acidobacteriota > Terriglobia > Bryobacterales > Bryobacteraceae > CAZGUX01. The sequence continues at coordinate 16,659 of JBJXGR010000031.1, forward strand.
CCTTCAATCGCGCGCCGTACACGTCCACGAAGCCGAAGTGGCCCTTCCGAACCCGCAGCACCGCGATGTCGGCCGGCGCCCCTACGCTCAGATGGCCGTATTTCGCGTCGAGCTTCATCTCCTTCGCCGGATTCCAGGTCGAACGGATCACCACATCGTCGACGGGAAGGCCGAGGTTGAGGAACTTCGACATCACGTTGAGCATGTCCTTCATGCCGGCGTTCATGCTGGTGATGTGCAGGTCGGTGGAGATCGAATCGGGGCGGAAGCCCGCTTTGATGGCCGGCGCCGCGTGACGAAAGACAAAGCTGCCTCCGCCGTGGCCGACATCGAAGATCACCCCGCGCTTCTGGGCTTCAAACAGGTACGGGCGAAACTTGCCGTTCTCGTCCACCATCGGGACATCGGAAAGAAAAGTGTGCGTGTAGAGGTCGCCCGGCCGGAGACGCTGCAGCACGAGTTCTTCGTGCGGGCGCTCTTTGTGAAACGTCCCGAAATCGACCATCAGGGGGGTGCCCGCCAGCTTGGCGGCTTCGAGCCCGCGGTCGACCGCGGTCCACTCCTTGGTGGCGAAATGCGCGGTCTTGATGCCCACCGCGCTTTGGGGATACTTCTTCACCATCTCCGCCGTGGCCTTCGGATCCATGTCGGAGACGTCCTGCTCGATCGGCCCCCCGCCCATGCCCTTGCCCACGATGTTCAGCAGAGCAAAGACCCGGGTTTTGGACCGGTCGATGACGCGGTCCTTGAAGTCCTCGAAATTGCGCCAGCCGGAACTGCCTGCATCGACCACCGACGTCACGCCGGAGCGGAACGTGTGGCCGTCGGGATAGACGCTGTTGTCGCCGGAGTAGGCGCCGCGCATGCCAGTGCCCGCGTATACGTGGACATGGATGTCGACCAGGCCTGGTGTCACGTACAAGCCTCTGACGTCGATTGTCTTTGACGCTTCCGAAGCGGGAATGCGAGCCGCAACGGCGGCGATTGCGCCGTCCTTCACCGCGACATCCCGCACCGCGTTAATTCTGTTTTTGCCGTCGATGACGTGGCCCCCTTTCAGCAGGACGTCGTATCGTGGCTGACACCATGCCATGGTGGCGATCAGGAGGAGGATGGCTGCTCTCATCGGACGATTGTACCTGCTCCACACGCGATTACGAGCCTTTACTCCCGTGGCGGCGTGGCCCGGACGCCTCCACCTCAGGATCGATCCTGCTTTCAGATCGCCGGTGTTGCCTCATGCTCCGCAACCGGCCGGCCGATAGATACGCATCATGTGGGACCTCCTGCGGCGCTGGTTCTCCAAACCCGCGCCTGCCGCGGACGACCCGATCTGGTGCGTCGCCGCCACCGTCATCGAGGCGCAGCCTCTGGGCGATTCGGCCGTACGCACAGGCGCCAAACACTTCCGGGCGGGCGCGAAGGTCTATTGCTTTCCGGCCCTCTGGGGCGACGGGCTCGAGAACATTCAGGTCATCGGCCATGGCCGCTGGAAAGGCCGATTCGTTCAGGTGATCGTCCCGTCCAAACGCCTGACCGGCTTTCGCGTCGAGCGGGTGTACTCGCCCTGGGTCAGGAACCGGATGAAGCATCACTGGCACGCAGGAGAAGAGTCCCGCCGCATTGCCGAAGACATGGTGCGATGGCTTGGCGAGCGCCGCATCGAGAAGTCGAAGGGGATTCCGAATTCCCGTTCGTACTGATTGAGGACCTGGTTCACCGCGCGGGCCGTCGGGCCTGATGCGCGGTTGCCGATGACACATGAAAGCGCGTCCAGCGCGAGAGCAGTTGCCGCGATCCAGGCGTCCTGCGGGCTCAGGGGCCGTCCTGACAGACGCGCATCGACCCGAACCCGTGCCCAAATCGTGCAAAGGTCGTTGTCGGCAAACGATAGCTCGAAACCGTGAATGAATTGCTCCAGGAGACCACGTCGTCGATTACCCCAGCCCGCGGAGATCGCGCCCATTCGTAATTCTGCGATGGACATGAAGGATAGGACCAGTTCAGAGCCTTGAAGCGCGTCGGAGTAATGTTGCGCCGAGGAGTGCCAGTTGAAAATGTAGGAGGCGACGTCGGTATCGACGACAATCTGGCTCATTCAGTCGAGGAACCCTCGACCGCCTGGCGGCGGTCCGCGTAGATTGCTTCCACGAAGCGCTCTGTTTCCTCGTCGGGCGCAGGGTCGATGTTCCGCAAGATGTTGTCGAACGAAAACGGCTTTGGGCCGACGAGCACAGGCTTGTAACCGGCAGCTCGAAGATCCTGGAACTCGTTGCTCATCTCGGCGCTCTCGAGGCCAGTATACCGCCGAAACCCGGCTTCGTGGCTCTGAATCCCTTTCCTTCGTGGTGAACTAACCACTCGACGCGATCCGGTTGCGTTCGCGATTTCAGCGGTCGGGCCTCGGATCTCCCTCGACGGTTGACGATCCGTCACCCCCGGCTCTCCGCCACAAACTCGTGCCCTTCCCACCGGGCGATGACCGCGGTGGCCAGACAATTGCCCAACACATTCACCGACGTCCGCGCCATGTCCATCACCGCATCGATGCCCAGCAGCACCGCCGCTCCCTCCATGGGCAAATGAAACGTCGCCAGCGTCCCTGCCAGAATCACCAGCGCCGCGCGGGGAACGCCCGCCACTCCCTTCGACGTCAGCATCAGCGTCAGCATCATCACTAGTTGCTGGCCCCACGTCAGTTCGATGCCTGCCGCCTGCGCGACAAACACGGAAGCCAGCGACAGGTAGAGCGTCGTGCCGTCCAGGTTGAAGCTGTAGCCGGTCGGGATCACGAAGGCTACGATGTGCTTGGGGACTCCGAAGCGCTCCATATTCTCGAGCGCCCGCGGCAGGGCGGCCTCGCTCGATGCCGTGGAGAACGCGATCAGGAACGGCTCTCGTGCTGCGCGGAAGAATGCCCCGAGGGGGATCTTCGCCAACGCCACAACGCCTCCGAGCACCCCCACGACGAACAGCGCCTGGGCCACGTACATGGTGGCGATGAGTTTGCCCAGGCCAACCAGTACGTCGAGTCCCTTACTTCCGACCGTCACCGCCATGGCCGCGCCGACGCCGAACGGGGCCAGGTACATGACGTACCCGGTGTATTGAAACATCACCTCGGCCAGCGATTCGGCGAATGACACCACCGGTTTCGCCTTCTCCCCGATGGCCGCGCAGGCCGCTCCAAACAGGAAGCAGAACACCACCACCTGCAGCACCTCTCCCCGGGCCATGGCGTCGAAAATGCTGGAAGGCACCACGTGCTCCAGGATAGAGGCTGGGCTCGACTGCGCTTTGGGGAGGTTGACCTCCTCGGCGCTGTGGGCGAGCGACATGCCGGCGCCCGGCCGGACCAGGTTCACCGCGCCCAGTCCCAGAAACAGGGCGATCGTCGTGACCACCTCGAAGTAGATGATCGCCTTGACGCCAATTCGGCCCATCTGCCGGAGATTGCCGTGACCGGCGATGCCGTAGACCAGCGTGCCGAACAGCAGCGGCGCGATGATGGACTTGATCAGGCGGAGAAAGATGTTGCTGATGGGAGAAAGCTGCTTCGAAAACTCCGGCGCCGCCGCGCCGAGCGTGATCCCGCAGGCCATTCCGGCGAAGATCCAGAAAGTCAGCGACGGGCCGCGCTTCAACGCTCCCCCCACTTGAGCTTGGAGCGCAGAACGTCAAAGAACAACATGCGCGGCGGGCGCACCAGGTGCACCGCGTAGTCGGAGGCGCGGCACACGATCATGTCGTTCTGCTTGAGGGTCTCGCCCACCTGCCCGTCGATCGTCAGGTAGGCTTCGTCGTCCTTGTTGAGAGAGGTCATGCGGATGACGCTCGTCTCGGGAACAATCACCGGGCGGTTGGTGAGCATGTGGGGACAGATCGGCGTGAGGCAATAAGCGCTGACGGAAGGATAGATGATGGGACCGCCGGCCGAGAGCGAGTAGGCGGTGGAGCCCGTCGGGGTGGCCACGATCACCCCGTCGGCTTTGTACGTGCTGACGTAGTGCTTGTCGATGAAGATCTCGACGTCGATCATGCGCGCCAGCCCCGCCTTGGTGACCACGGCGTCGTTCAGGGCCTCGTAGGAGGCGACGGTCTCCCCGTTCCGGACCAGGTCGGTATGCAACATCTTGCGCAGCGCGATGCGATGCTCATCGCGCAGCGCGCGCTCCAGTTCGGGCAGCACCTCGTCGACCGTGATTGCGGTCAGAAAGCCCAGGCCGCCCAGGTTCACGGCGAAGATCGGGGTGGGTTTGCCGGCCACGGCGCGGGCGGCCGACAGCAGCGTGCCGTCGCCGCCCAGCACGATGATGAAGTCGCAATCGCGCGCAATCTCCTCGCGCGCCATGGCGGGATAGCCGTTAGCATGCCTGGCGGTGATGTCGTCGAGGAGAAGCTTGAGGCCGCGTTCGCGCAGAAACACCACCAGGCGCGGCACCAGGGTGGCCGCGACCGGTACGGACGGCTTGGAGAAGATGCCAACGCACTTAATGCCGGGCATAGAGAAGGAATTCTTTGTTCCCTTCGGCGCCGAGAATCGGACTTTCGATCAGCGCGGTTTCAAAACTCATCCGCCGGACCTGCTCTTCCACGCGGCCGCACGCCGCCCGATGAATTTCCGGGTCGCGAACGATGCCGCCCCGTCCCACCTGGCCCCTGCCGGCCTCAAACTGAGGTTTGACGAGTATAACCATTTCCGTTTTGGAATGGAACACGCAGGCGAGCGCCGGCAGGATCAGGGTCACGGAGATAAAGCTCACGTCGCACACAGCGAGGTCTACCCATTCACCGATGTCCTCGAAGGACAGGTAGCGGGCGTTGAGCTTCTCGCGCACGGCGACGCGGGGGTCCTGGCGCAGTTTCCAATCCAATTGTCCCGCGCCGACGTCGACGGAGTAGACGCGGCGGGCGCCATGCTGCAGCAGGCAGTCGGTAAATCCGCCGGTGGAGGCGCCGACGTCCAGGCACACGCGTCCTTTCACCTGAATCCCGAACTGGCGGATAGCGGCTTCCAGTTTCTGCCCTCCGCGGCTGACATGGGCCGGTGGGCTGACCAGGGAGAGGGCGGTCTCCTCGGGAACCACGTGCCCGGGCTTGGCCGCTTTCACTCCTCCCGCCAGCACCTGCCCGGCGAGGATCAGCGCCTGCGCTTTCTCGCGCGACGCAACCAGGCCTCGCTCGACCAGCAGCAAGTCCAGGCGGCGTTTCATTTGGAGCGGAGCACGATCATGTCGGCCAACTGCCGCAGGCGGTCGGCGCGCTCGCCGAAGGGCTCCAGCGCCTCGTGCGCCATCAACCGCTGCTGTTCGGCCATGCGCCTGGAGGCAACCACTCCGTACACGGCGGGAAATGTGATCTTGTGCTGCTGCGCGTCCTTGCCGGCGGTCTTGCCGAGGGCCTCGGAGGATTGCTCGACATCCAGAATGTCGTCGACGATCTGGAACGCCAGGCCGCAGTGCTCGCCGTAAGACGAGAGCCGGTGAATCTGATGCGCGTCGGCGCCGGCATAGATCGCACCCATGCGGACGCTGGCTCGCAACAGCGCCCCGGTTTTGGCGCGGTGGATGCTTTCGAGGAGTTCGGCGGATGGCTTGGTGCCGACACCTTCCAGGTCGGCCACCTGGCCGCCGATCATGCCGCCGAGGGTGCCGGAGGCGGCAGCCAACTCGGCCGTGATCCGGACCTGACGGTCCATCGGCAGCCGGTTCATCTGCGCGAGCACCTGAAAGGCCAGGGTCAGCAGCGCGTCGCCGGCCAGGATTGCCATGGCTTCGCCGAACTGTTTGTGACAGGTCGGCTTGCCGCGGCGGAAATCGTCGTTGTCGAGTGCGGGCAGGTCGTCGTGAATCAGCGAGTACGTGTGGATCATCTCCAGCGCGCACGCCGCGGTCTCGACGCCATCCACCTTGTCGGACACGGCCCGCGCCGCCTCGATGCACAGCACGGGCCGGATGCGCTTTCCTCCGGCGAAGAGGCTATACCGCATGGCGCGGTGGATGGTCGCCGGCGGATCGTTCTCGCGCGGAACCAGGCGGTCGAGTTCGCGGTCGATCAGCTTCTGCTGCGGGCCGAGATGCCGCTGGAAATCCTCGAGCGATTTCAGATCGGCCGCGCCGTCTACGGCCGGAACGGTTCGGCCTGATGCTTGTTTCCTCGCCGCACCAGTACTTCGATGCGGGTCTCGGCTTCGTCGAGTTGCTTCTGACATTGATCGCTCAGGGCCATGCCACGCTCAAACAGCTCGAGCGACCGCTCGAGAGCGAGGTCGCCGCCCTCCAACTCCTTGACGACCTGTTCGAGTTCCTGGAGCCCTTGCTCAAAGCTGGGAGAGCCGGGCTTGGCGGCTTCGTCAGGCACCCTATTATTCTAGTAGAATACCGCCATGTCCGCCTCCAGCCGCGAGTTGTCGCGGCGCGACGTTCTGCAGTTTCCCGCCGCCGCGGCGTCCGGATCGGGGGACACCCTGCGTCTGTGGGTGTTCAGCGACAGCCATGTGGGCACCGACCGGAAACGCGGAAATCGGGAAAGCCTGAGCGAGGCGATCACCCAGTCGGAATCGGGAGGCCCCGAGGGAGACCCGCCGTTCGACTGGGACCTTGCGCTGGACCTCGGCGACCAGTCCGGCGGTCAGGCCGTCCCCGAGGATGACGAAGGCGTCGAGGTCGTCCGCCAGTTCCGCGCCCTCCGCAAGCACCGGCGCGAGGACATCTACAGTGTCTGCGGCAACCACGACCGCAGCGGTCTCGACCAGGAGAAGAACGGGTGGTGGCGGAAATGGGTCGATCCCACCGGCGAGAACACCCGCTACTCTGGCGTCAATCCCGGCCGCCGCCGCTACCCGGTGGAAGGCACCTGGGAGCGTTACTCTTTCCGCGTGGGAAACCTGCTGTTTCTGATGATGAGCGACATCAACGAACCGTCCCAGAAGGTCGGCCGCGGGACCCTGGGCGGCAACCCGGGCGGTGTCGTCACCGGTGAAACCTTCGAGTGGTGGAAGAACAGGGTCGAATCGAATCCTGGCTCCATCATCGTCTCCACTCACCACTACCTGCTCAAGAACACTACCATCGCCAGCGGCGAATGGGAGGGCATGCGCAAGGACGAGCTGGGGAACTGGCGGTCCCATTATCACGGGTACTTCCCGCAGGGCACTCCGCGAGGCGCCTCGTACCTCTACTGGACCGGCAGCAAGCCCGATGCCCAAGCCTTCGAGAACTACCTGGAAACGCACCCCGGCGCGATCGCCTTGTGGATGGGCGGCCATACGCACACGCATCCGGACGATACGTACGGAAACAAATCCCACTTCGAGAAGAAGTGGGGCGCGCACTTCCTGAACGTTTCGGCGCTTTCCAAATACCACGGCCGGGCGAACGTTCCCATGAGCCGGCTGCTCACGATTCGGGGCAATCACGTGCGGGTTCAATGCTACCTCCACAGCTCGCACTACGCGCGCCAGGGCTGGTACGCCAAAGCCGAGCGCACCTTCGAACTGCCCCGCCCGTTCCAGAGGAAGGCGTAGCGCGATGATTCGGGTTCGATCCCTGTGCCTGCTGCTGATGATCCGGGCAGCCTCTCCGGCGGCTGTCACCGTGGACGAGATCATCAACTTCCGCACCGCCGGGCAGCCGGCCATTTCGCCCGATGGCGTGCGCGTGGCGTACGTGGCTGGGGGCGCCGTGTGGATCGCCGACGTCGCTTCCGGCAGGACGGTGAAGGTCCATGGGGGAAGCGCTCCCGAATGGTCGCCGGATGGACGCCGGCTTGCGTTTCTGGACAAGGGCCAACTCTGGCTTGGTCCGGAAGCAATGCAGATCACCAGCGAACCCAGGCCGATCGACCGCTACCGCTGGTCGCCCGATGGAGGGCGGATTGCCTGCCTGACGCCCCTTCCGCCCACCAGGACGCCGGGCCAATTGACCGTAGTGGGGGTGGATGACCGGCCTCGAAACCAGATCCGGGTCGTGGACCTTTCCACCCGGAAGGTGACCTCCGCCACCTCACCCGACTATTCGGCGTTGGGCTATGAGCAGTGGTTTCCGGACAGTTTTGACTGGTCGCCGGACTCCCGCCGGATTGCGTTCACACGGAGACCTCACGCGCGCGCCGGGAGTCATCACTCCGGCGATCTGGCCGTGGTGAATGCGGACGGCACGGATTTTCGGATCGTGCTCGAGCGCCCCGGCTACGACGGGTTCCCGCGCTGGTCGCCCGACGGCCGGCGTATTGCCTTCATCTCGACGGGCCGGTACGACTGGGTCCGGATCTCCAACCTGTTCGCGATCGACCTGGCGTCGAACCAGGTTCGCAACCTCTCCGCCGAGTTCGACGAGAGCGTGAAGGAGTTTCAGTGGACCTCGGACGGATCGCGGTTGCTGTTCCTGGCAGGCCAGGGCGTCTCGACGCAACTGTTCGCGGCCGACCCTCGGCAAGGCGGCGTCCGGCGAATCAGCGTGGGCGGCGATGTGCTCTCCGACCTTTCGATCACGCCGGACGGCCGCGTGTGCGCGTTTGTTCGTCAGAATCCGGTCGACCCACCCGAGGTGTACGTGTCGCGGGTCGACGGCTGGCAGCCTCGCCGGCTGACCCGGGTCGCCACCGGTCTGGCGAAGAATTGGCCGGCCCTCGAAACCGAAGTGGTGCGCTGGAAGAGCTTCGACGGCATGGAGATCGAGGGCATCGTTCACAAGCCCGCAGGGTATGAGCGCGGAAAGGCCTATCCTCTGCTCGTCCAGCCTCACGGGGGTCCGCACAGCGTGATGATGAACACTTATCCGCTGGGCGAGACCCGGCTGTTCGCCGAGCGGGGCTGGGTGGTGTTCCGTCCCAACTTCCGCGGCAGCGGCAGCTACGGCGAGCGGTTCCTGCGGGCGAACCTGCTCGGGTGGGGATTGGGCGATTACCAGGACGTGATGACCGGCGTGGACCACCTGATTGCGCTCGGGTTGGCTGATGCCAACCGCCTGGCGATCGCTGGCGCGTCCTACGGCGGCTATATGACTGCCTGGACGATCTCGCAGACCAATCGATTCAAGGCCGCGGTCGCCGGCTGCGGCATCACCGACGTCCCTAGCTTCATCCGCACAACGGATGTCCCCGACCGGTTTGAACACTACCTGGGCACCGACGATCGTCTGTATGCGCGGCATTCGCCGATGAACTACGGAACCAACATCCGGACCCCGACGTTGATCTGGCATGGAGATCGCGACGAGCGCGTGCCGTTGATGCAGTCTCGCCACCTGTACACTCAGCTTTTGAAGAACAATGTGCCGGCCGAGTTCGTGATTTATCACGGGGAGGCGCACGGAGCCCGGAGTCCCGACGTCCGGAGGGACCTGCTCGAGCGGGAGTTGCGATGGATCGAGCGTTGGGTGCGGTAAGGGCGACGCGGTGACTTTCGTGAGGAGGAGAAGGATGTCCGCTTTAGTCGATCTGTCCAATGATCAGTTTCTTTCCGCGTGGCGGCTGTTCGCGCAGGCTTGCTCCGGGTTCGCGGAGGGCTCGGCGCGCGGCGTGCCCATGGTCTTCGCGGGCGTCCCTGTTCCGTTCTTCAATGTGGGCCTGATCGGTTCCGAGGTTCCCAATGAGAAGGAACTGCGCCAGCGCGCGGATGCGGCCGCGGAGTGGGCCGGCCCCAGGAATCTTCCGTGGTTCCTGGTGCTGTGTCACGAGGCTCTCCCCGAAGGCCTGCGCAGCGGGGCTTCCGGCATACTGGCGGGCGGCGGGTTTCAGCCGGCCCTCACCCTCACCGGAATGGTTGCGGACACGATCACACCCGCTCGACGTCCCATCGATGGACTCGAGTTACGGCTGGCAACCGATCAGCCCCTGCGGAACGCCCTCATGGACATCAACGGCGAGGCCTATCACATGCCCGGCGGCATGGACGCGGACGAGCTCGCCACCGAATCGTTCTGGAGCCCCCATTGGGGCGTGGTCGCCTTGGCCGGCGGTCAGCCCGTTTCGTGCGCGGCCACGTTTCAGGTCAAGGGCTGCCGGTATGTCGGGTGGGTCGCGACCCTGCCCGACCACCAGCGCCGCGGATACGCCGAAGCCGTGATGCGGCATTCGCTGGACCGGGCCGCTCAGCGCGTCGGCCCGCTCCCGAGCGTGCTTCACGCCACCGAGGCCGGCCGTCCCGTCTACGAGCGAATGGGCTATTCCCCGATCGCGCACTACACGCTGTATATGCTGGCCGCCTAGCCGACGCTACAGTTCGTACTTCTCGCGTAGGATCCTGCGGTGATGGATGTCGTGTCCCGCCGTCGTGAACGCCAGCGCCCGCACACTCACCTCCATACCGCTCGCCGTTCCCCGGCGAGACCACGCGTCTTCGTCGAGACTCCGGTACAGGCAGATCGTGGAGTGTCGAACGGCTTGCAGTTCTTCGCCCAGTTGCTCGAGCGAACAGTTCTCAAAGGGGCCGAAGCGGACGTAGTCATCCTGCTCGAAGCCGGCCAGCGGAGTCCGGTCATTGCGGGCGATTCGCAGGGCCCGGTAGGTCCAGATCCTCTCGGTATCGAGGATGTGGCCGATCACCTGCCGGACGCTCCACTTGTCCGGAGCATAGCGGTAGCCGGCGCGAGCCTCCCCAGCCGCATCCAGAAGGGACAGGGTTTGCTCTAAGCCGCCGCGGAGGGCAGAGAAGACGTCGGCGTCGGTTACCTGGGAAATATAGCGCGACCAATACGGCGCGTATTCATCGGGCGACGGAAACTGTGGGCTCGCCATAAGGAGAGCATAAACCGCTTTTCGTGCGGGTCGGCGGGTGGCCTGCCCGGGATCAGACCGACGCGATCTCTGCCTCGCCGCGCTCGATGCCGACCAGTTTGTGAGCCTCCAGCGCCAGTTCGAAGCGGTCCTTGACGCCTGTTTTCTCAAAGATATGCATCAGATGGACCTTGACGGTGCCGGTGGTGATCGACAGCCTGTCGGCGATCTGCTTGTTCTTCATTCCCCGGCTGATCAAGGCCACGATTTCCTGCTCGCGCGGGGTCAATCGGGGCATATTCCGGCGGTTCAGGAAGCCGACCACCTGGTTCGAAATGGAGTTCTCAATCCAGATATTGCCATGTCCGACCGCGCGCAGGCAGTCCACCAGGAGCGTGACCGGCAGGGTCTTCTTCACAATCCCCCGCGCCCCGGTCTGCAAGGCGCGGAACGATTCCACCTCGGTCAGATTACTGACCCAAAGCACGGCTTGGGACTTCAGGGAAACCGTCCGGATCCGGGGGATCATCTCGAAGGTCGCTTTGGTCCCAAGCGATTGATCCATCAGGACAATACTGGGCTGATGGGACGCAATCTGATCCAGGGCTTCCCCCACGGAATCGCTCTCGCCGACCAAAGCCAGGTCGGTACAGCCCTGCAACACCCGCTTCAGGCCCTCGATGACAATCGGCTGCGACTCGCAGACAAACAGCGTGATACCCTCTTCAGTTGGTCGCACCCCAGCTCCAACCGCTTTCGCGGTAATCCCGTCAGATATTAGGACTAAAGCCGGCGACGGCGGCCTAACTTTAGTCGTTCCGGTACGCTACACCGTACTGGGAGGATCGGCAGATTTTACGATGGAATTAAGGTACTAAGGTGAAAAAGATGAGTCCAACGGGGTCAACCTGATTGAAGCGTAACCATCGCTCATCCGATCCGAACCGCGACCCCATCCGCGCCGCGACGCCGCATTCCCCGCAGCCGTCATTTCTTCGGAGCCGCGACCGATCTTCGGAGCAGCAAATGTTCTTCGGAGCCGCGACCGTCAGGGAGCGGTGGCTGGCTGTTCCCGATTTCCGAACACCTTCTCACGGCCGAGGCTGCGGCGCGTTCTTCATTCGTTTTGGTGGACCGAAAGGCCACCGAGCCTCCCTTCCGGTCTTGCCGCCGCGCGGCGAGGGGAAACGAAGCACAGGCCGCTGGCGCTGGTTTTCGGCCTGGACTACAATCACGGACGGTTGGGCCCTCCAGCCTTTTCGTAAAGGAGTCCGGATGCCGTCGTGCTTGTTTCTGCTGGTTCTCCTGTTGGTCACCGTCCCTGCCAATGCAGCCGAGACGTACCCGCACTATTACGCTCATCCCGCCGTGGCCGATGCCCACGGCGTCATCGCGCCGTGGTACCGGCGGCAGAACGGGCAGTTCGACTATCGCGTGCGCATCGCCGTCGAGACGCTCAAACGCTATCCCTGGGCTGGCAAAGACAAAGCCGTCACGCCCGCCCCCGAGTACATCTTTAACGGCCATTGGAAGATCGACGATGAAGGAACGATCGCCGCGGACGTGGTCAAGGATTGGAACAACGGCGATCTCAGCCAGCGCGCCGCCCACCTGATCGGCGGTCTGATCGACTACTACGCCTACAGCGGCGATCCGGCCGTGTTCATGCCCATCACCGCCATGGCCGATTACCTCCTCGACTACTGCCAGACCGACGACTCGCACGGCTGGCCGAAGATGTTGATCAGCGTTCCCACCTACGGCACCCACTATGGGCGCTGCCGCCTGGGGCCGAGCGAGGTCCTGAAAGACGGGCAGGGCAAGATCCAACTCGACAACCTGGCGCAGACGGGCGCCGAGTTCGTTCGTGCCTACGAGTTGACCGGCAACACCCGTTGGTACGACGCCGCCAAACACTGGGCGGACCTGATCGCGCACAATCGCAATCGCGCGCCAGGCATGCCTCCCTGGGGGCGCTATGCCAACAAGACCGGCGGCAGCGGCATGAACGACCAGCAAACCGGCGGCGTCGTGCTGGTGCTGATGTTCCTCGACGAGGTGATCCGCACCGGGTATACCGGAACCGACCGCGAGTTGATCGAAGCGCGCGATGCCGGCCGCGCCTATCTGCGCGACACCCTGCTGCCCAAATGGACCACCTTCGACACCTGGGGCCGCAACTACTGGGATTGGGAGTGCCCGGTGCAGGACGTCTACACCACCGAGTTCCCGGTGCTCTACATGATGGACCACAAAGACCTGTTCCCGAACTGGCGGAACGACGTCCGCAATGTGCTCGGGCTCTTCATCCATCATGCCGGTGTCAGCCAGGCGTCCCGCGGCGATGTCTATCACGGCGCGTGGGCTTATCCCGAGTCGTCGAGTTGCTGCGGCCGTTCCTTGTGGTACAGCCCGATGGCGTTGGCGCCGGCCTTCGCGCGTCTCGGCGTCGAAGCTAACGACGAATGGGCGCGGGAGATGGCGCGCCGCCAGCAGATCCTGGCCACCTACGATCCGCAGGCGAACGGCCAGAGCATGGACCTGATCGACGGCGGCGTGATGGTCAACCGGTCGTGGTTCAAAATTGCGCACCCGATGGCCCTGCAGTATGTGCTCCACTCCATCGCGTGGCAGCCCGAGATCATGGCCCCCAATCGCGAGAACCACATTGTGCGGACTACGGGAGTCGTGCGAAAGGTAGTGTACGGTAAGGGTCACGTTGCGTACTCGACCTCAGCGGACTCGACCGAAGTGCTGCGCCTGGCGTACGCACCGTCATCGGTGACCGCCAACGGGAAGCCGCTCAGCCGCCGCGAGACGCTGGAGTCACCCGGGTTTTCCGTGCGCTCGCTCGCGGGCGGCGATTCGCTGGTCGCGGTCCGTCATGATGGCGCGACGGACATCGTGCTGAAGGGTCAGGACCCGCAGACGGAAATCGATGACAAGCAGCTTTCCTTCGACGGCAAGTGGACGGCGGCCTCCCACCGCGACGATCTCGGCGGCTCGGTGCGTGTCTCGGATACTGCGGGCGCCGGCATGACGCATCGATTTCGCGGCACCCAGGTGCGCCTGATCGGTCGCGCCGGCGCGACCGGCGGGTTGGCCGACGTCTATGTCGACGACGTCAAACAACTGGTCCCCATCGATTGCTACAGCCCGATCGCCGCGCACCGCCAGGTGCTGTACTGGCGTAACGGTTTCGAGAACAGCGAGCACACGCTGCGCATCGTGGCCCGCGGCAAAGGCAATCCGCTCTCGAAGGGCGCGGAGGTGTCGATCGATGCCGTACAGTCTTCCGACGCGGCGGGCGCTAGCGGCTTCGGCGAGGGCGGAGGACCCAAGGACCCGCAGCGAATGATCTTCGGCTACACAGCCCGCACCGATTATGTCGACTCAGCCGGGAATCCGTGGCGTCCGGCGACGGAAGTGATCGTCCGCACCGGCCACAACACCGACGTGGTCGCAAAGACTTGGTGGTCGATGCGCCAGGCCGTCTTTGTCACCGGCACGCCGGACGCCGAGTTCTACCGGTACGGTATCCATCACCAGGAGATTCGCGTCCCGCTGACGGTGGGTCCGGGCACCTATCACCTGCGCTTGAAGTTCCTCGAAAGCCAGTTCAACCGTGCCGGCGAGCGCGTATTTACCATCTGGGTGAACGGCCAGAAGAAGGTGGAGAGCTTCGACGTATTCGCCACCGCCGGAGCGGTGGAAAAGCCGGTGGACCTGGTGTTCAACGGCATTCAGCCGAAGAACGGGATTATCGAGGTCCGCCTCGCGGGCGAGGAAGTGCGCGGGCGGCAGGCAGAAGCGATGATTCAAGCGCTCGAGGTGGGGCCTGGGGACGGCGGCGAAGGCGCGACGCCAAAGATCTCGCAGGTCCGGTAGCGAGATTTCGCCGGCCCCGAGTCACAGATATCGTTCCCTTTCTTCTTCGAGAAGAGATTTGTATAGATCTTCCCCAAGAAAGAAGTTTGTTTGACGCAGATGGGGCAGGACAACATCCAAACGAAGTATGCGTTCGACGGAGGCGGCCCGAAGGATGCCAAGAGTGCCCGTCGTTCGGATACCTCTTCGCTTGGCTTCAATTCGGCCCTTGGCATCATCCATCAACAACAATGTCGGACCGGCGAGTTGCTCCGCCAGAAGAATCGCCGATCGCTCACCAGCATCCAACTCCGCCAGGCTTTCCGTCGTAAGATCAACGGCTCTCACTTCGACCCAATCAGGGAGTCTTTCTGCCCACGCCGATACCGCCTTCGGTGCTAACGGGTCGCACAGTTCTTGACGAACAGCTTCTGGGATCAGCACCCTACCATACAACTGTCGAAGCAGTTCAACCCGGTCCAGAAGCAAGAGATAGTTCAACGGCGACGTGTCTGCGATGACAATCATCTCTCGCGATACGCCAAAGCCGTTTCCGAATCCCGGCGAACGTCTTCGAGGGTCACGGGTTCGCCGACTCCGTGCGTCTTCAGGAAGCCATCCACTTCATAGCGGGTCGAGAAACCGAGTAGACGCCGCACTTGGCCTCGCGATAACTTGCCGGACCGGATTCCCTCCAGGGCGATGCTCGCGAGCGCCGTGCGAGCGAGCGCCGCATCATCCCCGCCAAGCTGCTTCGCAATGTCTTCGGGCAGTTCAACCGTGATTTGCATCGCCGAACTCCTGTCTCGATTATCCTATGCTTCCAGGCGCGGGACAGACGCTCCGTCCGCACCGTCGACGAATCATTTACAATCCCGCCTGGACTCGATCGGCCGAAGCGGCTCAGTCCAGTACGAGAAGACATTCCATGAAATTGACTCTGCCTGTCATCTTGTGCACTGGGGTCCGTGAACACGGGATAGAACTTCAGGCTGCCCGCACCCGGCGGCGCGAAATAACCGTTCAGGTCCAGGATCAGTTCCGTCGTATCGGTGACGAACGCGCTGACCGCCGCGCCGTTCCCTCCCGGCAACAACGCAGCGTTGGCCACGATGAAGCCTTCAAAGGAGTTCAGCGTTGAAACCAGCGGAAGGGCGTTGCCCGCCGGAAACAAACGCTGCAGGATCAAGAGGACTATCGATGACCGGTGGCAGTGACCACAGGGACCCGACAAGTCACAATTCCGGGCGGCGTACAAGAACTGGTACAGCGGCCGTCACAAGGGTGGTACACCGGATTCACGGATACAGAAGCCCAACGTGCTCCTGATGGACTACGCGGGTTACTTCGGCCCGCAGGCCAACGAGACGCTGCATCTGTTATAGAGCGAAAAGTTAAGAGATCTCGAACTGCGGCGCGCATCATCCAGGGGTGGCGGAGGAAGAGGGATTCGAACCCCCGAGTGAGTTACCCCACTAACGGTTTTCAAGACCGCCGCCTTCAACCACTCGGCCATTCCTCCACTCGCTATTCTACCCTGATCGCTCCAAACCAGCGCTGCTGTGCGTGAGCCCTCCTCAAGTCGCCGAGGTCACGCTGGCGATCCGCCACACGCCCCGCTTGTCCTTCGCCGTCCCGTCGCAGGCCTCATAGAGCATCCGATAGCGGGGCGGCTCTCCTTCCCGATGCGGCAGGCGGAGGATGCACATCTCGGAACACTTCGCCGCGTCCCACCCTCCCGGGCCAGGAGAGACGGCCGGTTCCGCCTCTTTCTTCCAGGCCAACCCATCCTCCGAAACCGCGCGCAGAATATGGGCGTGGGTGGACTTGGTGTATCCGGCGTAGTACATGACGTAGCCCGCGCCCACGCGGAGGATCTCGGGCGCGAAGGCGACCAGAGCGTCGGAGTCTCTATCCAGGGCGATTCGCACGCCGGGCTCCTGGCGAAACGTAAGACCTCCATCGCTTGAAACCGCGCTGATCATCCCGAGGCCCCGTTCCGTGCAGTACAGCCGGCAGCGTCCGTCGTCCAGGAACACGATCCGGGGCGCCGCGTAGTTGCGGCCCTCCGACTCGAGGCGCGATCCCGGCTCCGGACTCCACTCGATCCCGTCGGAGGAGATGGCGCTGCGAATCGAGTTCGCGTCCGACACCGTGCCCGGGCAACACTCGTAGTACATCCGGAACCGCCCGTCGGCTAAAGGAACGACCTCGGAGGAGACGACGCGGAAGTCGCCCGCTCCGCCTGCCCGGGCGGACAGTCGAACCCCCGGCTCCGGAGTCCAGGCCGAGCCGTCAGGGGAGGTCGCGCTCAGAATGCGCGTCGTCGAGTTTGCGTAGTCGTTCGCGCCCGCCGGAAACCCGGCTCGCGGCAGGATCTGAGAGTAGTACAGGCGGTAACCGCCGCCGCGCAAGGCCACGATCCTGGGGCTGACCGCCCCGCAGATGCCGGTGCGCCGGGCTTCCACCGGCCAGCGGGCCTCGGGCCGCGGGTCGGTTTCCGAATCGGGCGGGGTTTCGATCGCCGGCGCGGCGTCCTTGGTCCACGTCCTGCCGGGGTCCGACGGAACCGTATGAAGCAGCGGCGAGCCCGGCGGCGAATGCATTAAGTCCATCATGATGGGTCCCTTTTCTCGTGATTCAAAAATGGCTACCATCCTATCAAACGCTCATGCACTTCTGAGTCAGAGCGTGGTACGGCAAAAAGGAGAAGGGATGAGCGATTCGGTAGAGAGGCGGCAGTTTCTGACTTCGGCCAGCGCGGCCTTCACCACCTCACTGTTCACTGGAGCGGTCCGCGGAGCTAACGACCGCGTCAATGTGGGATTCATCGGCTTGGGCGCGATGGGCTCGGGCAATCTCGGCTATGCGATGAAGCTGGAGAACGTCCAGCCGGTCGCGCTGTGCGACGTCTACCAGCCGACCCTGGAACGCGCCGAAGCGGCCGCGCGCAAGGGAGGCTACCAGCCCAGGAGCCACCGCGATTTCCGCGAGGTGCTGGCCGACAAGTCGATCGATGCGGTCTGCATTTCGACTCCCGATCACTGGCACGCCTACATGACGGTGGAAGCCTGCAAGGCCGGCAAGGACGTGTACGTGGAAAAACCCGCCTGCGTGTATGTCGAAGAAGGCCAGAAGATGGTGCAAGCGGCCCGTAAGTATGGGCGGGTGGTGCAGGCAGGCACCATGCAGCGGTCGGGCGGCTATTTTCAGAAGGCCGCCGAACTGGTGAAGAGCGGCGTCCTGGGCGAGGTCACGTTCTGCCACACCTGGCAAGCCGGATTGACCCCGAAAGCGGGATATGGAAACCCGGAAGACAGCCAGCCGCCCTCGGATCTGGACTGGGAGATGTGGCTGGGACCCGCGCCGAAAGTCGCTTTCAATCGCAACCGGTGGGGCGTGGGAGTCACCACATTTCCGACGTTCCGCTACTTCTGGGACTACGCGGGCGGCGCGGCGACGGACTGGGGCGTGCACCTCATCGACCCGCTGCACCAATGCTTCGACGAAGTGATGCCGCTGGCCGTCACAGCCCTCGGTGGCAAGTTCTACGTCCAGGACAATCGCGACACGCCGGATACGATGCTGGCCACCTTTCAATATCCGAAGTGGCTATCCAGCTATGAGAGCCGGGGATGCAACCCGATGCCGATGTTCGGGGATCACGGCGCCGGCACGTCGGTACATGGCACGGAAGGAACGCTGATCGTGCATCGGCGAGGCTGCTGGCTGATCCCGCGCGAGAAGTCCGAGGTGAAGGCGCTGGCGTGGGAGAACGATGATGTGATGAAGCAGATGAACGTGCCGCACTGGCGGAACTTCATCGAGTGCATCCGCGCCCGCCAGAAGCCGACCAGCGAAATCGAGACCTGTGTACGGTCGTCGACGGTCTGCATTCTGGGGAATCTGGCGATGCGCCTTCAGTCGCGGCTGGACTGGGACGAACACAACTGGACCGTAAAGCAGGAATCCGTGCGCTCTCACCTGAAGGCGCGGTACCGGAAGCCGTGGAAGCTCGAGGTGTAGCCCCACCTTAAGTCAGCGCCTATGGGGGCCCGGGGTGGTGCCTGGCACCGCGGCGCCCACATCGGGGGAGACCGGGTAGACCCGGGTGTTACCAAGTGTTCACCGCGTCCTTGTTTATCGTGTCACCGTCCTTTATCGTGGCACCGTCAGGGGCCAGGTTGATCCGGCGGTGAACCCCCCGTCGACGTACAGTACCTGCCCGGTCATGAAATCGCTGGCCGCGCTCGCCAGGAAGATCGACGTGCCGACCAGGTCCGAGGGCTGTCCCAGACGCGCCGCGGGCGTCCTTGCCTCCACCCACCCGCGCAGCGTCGTGTTCTCCCAAAGCGCCGCGTTCAGATCCGTTCGGATAAACCCCGGCGCAATCGCATTCACCTGAATGTTGTAGGCCGCCCACTCCACCGCCAGGGCTCGCGTCATCGAGCCAATCGCGCCCTTGCTCGTGCCGTACGCGCTGATTCCGGCTAGGCTCTCGTGCGTGTGGAGACTGGCGATGTTGATCACCTTCCCCCGTTTCTGCTCCACCATTACTTTCCCACACGCCCGCGCCATCAGATAGTTGCCGCGCACATTGATCCGGAGGATGTCGTCCAGCTTATCTTCGGGAAAGGTCTCCGCGGCGTGGCGAAAGTTGATTCCGGCGACGTTGAACAGCACGTCGACGCGGCCCTGTTTTCGCACGACCGCGTCCACGCAGGCCGCGACCTGACTGGCGTCCCCGATGTCGCAGACTTCATAGGGAAGCCCCGTGGATTTCAGGGTTTCTTCGCTGCGGGCGGTCACGACGACGTTTCCACCTGCCTTGTGGAAGGCCTCGGCGATCGCGCGGCCGATGCCGCGGGATCCGCCGCTCACCAACACGACTTTGCCGTTTACGCTGAATAGATCTTGCATAGCCTGATGCTCCATGGCCTACGGCGCGATCATAACCTTGACCGGCGTCTCCTGCCCGTCCAACACCCGGCCGAGGAAGGCCGGTGTCTGGTCGAGATTCAAACGATGAGTGATCAGTTCCTTCAACTGCATCCGGCCGTTCGCGATCAGGTCGACCGCCGGCTCGAAATCGGCATCGTATAGCCGGCTGGTGATCAGCCGGACGTCTTTCGAAAACGCGACTTTCAAGGGAAAACTGATGTCGCCGGCGGGAACCCCATAGATCACAATCCGGCCGCCGCGGCCGGACGCCGTCAAGGCGTCTCGCACCGTGGACTCGAGGCCTACACCATCGATCACGGCGTCGAACTGGCGTTCCAGTTGTGCGGGAAATCCGTCACGAACATCGATCGCCTCGTCGAATCCGATCCGCCGCGCCAACTCCAGGCGTGCCGGGACCACATCGGTCACCGCCACGCGCGACGCGCCGTAGGCTCTCGCCACCTGAACCGCGAGCAATCCGATATTGCCGGCGCCCAACACCAGCACGCGTGAACCCGGCCCGACGGCGCCTTCCTTCACGGCCCGGACAGCCACCGCGACCGGTTCCACCATGGCCGCCGACTCGAAGTCCATCCCGCCGGTCATGGCGCGGACCATGTAGTCCTCGACCACTACTTCTTCGGCGTATGCACCGTTCCGCGAAACGACTCCTAGCACCTCCGTGGAATCGGAATGATGGACTTCGCCCTTTGTAAATGCCGGATCTTCGCGCCGGCACAGAATTGGATGAATCAGGACATGGTCGCCGGATTTCCATCCGGAGCCGGCGGCGGCTTCAATGATCTCCCCGCTCGCCTCGTGGCCCGGCACGATGGGGAACCTGGTAAAGGGCAGTTTGCCCGCGACACTCGAGTAGTCGGAACCGCACACGCCTACGTTGCGCACGCGAATCCGGACCTGGTTCGGTCCTAGTTCCGGCCGTGGCAGCTCGGTGATTTCGAGCTGCCGGGGACCTTTTAATAGCAGCGCTTTCATGAAGGTAATTCTCCTCGAAGAGAGGCTTGAATGCCGACTTGATCCTAACACCCGTGATTCCCGGAGTCATGCCCCGTCAGGCGCCTTGACGTTGCCTTGCGCCGCCCTATCGATTCGCCGTGGAGTTGCTCCGTCCGCAAGACCTCGTCGAGGTCTGGGGGCGCGAGGGTCCGCGGCCTTCCGGGCGCGGTTCGGAGAGCGCTGGTCGGAGACCGTTCCCTCACGTCGCGGGGAGGATGAGTTTGCCGGCTGTCCCGTGGGACGGGCACCCACGGAACGCAATTCCGTAACATCCCATGCGAAAAACCCTCTGCTTCGAGATATACTCTTGAAAAGCCAAAGGAGACTCGCATGCGCCTCTTCCTTTCCATCGCCGGCGCGGCGATGAGTTGCGCCGGGTTGCTTGGGCAGACCTCGAATCCTGGCAAGGCGGCGGGGTCGCCGGATGTGTTTGCCGGCGAACATGCCCCCCTGTTTCGGGACAAACCCGCGGAGCGGAGCGGCACGCTCACCGATCGCGTCGCCGGATCGTTGAAGGGGCCAACCGCCCGGCCGGGCTTGATGCCGCGCGCGAACTTCATCGATACCCATATTCTTGGCAAGATGGAGCGCGACGCGATCCCTCACGCCGGTCTCACGTCGGATGCCGAATTCTTCCGCCGCATCCACCTCGATCTGACTGGACGCATCCCCGGCGCCCGCGAGGTGCGCGAGTTCCTCGCCGACACGAGCCCCGATAAGAGGTCCCGTTGGATCGACAAACTCATCGCGAGCGACGCGTTCGTGGACAAATGGTCCTACTTCTTCATGGACCTGTTTCGCGCCAACGGCAAGATGGGAAGAGGCTATCTGCTCCTTCATTATTGGATGAAAGAGAACCTGGCTTCCGACCGGCCGTACGACGAAGTGGCCCGCTCCCTGATCGCGGCGTCGGCGAAAAGCAATTCGGTGGTCGCCGCCTCTAACCTCATCGTTCGGGAGCATGTCGAAGGCAAGCCGGGGCAGGCCGACGATGGCGATGACTTGGGCAAAGTCCATCAACTCGACACTCACGACGAAGTCGCCATCCTGTACGGCAAGGTGTTTCTGGGCCTGAACCTGGCCTGCATTTCGTGTCATGACGGTCGTGGACACCTGGAGAAGGTGAACGTCTGGCTAAGCCAGCGCAAACGGTCGGAGTTCTATCAGCAGGCGGCGTTTCTCGGCAGAACCCGTTACATCCCGCACGTCGAGGACACCAAAGCGGTGATGGGCCACTTCCTGGTCGACGACCTGGCCAGCGGGTATGACACCAAAGGGGCCAGCATGCTGAGGGTGCCGCGCTTCGGCGGACCCGGCAACCCGGCGTTCATCCTGACCGGCCAGGTGGCCGTGCCGGAAGGCGAGCCTCGCGAGCAACTCGCCCGCATGTTGACGGCGCATCCTCAGTTCGCCCGGGCTACGGTGAATCTGTTCTGGGCCAAGCTCATGGGATTCGGGATCGTTGAGCCTTATGATGAATTCGATCTTGCCCGCCAGGACCCCAGGAATCTTCCCCCGGGCTGGAGCTTGCAGCCGACCCATCCGGAACTGCTGGACGCGCTCGCAGCCGATTTTCGCGCCCACAACCACAGTCTGAAACGGCTATTTACCCTCATCGCCAAGTCGAATGCGTACCAACTGTCGGCGCGCTTTTCCGGCGAGTGGAAAGAGAGCTACACGCCGTATTACGCCCGCAAGTTCGTACGGATGCTGGGGGCCGAGGAGCTTCACGATTCCATCGCGCTGGCGACGGGACGCCCCGGTTCGTTCAAGCAAGGCGGCGCCACCATGGGCATGTCGATGCAGTTGAGCGTGCCGCAAGGGTCGGGCGACCTCAAGAGCTTTATGGCGGCATTCGGGCAATCGAACCGCAGCAACCCTCCCCGGCCGCCGTCGGCCTCCCCGCTCCAGCCCCTGATTCTGATGCGCTCGAGCGTGGTGAACGATCGCGTCCTGGCAAAGCAAGACAGCCGGGTCCAGCGCTTGCTCGCGAGCTACCCCGACAACGGCCGCGTCGCGGACGAGATGTTCCTTTCCACCTTGTCGCGCCTTCCTTCGGCGGCCGAGAAGGAGTTTGCGGTGTCCACGTTGAACAAGGACCGGGTGGAAGGCGCTCAGAACCTGCAGTGGGCGCTCCTGAACCTGGTCGAGTTCCTGTACAACTACTGAGTGGGGAGGACACGATGGCCAGACGGGTTCAAGACGTTTTCCCAACGCGCCGCGAATTGATCGAGTTCGGGGGGCTGGGCCTGCTGGGCGCCTCGATCGAGGCCGTGTGGCCGCTCGACCTGGGCGCCGCGACCGGAACCAAAGTCGCTCCCAGGGGTACCGCGCGCAACGTGATCTACTACGAGTTCTCGGGCGCCATCAGTCACGTTGACGGGTTCGACTTCAAGGAAAACCCATCCACGCCCAAAGACTTCGACGTGCGGCGTCTGCCTTCCGGCGCGTACCTGGCCCACGCCCTGTTTCCGCGGACGGAAAAGATCATGGACAAGGTTTGCCTGGTCCGGTCTCTTCGCAGCCACGAGCAGGTGCACTTCCGCGGCCAGTACTACGTGCAGACCGGGCGGCAATTGAACCTGGCCTTCGCCAAGGAGATCCCCGCTGTCGGCTCCGTCATCGCCGCCGAACTCCAGTCGCGGCGCAGCGACCAGGACACCTTCCCGACGTATCTCTCCTTCAACCTTGAGAAAGGCGCGGCCGGCGCGCTGGCCACCGGCTTTCTGCCTCCGCGCTTTTCCGTCTTTGACATGAACCCGGAGCAGGCGGTGAAGGGGATGGCGCTCGATCAGAAAGCGCTCGAGTTGATCGAGGAACGCTGGCGCGTGCTGGCCGGCCTGCGGGACCTGGAACGCGGCCGCCTCGGCGAGTATGGCAAGACCATGGGGACGTTCGAGGACTTCAGCGTGACCGCCCATCGCCTGCTCACCGACTCGCGCTGGCCGGCGGCGTTTCAGATCGCCGAAACCGACCGTAAGCGCTACGGCAATACGGCCGTCGGCATGTCGTGCATCCTCGCCCGAAATGTTCTTGAGCAGGACGCCGGCACCCGCTACATCCACATCTGTCATCCCGGCTGGGACCACCACGCGAAAATCTGGGACACGAAGTCGCCGTCGAATCACTACACACTGATCGCCGAGTTCGATCCCGCTTTCTCGAGCCTGATTGAAGATCTTGCCGCGACGCCATCGAAGGCCACTCCGGGCAAGACGCTGCTCGACGAAACTCTGGTTGTCGCGATGGGCGAGTTCGGCCGGACTCCGGGAGCGGTCAACCACCTGGCCGGCCGCGATCATTACAATCCCTGCTTCCCCGCCTTGTTCGCGGGCGCGGGCGCGAAGGGGGGCCGTGTCCTGGGTGCGACCGACAAGGATGGCGCCAGGTGCATCGAAACAGGTTGGGGCCATAAGGAGCAGCCGCGGATCGAGAATGTGGTGGCCACGATGTACTCCGCCCTCGGCATCGACTGGACCAAAGAGGTGCGGAATACGCCTTCCAAGCGCGCGTTCGTGTACGTCGACCCTCTGGGCGCGAACGGCTACATTCCCACCGATGAACTGTCCCCGATTTACGGCTGACGCGCCGCGCGGCGGACTGGGCCTTGCCGCGTGGCTTGCCGTGTTGTCGATT
>JBJXGR010000032.1:0-14775 GCA_046160045.1 Bryobacteraceae bacterium
GGAAGGGCCCGATGTTGCCGGCAGGTAGAGTCCCGCCGCGCTCACGCGATCTTCGACCACCAGCCGGATCTCGGGGTTCTGCGCAAGCTGTTCCGGGAGCGCGACATTGATCTGGTACAGGCCCGAATACCCGGGTGTGACGCCCGCGTAATAGACCCGGTCGGCGGGAATGGCGACGCCGTTCAATTCCACCCGCAGTTTTCCCGCGCACAGGCTCTGGGCGGCGCGGATGGCGAGTTGACCGGGTTTTTGGGCCGGATCCGTCCAGCCGAGCCCCGTCACGTACAGCACGATCACTTCACCGGGTCGAGCAGGCTGATCGGGCGTAAGCAACGACCCGTCGACGCGGGTGGCGATAATGGTCTTTTCATCTACACGGTAGGCGGCGGGAGCGGTCGCGGCGAGGTCGACTTTCACCTTGGGTCCAGCGACGCCGTCCCGGTCGACCCGGATCTCCACCGGACCCGGAATCAGGATATAAGGAATCACAAAATTGATCTGGGTTGGCGAGACGTAAATCAGGTGCGCCCTGATGGTGCCGACCGATACCCTCACACCCGCCAGCATGTCGGGCAGGTATCCTCCGCCGGTGTCGGCCGCGCTGATGGCAAGGGTGCTCCAGGACAGGTTCGTCCCGAAGATAGTGGCGATCGTATTCGGCGCTAGAAAGCCCTGGCGGAAATCGGCGGAATTGACGATGCTCTCCGCACTGTAGGCTGGCTGGACAGTTACCTGCTGGCCGCTGGCAAGGCCGACGAGGAAGGTGGCGGCGAGCATCCCGCGCGCGGCCCACATAAACGATCTGGCCCGACTATACCACCCCTTTCATCCGGCGGTCTGTGCCGATGTGGAACGGTGCCGACCTCGCGCGCGGATCCTCTCAGATCCCGGCTTTCGGGAATTTCTTCCGCATCCATTCGGCGAAAGCCGGCGGCGCGGCCATGGTCGAAAGGCGGGACTGGCGGACCAGCGCCCAATCGTCAAACAGGCCGGATAGCTTGATCTCCCGCAAGCTCACGGGTTCGTCCAGCCGGCAGATGAACTCCAGGTCGACGACGGCGAGTTTGGGGTCCTTGGGATCAGGCCGGGGCTCGGACCCGACGCGGGCAAGGCCGACCACCCCCGATTCGCCGCCGCTGTGGTAGACAAAAACCTTGTCGCCAGGCCGCATTTCTTTGATCGCCCGGAGGGCCTGGGGATTGCGCACCCCGTCCCACACCGTTCGGCCTTCCTGCTGCAGGTGATCGAGAGAATACGTTTCCGGATCCGTCTTGGCCAGGAAATAGTTTGCTTTCGCCATCAGAGAGTCCTTACGATTGTGGGCACTTTTGCATTAGAGGCAGCGGGCATGCGTGAAAGGCCCGTAACACCTCAGGTACAATACAGATGTCAGCGCCGTCGTCGAGCGCTGTGACTGTCGAGACTCGTCGAGAGCCGGGATGATAAGAATACATAGAATAACCCGATTTTTGCTGGTTTGTCTGGTGGTGGCGTCTCTGGCCCCGATCGGCGCTGCAAAAGACAAGAAGAACGGCAAGAACGATTCGAAGCAAGTCTCTCCCCCCGCCGCGCCGGCGCCGGCCGGGGCCAACGAGCAACCCGCGGCTGAGCCGCCTCAGGAATCGCCGGTTGACACGGCGAAGTTCCCGGCGACGCAGGCCTACATC
Organism: Bryobacteraceae bacterium; assembly: GCA_046160045.1. GTDB lineage: Bacteria > Acidobacteriota > Terriglobia > Bryobacterales > Bryobacteraceae > CAZGUX01. Next base: position 1,668 of record JBJXGR010000032.1, read on the forward strand.
ATCGGACCGGAAGATGTTCTGGAACTCCATATCTGGCGCGAGACGGAACTGTCGGGGACGCTCAACGTCCGGCCCGACGGCAGAGTCTCGATCCGCCTGATCGGTGAAGTTCAAGCCGCCGGCCGGACTCCCGAAGAGTTGGCGAAGGTGATCAGGGACGGCCTGTCGGTCAAATACCTGAAGGACCCGATCGTCACCCTCACGGTGAGGCAGGTCAACAGCAAGAAATACTACGTTCAAGGCGAAGTCGGCAAGCCCGGAGTGTTCCCGCTCCTCGTGCCCACCACCGTGTTCGAGGCCATCAGTGTCTGCGGCGGCTTCCGCGAATTCGCCAAGAAGAACAAGATCGTCGTCGTCCGCAAGGGCAAGCGGATTCCCTTCAACTACAAGGAGGTCGAGAAGGGAAAGAAGCTCGAGCAGAACATTTATCTCGAAAACGGGGATACGATTATCATCCCCTGAAGGAGAAGAGCGAACGCCATGCAGATGCAGCCCGACTATTTGAGCGTTCCACGGCGTGAACTGGACGTCGAGGACTATATCGATATCCTGCGACGGCACTGGATGTGGATCGTGGGGCCGGTGTTCGCCGCCCTGGTGATCGGAATCGTGGTCGCGTTCTTCTGGCCCGACACGTACGTGTCCTACGCCGTCATGCGCATCACGCCTGCCCAGGTGCCGGACCGCCTGGTGCCGACGAATTTCAACGTCGACCTGGCACAGCGGCTCCAGACCATGCATCAGGACGTCACCAGCCGCCAGCGCCTGCTCGACATGATCAAGAAGTTCGGTCTCTATCCGAAGGAACAGGAGAAGCGCGCGCCGGAAGACATCATCGAGGAGATGCGGACCAAGATCAAGATCATGCAGGCCAACTTTGGCGGCAAATCGCCGGGCTCCGCGTTCCGGATCGAGTTCGCTTACAGCAACCGCCACGAGGCCAAGAAAGTGGTGGAGGAGATTGTCAGCCTGTTCAACACCCAGAACGTGATCTCGCGCCGGGAGAAGTCGCGTACGGTTTCGGACTTTCTGAGCGACGAACTGAAGGCGGCAAAAGACGAACTGGATCGGATCGAGGCTGAGACTACGAACTTCAAGATGAGAAACGCCGGGGCGCTGCCGGAGGAACTGCAGGCCAACATACAGATGCAGCACAGCATCCAATTGAGCCTCCAGGGGACCACCGACATGTTGAACCGGCTCCAGCAGGACAAGATCATCCTCGAGACGCAGGTTCAGAACCTGAAGAACCAACTCGAGACGATCGAGACGGCCACGGTGACACCGGACTTTTACGCGGGCAACGAGAAACTGCTCTCGCTGGAGCGGCAGGTGCAGGCCATCGAGAACAAGGTGGCGGCCATGCGGCAGGTCCAATTGCCTCAGCATCCGGACCTGATCGCGGCCATCACGCAAATGGAGTCGCTGCGGGCCGAACGCGACGCCATGGCGAAGATGGAGGAACGGGAAAAACAGGGCCGTTCGCCCAAGAAGACGGTGAACCCCAACGCCATCGCGCGCCGGCAGGACGTGGATGCCCAGATCCGCAACACGCAGGTCCGTATCCATACCATCGAGATGGACATGAAACAGCGGATCAACCAGCAGCAGAAACTACAGGCGCAACTGGGCCAGCTTGGTGCGATGATCGGGGCCAACCCGCTACGCCAGACCGAGTACGTCAAACTGTTGCGCGACTACAATCTCGCCAAATCGAAGTACGACGATCTGAACCTGAAGAAGAGCGCTTCGGAAACCGCCAACCGTCTGGAAGATCGCAGTGCCGGCGAAAACCTGGAAGTACTCGACCCCGCGATGTTGCCGTTGAACCCCTCCGAGCCCAACCGCTGGCTGATCGTCGGGGCTGCGCTTGCGATCGGTCTGATCGTGGGGCTCTTCCTGGCCGGAGCGCGGGAGTTGAAGGACACGACGATGAAGGGGCTGAAGGACGTTCGCGCCTACAGCAATATGAACATCCTGAGCAGCATTCCGCTGCTGGAGAATGCCCTCCTGGTGCGTCGCAAACGGCGTCTGACATGGCTCGCCTGGTCGAGCGCGACGATTGTCGGCATCCTGGCCATTTCCAGCTCCGTCTACTACTACTATTCAGGCCGTTGAGCGCTGCTACCAGAAGGAAAGAGGGGATCCACGATGAGTCGAGTTCATGACGCGCTTCGCAGGGCCGGCCAGCTGCCGGACAGCGGAATGACCACCGCCGCCGTCGGCGCGGCAACGGCGCCCCCGCAAGCGGACCCGCAGGTTGCAGGCAAACTTCACGGCCTCCTTGCAAGTGTGGCGGAAATTCCGTTCAACCCGGCGCCGGAGTCGCACCTGATCGACCTGCACCGGCCCATGGAGACACCCAGCGAGGAGTTCCGCAGTCTGCGAACCAAGCTCAATCACATGCAGACGCTGCAGCCCCTGCATTCGGTCATTGTTACCAGCGCCTCTCCGGCCGAAGGCAAGTCGTTCACGACGATGAACCTGGCCCTGGCCGAATCGCACCTGGCCGACAACATGGTGCTCTGCGCCGATTTCGATCTCCGCCGCCCCACGCTCCATAATCTCCTGCAGGTGGAACGGACGCCTGGCATCTCCGATTACCTGAAGGGCGAAGCCCCGCTCGAGCAGTGCATTCGCAAGGTGGCCGGGTCCAACCTCTACTTCCTGCCGGCCGGAACGGCGGTCAAAAATCCGCTGGAGTTGCTGAACCTGCGCGAAGCCAAGCAACTGTTCGAGCAGCTTCCGACCGTGTTCAACTGGATCTTCTGCGATTCGCCGCCCTTGCTGTTCTCCGCCGACGCCAACCTGATGGCGACCTATGCGGACGGGACGATCCTGGTGGTGCGCATCGGCTCGACAACCATCGACACGATCACTCGCGCCGTGCAGTCGCTCTGTGAGAACAATGTGCTCGGCATCGTCACCAATGGCGCGCGGGCCGGCGAATTGTACAGCAAGTACACCTACTACTATTCGAGGCGTGAAGGGTAACACGCACGGGACCGTTGCATCCGGCGCCGTCCGATCGTATGCTTCGGACGGGAGAGGCAGCACTGACGAAAGGAGTGTGCTCCGATGTCGGATCTGCCGATCCTTCAGCCGGCTGTCGGCCGGCGGCATTTCTTAACGGCCTGCGCGGCTTGCGCAGCCCAGGTGTTTTGTCCCCGATCGGCGACAGCGTCGCCGCGAATTGAATCTCCCGCTTCCGCAACTCCGGTCAAACTGCGGCTGGTCTTCAGCCATCAGGCGGTTGACAGGGAAACCTGGCCTTATATGGGCTTCGACTACGAGGCCCGCAAGAAAGAAGTGCAGGGTCTGCTCGAACGGGGCTGCCCGCGCGTTCAGTTTCTTCCCGTGACCGCGACCTCGCGCGACGACGCGCGCCGGATCCTTGTCGACGACGCCGAGGTCGACGGGTATGTCATCTACATGATCGGCATCTGGACGGGCGCGGGCCAGGTGATCGCCTCGGCGATGCGGCCGACGCTGTTCGTCGACGATCTCTACGCCGGTTCCGGCGAATTCCTGACTGCGTACGCAGGGGCGAAGCGGAAAGGCTATCGGGTCGCCGGCGTTTCTTCCTCGCGATTCGAAGACGTCGTGGAAGGCATCAAAGCGTTCGAGTGCATGAGGCGGATGCGTTCGGCCGTCATTCTGGATGTGACCGAGCGCGATCCCGGCCTCCGCGCTTCCGCGATTCAGGACACCTTCGGCGCGACCGTGCGCGCGACCAGCGCGGCGGAAATCAATGAGGCGTACAACAGAGCGAATCGGGAAGAAGGCCGGAAGTTCGCCGATCGCTGGGTGCGCGGCGCCTTGAAGGTCATCGAACCGTCCCGACAGACCATTGACGAGGCGGGGGTGATGTACATCGCCCTTCGCGACCTGCTCGAGCGGCACGGCTCCGACGCGGTGACGGTGGATTGCCTGTCTCTGTTCTACGGCAAGAAGCTGCCGGCCTATCCCTGCCTCGGCTTCTTCCAGCTCAATAACGACGGCAAGGTTGGGGCGTGCGAAGCGGATCTGTATTCCACCGTCAGCATGCTCCTGATGACGTACCTGACGGGGCGTCCCGGCTACATCTCCGATCCGGTCATCGATACGTCGAAGAACCAGATCATCTATGCGCACTGCGTCGCGCCGACCAAGGTGTTCGGGCCCGACGGACCGGCAAATCCCTACCAGATCCGGTCGCACTCGGAAGACCGGCAGGGTGCGTCGATCCGGTCGCTGATGCCGTTGGGCGAGATGACGACCACCCTGCTGGTGAACCCGCAGTCGAAGGAGATCGTGTTCCATCAAGGCAAGACGGTGGCGAACATCGACGAAGACAAAGCCTGCCGCACCAAGCTCGCGGCGGAAGTGAAGGATGTCGAGAAGTTGCTGGGCGAGTGGGATCGCTGGGGGTGGCATCGGGTGACGTTCTACGGCGACCTGCGCCGGCCCGTGAACACGATCGCGTCCCTGATGGGATTCAAGTTGGTGGAGGAAGGATAGCCGGCGGGCTCGGGTCTGGCGCGTTTCGAGAGCCTGCCTGCCCAAGCCCGATCATTGGATCAAATACGCCGCTGCTTCCAGGCGCCGCGCATGAACATCACGAGACCCATGAGCGTGATCAGCACTTCAGCAATCGGGATAGACATGAACACGCCGCGCACCTCAAGACCGGCCTTGAACGCCAGCACCCATGCCAGAGGGATCTCCACCAGCCAGAAGCCGATCACGTTGATGATGGTGGGGGTCGTCGTATCACCCGCGCCGTTGAAGGCCTGCACCAACACCATTCCGAACGCATACGCGAAGTTACCGCACCCGATGATCCACAGGCAGTCCACCGCGTACGGAACCACTGCCGGGTCAGACGTGAAGAGATGCACGAGCGCGCCCGGCGCCCCGATGAGCGCCACGGCCACCGCCGTCAGGAAAATGACGTTGTAGAAGCCGGTCAGGTAGACCGCCCGTTCCGCACGCTCGGGTTTGCGCGCGCCCAGGTTCTGCCCGACCATCGTCGCCGCCGCTCCGCTCAGACCCCACGACGGCAGGAGAACGAAAATGAAGATGCGGATACCGATGGTGTATCCGGCCACCGCCGCGCTGCCGAACTCGCTGATAAACCGAACCAGCACAATCCAACTGGTGTGTGCGACGGCGAACTGAAGCACTCCGGGCGTCGCGACACGCACCAGAGACCGGAAAACCTTGGGTTCGATGCGAAAATCGCTCCACAGGACCCTCACTCGACTGCTGCCTCGAAGCAAAATCCAGAACTGAAGGAGCACACCGCAACCTCTGCCCACCAATGTCGAAACGGCTGCCCCTGTGACGCCCATTTCCGGGAACGGCCCCCAGCCGAAAATCAGACAGGGGTCCACAACCAGGTTGATGAGGTTCGAAATCCACAGGACGCGCATGGCCACCGAGGCGTCGCCCGCTCCGCGGAAGATCGCGTTGTTCAGGAACAATAGCATCACGACGACGTTGGTTCCCATCACGATCGAGGTGTAGCGTTGCCCGATAGCGACCACGCCGGCGGATGCGCTCATCCACTCCAGCAGGTGCCGCCCAAGCAGGTACGCGGGCGCTCCCATCAGCAGCGAAAGCGCGATGCCCAGGAGAATCGCCTGTGCCGCCGCCGTCGCCGCGCCTCGGCTGTTTTTTTCTCCCGTGCGCCGGGCCACCATCGCCGTGGTCGACATACTCACTCCCACCGCGACCGCGAACACCAGGGTCATCATCGATTCGGTCAGGCCGACCGCCGCCACGGCGTCGGCGCCGAGTCGGGTGACCCAGAACACGTTCACGATGGCGAACAGGGACTCCATCAACATCTCCAGCACCATCGGAGTCGCCAGCAGAAACACGGCGCGCCGGATGGAACCTTCGGTGAAGTCCTGTTGTGTACCCCGAATGGCCTCCGCAAGCGATTGGCGGAAAGACATCCGTTCTTGTGTGAGAGCTGGAGCAGCCATAACAGCACACCTCGAAACAAAGACACCAAAACCAAACTATTTGTGTGATTTAAGCTGAAGCTGAAGGATGGGCTCGGCTCTTACCGGTCGCGATAAGAGTCAAGCGCATGAGCCGCGGCCGGGAACGTCACACACATGAGTCGAGCGACCGGCATTGCAGCCGCAACCTCTAGCCGAATGTATGTGTCCGTTCTCATGGCAGGACTCAGAGACCCAGGCTCTGACTCACTTAATATAACCGGGATCCAAACGATACGCAACGATTTTCTATTTGGAAAGGTCCCGGCGATCCCGAGCGGGCTGCCCGATTGGACATTGTCCTCGATGTAGAATAGGCGAAGTGTCATGATGAGGGCCGGCGCCACAGTGGCTCGATTTTCGCTAACAATTCCTCCGCGTACTGCGGCAATGTGGCTATGTCTGTTCGCCTGGATGCTGCCAACGGCCGGATTGGCGCAGGACGGGAAAGAGGACAACTCCGAACCCCGCGTTCTGTCGGTCTTTCCTTCTGCGGGCCAACGGGGGAAACAGGTCAGGGTCGAGCTCCGCGGCCGTCATCTCGAGGGCGCCCGCTCCGTGTGGTTCGACGAGCCTGGCTTGTCAGCGAGGATCCTCCATTTGGAGACCGTCAGCGAACCGGTGAAGGATCGGGAAAAGCCAAAAGAAACAGGAACAGTTCACCTCGCCTCAGTCGAACTCGATGTCGGCTCCCAGGCGCGGGCCGGAGTCCACACGTTGCGTGTGGTGGGTTCCCGGGGCATCTCGGATGCAATCCGGTTTCGAGTGGTCGACGGCCCCGTATTCGTGGAAGCCTCTGCGCAACATCAGGATCCTTTCCACTCACAGGAAGTGGCCCTTCCCGCTCTCGTCAGCGGAAAGCTCGGCAAGCCCGGCGAATTGGATTACTACGCTTTCGAAGCCAAAGAAGGACAGGAGCTTTCGTTTGAAGTTCTGCTTACCGGGGATTTCAACCCGCGTCTGGCCCTCTACCATCCCAGCGCCAGTTGGTTCAGCCAGGCTCGTCTTGTCCGGGCGCTGTTCGAACAGGAACAGTCTTCGGATCTCATGAGGGTCCGCCCCAACGCAACCTACAAGGTCACACGGCCCGGCCGGTACCTTTTGGAAATATCGTCCCTGTTCGGTGTCGGCTCTCCCGATAGCACCTATGTTTTCAGGATTGCTCCCAGCCGCCATGAAACCGAAGCCGGACCGGCATTGCCGGACAGTTGGCAGGAGCGGACCTTCGTCCGAAGACTCGATCAGGATTGGATCAAGGCTCTCCAATCGCGATCGTTCGGAGCGGGCGGCGCGATGCCGACGGCGGCGGGAGCGGGGTCCGCCAATCGCACGGCCAGCCTTCCGCCTCGGGCTTCTGCCGAGCCCGCTTCGGCACTTCCTCAAACCGGGGAGGTCTCCCATTCCGTCGAGCGAGAGCCCAACGACCAGACTGCGCAGGCGTTGGAGATCCGGATTCCCGCTCTGATCGAGGGCCGGATCGGGAAGCCAGTCGACGTAGACCACTTCCGCTTCCACGTGGAGGCCGGTCAAAAGCTGGCCTTTGAGATCGAAACGCCGTCGGCTTCGCCGCCCCACTTTAACCCGCGACTCGCCGTCATCGATGCGCAGGGCCGGCAGGTGTTGTCGAACGTGCACCGGCGCGTTTCGTTGTTCAACAACAACGCCGAGCGCGAAGTTTACCTGAAGGCGGTGGAGCCCAAAGCGATTCACACCTTCGCCGCCAGCGGCGAGTTCACTTTGCAGATCCGTGATATGACCTCGCGATATGGCAATGACGCTTACGCCTACAGAGTCCTGGTACGGCTTCAGGTTCCGCATGTGGGTGAGGTTTCAGGCCCGGCGCTGGACCGGATCAATCTCGTCCGCGGAAAGGCCCGCAAGGTGTTGCTGACGACGCTGCTCGAAGAGGGCTTCAGCGGCGATGTCGCGTTTGCGTTCGCCGGCCTGCCCCAAGGCGTCACCGTGCTCGCGACCGGTCAGGCCATGACGGAGCGTGCGCCCACCGATGTGCCCGAGAACCCCGATGACGTGGTTCCGTCCAGCGCCGCGACGGCGTTCTCCCTTCTGGCGGCGCCCGATGCCGTACTCAGTTCCGAGCCAGCCATGGTTCAGCTTTTCTGCCGCCCGGTCGTGGACGGCGTGCCCGGCCCGAATTTGCTCGTGCGCAACGTCCCGCTGATGGTGATCGAAGCCGCCAAGCCAAAGGAGAAACTATAGCTATGCGAAGCCGGGCAATTGCTTTGGGCCTTGTTCTGGCGCTGCGGGCGTATCCGCAGCCGAAACCGGTGGCTTTGACCCTCCATCCTCCGGAGGTCAACCTGTGGGGAAACGCGGCGTCGCAGCGGTTTCTGGTTCTCGCGCGGAATGCGGACGGCATGGAACGAGACGTGACCTCGACCGCCGCCTTCTCCCTTTCCAGCGCTTCCAGCGGCGATATCGACCAATCGGGGAAATTCGTCGCGCGCGCGGATGGGCGATTGGTCTTGACCGCCCGTTACGGCGGACTCACCGCCGGCGCGAACGTTCACATCGAAGGGGCCGGCAAACAGCGGCCCTTCAGCTTCGCCCGGGACATTGGCGGGGTTTTCACTCGACGCGGCTGCAACAACAGCGACTGTCATGGCGGCGTCAAAGGCAAAGGCGGTTACAAGCTTTCCGCCAATGCACTGTTCCCCGGCGAGGACTACCGCTGGACCGTCCAGGGAGGAACCTTCGATGTCCTGAGCGCCGAGTCCAAAGGCGCAAAGGTTCCTCGTGTCGATCTCAAGGACCCTCCAGCCAGCCTCCTGCTCGCCAAGGCGACGATGCAGGTGCCTCACGGGGGTGGACGGCGCTTCCCTCCGAACTCCCCGGAGTATCGGACGATTCTCAACTGGATTCGCACGGGCGCGCCACTGGGAGAGGAAACGGAGGAAAAGGGGATCTCCATCGCCAGCGTCGAGGTGTTTCCTGCCGAAGTCGTCCTGCGGCCCGACGAGTGGCATCAACTCCTGGTCACCGCTCGCCTCTCGAACGGCCGCCGCGAGGACATCACCGATCAGGTGCTCTACCAGTCGAATGACTCCGCCGTGGCCGACGTGGGCGACGCTGGGATCCTGACCGCGAAGCACACCGGTGAGACCGCCATTCTGATCAGGGCCGCCGGTCATGCCGCCAGCGTCCGGGTGGGTGTCATCGGCAAACCCATCGCGGACTACCCCAGGATCGAGGCGCGCAACTACATCGATGAGCACGTTTTCTCGAAGCTTCGAAGGTTCGCCATCCTTCCTTCGCCTCTGTCGACTGATGCTGAGTTCCTGCGCCGGGTGTGTCTCGATCTGGCCGGCACGCTGCCCCCGCCCGGGCGCGTCAGGGAATTCCTGTCGAGCAAGAACCCCGGCAAACGGGACGAACTCATCGAAGCGCTGCTGGCCTCGCCGGAGTTCGTCGATTACTGGGGCTTCCGCTTCAGCGATCTGCTGAGAGCCACCTATGTGACCTCGAACAACCGCGAAGCCGTCAAGGGCTACGAAGACTGGATCCTGAATAGCATCGCCTCGAACAAGCCCTACAGCCAACTGGCCATCGAGCGCATCGCGGCTCAAGGGTTCAGCGCGCCGTCGCGCAACTTCTACTATGTCTCGGAGAAGGTTGCGCCGGAGGTTCTGATGCCGGAATTGATCCGCGTCTTCATGGGACGGCGGATCGATTGCGCTCAATGCCACAACCACCCGTTTGAAAGTTGGAGCCAAAACCAGTTCTGGGGTCTGACGGCCTTCTTTGGCGGCGTCACCGAATTGCGCGGTCCCAGAGTGATCGTCGATACCCTGGGGCCGGACCACCCGGATAAGTCCAGAGACATGACTGTGATTCATCCACGGACCAAAGAAAAGGTGCTCCCCGCCTTTCTGAACGGGCGCACACTCCCCCCGGATCAGTGGACCGACCCCCGCATGAAGCTGGCAAACTGGGTAGTTTCTCATCCCTATTTCGCCGAAGCCACCGCGAATCGCATCTGGGGCTATTTCTTCGGACGGGGAATCGTCGATCCTGTCGACGACTTCCGAACCACCAACCCGCCCACTCACCCCGAACTCCTGGCCGCTTTGGCCTCGGATCTCAAGAATCACGGCTACGATCTCAAGCACCTCATGCGCACGATTGTGCGCTCCCGGACCTATCAGTTATCGGGCGCCGCGAACGAGACCAACCGGGAGGACAACAACAATTACTCGCGCGCGCGGCCGCGGCCGCTCGAGGCGGCCGTCCTTCTGGACGCCATCTCCAGCGCCACCGGGGTCGCCGAGGATTTCCGCTTTCATCCGATCTCTGGCGGAGGCGACCCTCCACCTGGGACGAGGGCCATGCAGACGATTCCCGACCTCTGCCCGTCCCAATTCATGGACGCCTTCGGGCGGTCGATGCGGAAAACTCCGTCCCCTGGGGCCCCGCAGCCCAACTTGGGCCAGGCTCTGCATATGCTCGCGGGGTCGACGTACACATCCAAGATCTCCCGCGACGAGGGCAGACTGGCGACCCTGCTGAAGAGCGGCGCGTCCGACCTTCAGATCCTGGAGGAGTTCTACCTTGCGGCGCTTAGCCGCCAGCCCACGGAGAATGAAAAGCAGTCACTGCTGAAGTTCCTCGACGACCGGCGCTCCAGGCGGCAGCCGGCGTTGGAAGCGCTTGTCTGGGCAGTCATCAGTTCCCGGGAATTCGCTTACAACCATTGATCGTGCGCACATGAAAGGACAACCGCCGATGAAACCCGGACTCACACGAGGCGCCTTCCTGCGTGCCGGAGCGCTGAGCTTCTTCGGCGCCACGCATCTGGATTACCTGAGGGCGGCCTCAACCGCCGCAACCGCGGCTCGAGCGAAAGCCTGCATCCTCCTCTGGCTCGAAGGCGGCATCAGCCATCTGGAATCCTGGGACGTGAAGGGCAACAGTGCCTTCAAGCCAATCTCGACTAAGGCTCCCGGGATCCAGATTGCCGAGATCTTTCCCCAGATCGCCCGGCACATGGACAAGCTGTCCATTGTCCGCACGATGAGCACTCAGGAGCGCAACCACCCGCAAGGGACGATCGAGACGCTCTGTGGCCATCGCCCGAATCCGGCGCTGAAATTCCCGAGCGTCGGGTCCATCATCTCCAGGGAACTCGGCCCCCGCGAGAACATGCCGCCGTTCGTGGTCGTCCCCACCCCGACCGAATTCGACTTCTTCAACTATGAAGAAGCGTACCGGGCCGGATTCATCGGGCCGGCGTACGATTCGATGATCCTACCGGACCCCAGCCAGCCGGACTTCGTCGTTCCGGATCTGAGCCTGCCAAAATCCATCACGGCCGAGGCGATTGAGGACCGGCGGACTCTCCTCAAGATCGTCGACCAGCATTACCGTGAAAAAGAGACTGCCGCCGAGTTCGCAAAGATGGACACATTTCAGGAGCAGGCTCTCCGCATGGTCCTTTCTCCCCACGTCAAAAACGCTTTCGACCTGTCGCGCGAGTCGGAGAAAACCAGGGATCGCTATGGCCGCGGACGCGTCGGCCAAAGCGTCCTTCTGGCTCGCCGCCTGGTGGAAGCCGGATGCCGTTTCGTCACCGCCGCCGGTTATAAGCACGGGCAGTGGGATACTCATGGTGACAATGAGAAGCGGCTCCGGGAGACCTTGGCGCCGACCCTGGACCAGAGCCTGTCCGCCTTGCTCGAGGATCTCGAACAGAGAGGACTGCTCGAGTCGACCGTCGTCCTGGTAACCGGCGAGTTCGGGCGCACTCCCACCATCAACCCCAACCGGGGCCGCGACCACTGGCCGGATTGCTGGTCTCTTCTGGTCGGCGGGGGAGGGCTTCGGGGCGGGCAGGTTGTCGGCTCGAGTGACGAGAGAGGCGCCTACGTGGCCGAAAGGCCGGTGTCGACTGGGGATCTCTATGCGAGTATCTACAAAGCCATGGGGATCGACTGGACCAAGACGTACATGTCGCCCATCGGCCGCCCGGTGTACATTGCCAACGGGTTCAACGACAAGATGGGTGAGCCCTTGAAGGAATTGGTGTGACGAGGTAAGTCACCCACGTGGCGCAGGTCCGGCCGGCGTGCGGCCGGATCCCTTCGGCCGGCTTGCATCTTTGCGGAACGCTACCGCACAGGTGGACGTTTCGGATCGTGCCGATACTCCGCCAGTCCCGGGCCGTTACCCCATAACAGCGGTTTCGGCTCCTGCTTCAGATAGTAGTCCAGGAACGCAAAGCCGTATGCGTCGATCAACTGGGCATTGAGCACCGAGTTCAGGCAATTCGCCACACTGCCCGCCTTCGCGCACAACATGTCGGTCCATGCGAAGTGCGTCGCGGCGTGCAACTCTGCAAAGAACTTTGGGGCCGGTGTCCGGTCGTATGCCCCGCCTGGTGCGGCGAGGAACGGCGTGATCCCGAGATCCAGTGTCCCGCCCTGGTACATCACGGGGACCCTGATGCCGGACAGCGTCTTCTTCACTTGAAACGGCTGGACGTACGGCGACAGCAGCAGGACGGCCTTGATGCGCACGTCGGTCCACGAGGGCCATGCTCCCGCCATCGCACCGAGGGTATACCCGCCGAGCGAGTGACCTATGCCGCCGATCCGTTCGGGGTCCGTCACAGGTGCAAAGTCCGGGCTGGCCAGGATCCCTGCCAGGACCGCTTCGATATCCGCGCGCCGATCGAGATAGGTTTGATCGCTCCACTGCCGTGGCTGTCCGATCGGTGCTTGCGGTGGCGGTGGAACCCTTGTGCCGCACGATGCATCGGCGTGATTGGGCGCCGCCACGACATAGCCCCTTCTTGCAAGCTGTTCGGTGATAAACACAGATTGCACGGAGCACCCCGTGTATCCATGGGAAAACACAACCAGCGGAGATTTCCCGCAAGACACCGGAGGAGCGTCCAACGCCACCGAACCCACAACCCCAGGCCCATACTCGTACGGAGTTTCCGGGGTCGCCGTTGGGTACCAAACCGAGGTGATCGCCGACCCGTATGTCACAACTTGATACCCAACCTCAAATGTCTCCGGGCAGGCGCCTTTCACAGGCACGCTCGCCCCGGTAAGAAATACCAGTAATAACGTCAATCGAAGCACGATGGTTCTCCTGTT
>JBJXGR010000033.1:0-20927 GCA_046160045.1 Bryobacteraceae bacterium
ATGCGCTCTTTGAGCGTGCGGAGTAAGTCTTCGTATCCCTCGGGAATGCCCATGCGGCTGTCGCGTCTTGATTTCTTTGGAGCGTTCGGCATTGAGGATGTTGCTTATTCTAATAGAGCAAAGCGTAGCATCTGGCGGGCGGGTGTCAAACCTAAAGCGGTGGATGCCGGTCCGTTTCTTTTCCGGCACATCCACTCCATAGTAGAAGTCCTCTTCGGCTCCTCCGTCCGATCAGGTGGTGCTCGAAGACGCCTCCACCCTACCCGGCGCCCCTGACCTCTTCGAGTCAGTCCCGGTACACATCATCGCTGCGGATCTTGGAACCCTCCCTGTCAGTCGGGTTCCCCTCCGCACAATGGTTTTCACTGGAGACGGCAGGAACGGAGAAGCCGAACAACCCTCCTCTCACGCGCGAATCACCTCATCTATTCCTTCTGCAACTGGATCGGTGCCGGGACGAGCGGGTGAAGCTCGCCTGGACAACTAGGGTCAGGTGGGTGCAGACGCGGGTTTTTTTTGGCGCTGCACTGCACCCCCCTGGCTCGGTTCCCAGGATGCCCGCCCTGGCCCGCTTGCCGATGCACTACGGGCTCTTGCTGCGATGCCGGGCGTATTGCGTCTGGGTCATCAGAGTGGGTTTCGCATTCATTGGGTTTGTAACCTGCTGATACGCTCGAACCAGGACTGGTATGGAGATTCATCTCGATTCGCGCGGCGAACATCCGATCGAGCGGCAACTACGCTCGGGCCGCTATCACTCTGCGGAACAGGTGGTGGTCGGCGCTCTGGAGCCCTCGCCGAAGACGCGTACCCTCGCACCGACAACGAGCGGTGCAAGGCCGCACCAGACATGCTGGCTTTCGCAGAAACGCATCGTTTGACGCTGGGGAGGGGATCCGCCTTAGCGACCTGATCCACGAGGAGCACAAGTACTGATCAAGGCCCCCGTTCGTCGTGGACGCCTCGATGACACTGAGCTGGTGTTTTGTCGACGAGGCCACGCCGTGCTCCCGCGCCGTGCTTGCCGCCCTCCAAACCACCTACGCCGCCGCGCCGGCGGTGTGGCCGTTCGAGATCGCTAAAGGCCTGGCCATTGCCGAACGCCGGAAACGCATCAACCAAGACCAGATCGCGGAATTCCTGGAAACGCTGCGGAGGCTGCCGATTCAGATGGAACGGCGGGAGGCGGTCTGGCGATGCCAGGCGATCCTACGACTCGCCCGCGACCATCGGCTGACGGCCTACGATGCAGCCTACCTGGATTTGGCGAAGCGGGAGCCGTTGATCTTGGCCACCCTGGATCACGACCTCCAGGCGGCTGGCCTTGCCCTCCGTGTAGCCACCTTGGATTTCTGAAGAATTCACAAGGCGGGCGGCCATCGGGCTCCGGCAGCAGGTCAAAAACAGAGTGCCTGAAATCCGGTGGATTTCCTGCAGGCTCTGCCGAAAATGCCCGCTCCCTTCCGGTCGCGGCTCTGTCGTTTCAGCAGCTTACGGGAGAGTCTTGCCTGCGGGCGGACATTTACCACGGGCTGCTAGACTAGAGATTTATGCGCCCTTGTACCGTGTGCATCCACCCGAAACGCGACGAAATCGATGCCGTGATCCTCGAACGAACGTCCCTATCACTCGATCGCCGCCCACTTCGGCATCTCGCACGTCGCCGTCTATCGCCGTAAACTCAATCACCTTCCCGATTCCTATACCCGTGACTGCAGTCCGCCGACTGCGCGAGGATTCCGATGCGGAAACCTGGGGACGTCCACAACGCGTTTCCGTTCCGTTTGGCCGAAGCGCCGGCCAGTCGCTCGCTCAATCCGAGGCACGACAATCCGTGGTCCGGCCAATCCGAAGCCCGGCCGCGTGGAGGGCCTCCTCCAGCTTCCTTCGGACCCGTGTTGGTGCGCCGGTTCCGCGCGGGAGCTTACCCCTTTCAAAGGGAACGGCAGGCGCCAGGAACCAAAACCGAACTCAGACAACGTGCGTCTCAAACGTCGCCACACGATCCTGAATGCCGTGGCTGTAGATCCGGGCGATGGCCGCCGTATCGGCCAAGGTTCCGGTTCGGACCCGCATGATCAGGTCACTATGCCATGACGTTTTCGCTGCCTGCAACTGTCACTGGTTTCCGCGGCGGCATCATGACTGCGCGTACGGTCCACGGCGGCCGCAATCAGGTCCCGCACGTTCGAGACCTTCGAGAGTTCCGCATCCGGGAGCCGGATGTTCCGGTCCGGCCGGTCGAGGTACAGGCATCCGACCGCAATCTGGTTGACCACCACCGGGTACAACGCGAACACACCGGGCATCGCCAAGGCCACCAAGGGCGACGATTCATAACGGTCGTTTCGTCCCAGGTCGATCACAAAGTCCTTCCGTTGCGTGATGGCCGTTCCGATCGGCGGAACGCGGTTCGACACTGGAAACACAAAATCATCCAGCAGGCCCTGGCAGTTCTTTCCCCGGCCGATGCGGGCCGCGAGGGTCGTCTTGCTCTCGTCGAGCAATGCGAAGGCCGCCCGCTCGAACAGGCCGCTTCCGGCGACGGCATCGAGCGCCATCCCCAGAAACTCGTTCAGGTCGAGATCCTCCGGTTTTCGCAGAGCGCTCTTGAGCCGGAAGATCCCGAGGTCCAGAACGGAGGGCGCAGCCCCAGCGCTTTGGCATTCCTCAGCCATCTCGAGGATGTCGAGGGCGGAGTCCACCTGGTTGCGCAGCTTGAGCCCGTCCACCTTCAGACCGAGCGACCGGAAAATGTCCTGCGCGTCCGAAACGGCATCGTTCATGATGGACTGTATGTCCTTCTCCGACACATGCAGGGCTTTCCCGTGACGCTCCAGCAGCCTTTTCAATTGCGTCCTGGCGTGGTCGGGTTCGGAGCGGTGGGTGGCTCGCGTCACCTGGTGGCAGAACATCGTAATCCGCGCCAGCATGAGTTGCTCGTCCGCCCGGCCGCTCAAGGGCCCTTCCGGAGGAGGTCGTATCCCGGCAAGTACCTTCGATCCCAGATTCCAGAACTTCAGCACCTCGGCCGCCAGGTCCTCGAAGACAAATCCGAGAATTCGCCGGCAGACCGCCCTCTCCGGCAGCCTCTCCTCGTGCATCGCAAGCAGTACCTGGGCGTACTTGTGGGGCTCATAATAAGAAACCAGCAGCTCTCCCAGGTTACGCAGCAGACCGCAGAGATAGGCCTCGTCGGGATTGGGGTACTGGACTCGTTCGGCGATGCTCCGCGCCTGGCCGCCCGTCAACAGCGAGAGCAGCACCAGTTCCCGGATGCCTGGCGCCTTCAGCGCGAACTGCTCCAGAAACTTCAGCCCGGAGGCGATGCGTACCACGCGCTCGACACCCATCAACGCCACGGCGTGAGAGACATTCAGAATCGCGTGGCCGGAGCGGTTGAAGTATGCCGAATTCGCTGTCCGCAACACCTGGAGGGTCAGCGAGACATCCTTCAAGACAACCCCGGCCAGAGCCTTGGCGGTCGTTTCCGGACTGGCGGAAAGCGCCAGCAGGGAACGGACATTCTCCGAGCAGCCTGGGAAATCGGGGTCGCGAAGGATTCGGCTTACGCAGGCGGTCAATCCCTCTCCGGTCTTTGGCATGCGCGTCCCCTTATTTATCGCATCGGCCAGAATTGGTCCGATTTGAGAACCACGCTCGATACAATGGAGTTTTGCGCTACGCCGCCCTTCTGCTGTTCGCCGCGACGCTGACACCGGCTCAGGTTCTGCTCGATCCGCAGACCCGGCAGGGACTGGCAGCCAAAGCGCTGCTCGAACGGCCCAGCGCCGGCGGAAAGCTACCCTGCAAAGTGCACTCTGTACCCCCTACCCTAAATTTCGCTTTGCGTTACTCGGGCGGCTACCGGGCAATGGTCCCGCTGGCACAACTTCCTTCCCAGGGCGCGACCTTGGCCGCCGTCTTCCGTGTCCAAGCTCAGGGAGCGGCGGAAGCCGCTTACTTCCGCCACCTGTACCGTCTCCCCGGGATCCCGCCGAACAGCAAACTGTGGGTGCTGCTCGACGGCGGCTACTTCCTTGGCGAAGGCCGCTATGATGTCGACTGGATGCTCACCGACCTGGAAGGCCGCGAGTGCCGCTCGCGATGGCGCGTCGAACTCCGGCCCAAAAAGAAAGCTCAGCGTTCCCGCCCGTTGATGGCCCCGGGGCAGGTTGCCTCCCTGCGCCTGACCTCCTGGAAACCGCCCACAGAGCCCCGGCCTTTCCGGATCGCCGTCTTCCTCCATGTCGCGCCCATCTGGCTGCGCGCGTCGATGCTCTCTCCGTTCGATCAGTCCGTCCTGATGACCACGCTGACTTCATTATTCGAAAGCGGCCCGTTCGAAGAAAGTTCGGTCGTGGCCTTCAGTCTCCAGAAGCAGCGCGAGTTGTATCGCGTCGACCGCCTGACCAACCAGCGGCTCCAGCGCCTCCTCGAAGTGATGGATAATCTCGAACTCGGCACGATCGACGTCCGCGAAATGAGCGATCCGCGCCGTTACCTTGGCCTGCTGGCGAATCTGGTGAATCGCGAGCAAGCTTCAGAGAAGCCGCCGGACGCCATTGTTTTTATCGGGCCGCAGAACCGCTACGATTTCAAGTTCCCGAAGGATTTCGTGGAAAACGTCCCAGCGGACAGGCGGCCGCCGATGTTCTACCTACGCTACAGCTACTTCCTGCGGTTTGTACCGTTCCCGGACTCCATCGAAAAGCTGGTCAAGAGCCAGGGAGGCAAGGTCTTCAACATCGGCCACCCCCCGGAGTTCCTGGCCGCGCTTCGCAAGATGGAGGAGATTCTGCGCGAACGTTCGGCGGCGCTTCCCGCGAGCCCTACTACCCGGGCCGCGCCAGAAAGCGATAACCCACGCCGCGAACCGTAAGCAGGTGCTTGGGCTGGGCCGGTTCTTCCTCAATGTAGCGGCGCAACCGCACGATAAAGTTGTCGATCGGCCGGGTATCGGTGTCGTCCCGCACGCCCCACACATCCTCGAGCATGGCTTTGCGGCTCACGGCCTTGCCTTCATGCCGGATCAGGTAGCGCAGCAGGTTCGCTTCCATCAGGGTCAGCCCGATGACCTCGGCGCCGACCCTCAGTTCGAGCTTGCTGAAGTCGATCACCTTTCCATCGAAACGGTAGGTGTCGGCCTCAGTCTCCGGTTCGGCCGGTTGGCGGAGCCACTCGCGCCGCCGAAGCAGCCCGCGAATGCGCGCCAGCAGGATCGCCAGTTCAAACGGCTTCGGCAGGTAGTCGTCGGCGCCGCTCTCGAATCCCTGTAACACATCCCCGGGCCGGCCGCGGGCCGTCAACATCAGAATGGGCACGAATTGCTTTCGCTGGCGCAGTTCGGCCGCCACCTGAAAGCCGTCTATCCCCGGCAGCATGATGTCCAGCACCAACAAATCGAAGGTCTCCTTCAGCAGCAGGTCAAGTCCCTGCTCGCCGGTATCCACGACCGCCACCTCGTACCCTTCCGCTTCGAGGTTAAACCGCAATCCCTCGGCCAGATGCGCTTCGTCCTCGATGATCAGGATCCGGATGCTCATGCCTGTGGCGCCAGCGGCAACTGCAAAGTGAAGGTGCTGCCCAGACCGGAGCCCTGACTTTCCGCGAACGCCCGTCCTCCATGCCGCTCAGCGACCGATCGAACAATATACAGTCCAAGGCCTGTTCCTTTTACCCGCATCGCCACCGCGCCGGGAATCCGGTAGAACCGCTTGAAAACCTGTTTCAGCTCGGCCGGTGCGATTCCGACCCCCTGATCGCTGACGCGAACCGCCACCCGTTTCGAATCCACACCGGTCAGTTCGACAACGACGCGGACGTTCCCCCCGGAATACTTGACGGCATTATCGATGAGGTTCGAAACCGCCGACGCCAGTTCGTCGCCGTCGCCCAAGACCTCCGGCCGCGCTCCGGCGGCGAGGTTTTTGACGAGTTGCAGCGCGCCGGCAGGCAGATGATGCCGGCGCTCCGCCAAAGCGATGCACTCCTCGACCAGCGGCTCCAGATCCACGCGCAGCGTCTGCCGCTGTCTTCCAGCCATGCCCGCCCGCAGCACCTGTTCGATGGTGTTCATCAGGCGATCCGCATCCGACAGCATGATGTCGTAGATCTCCCGCCGCTTTGTATCGTCAACCGCTCGTGTTTTCAGGGTCTCCAGATAGAGTTTGATCGAGGCTACCGGAGTCTTCAATTCGTGAGTCACTGAGTTGATGAACGCGTCGTGCTGTTCGTTACGCCGGATCTCGCGTACGAGGAAGATCGTGTTCAGAACCACACCGGTGATGATGACGAGAAAGAACAGCACTCCCAGGACGAGCAGAAGCGTGGTTCGCCAACTGAACAGGACCCACCCAACCTGGAGTGCGACGGCCAGGGCCGTCACCGCGATCCCCAACGCTACAAAGAAGACGACGGATTTTCGGCGGCTCGGAGCGACCATTCGTTTTCTTCTTTAGCATGCCATGTACGGGTCGGCCCACGGGAACGGGAGCACCGACGCCGGCGTGGGGAGCGCAGCAGGCCGGGCGTCGCACGAAGGGGGACTAACGTCAAAGCAGCAGCTAATCCGACTTGTGGCCGAGCGGCTTCTGTTAGCGCCTAAGGGTCGGAGACCGGAAAGGGCCGCTTTTGTGGGAGACGACATCGGCGACCCTTTCCGCCCGCCCGTCACCGCTTCAGGCGGTCTCGCGGAGACGCACCGGCGGACGAAGCGATCGCCGCTCCTCGCGCGTCTCCTTTGCGGGCATCGCTACCACCTTGGCGCGGGTGGCCGGGTCGGGAACCCGGGTGGCGAAGTATTCGTCGATCGGGAACAGGCCGTAGGGCTCCAGTTCACGAAACGCCTTCCCCAGTTTGTGCTCAATCCGGTAAACAGCGTGGAAGAACTCTCCCCGGTCCACCTTCAACTGGCGGCAGCACAGGTGCCAGTCGGCGCCCAGGAGAAAGTGCACCCGGAACACACGGTGTTCGAATTCATCCAGAAAGCGCTTGCTGACCAGGCAGAAATCCGCAATGTAATCCTCCACCAGGCGCTCGTAGCGCCGGTTCCTGTCCTTTCCTGAATACTGGGTCAGACATACTTTGCTGAGGGTCCGTTCGCTGGTGACACAGCGGCGGAACCGGCGATAACATAGCCGAAAAATATTCCGCAGTACGCAATTACAGGGCTGCGGGTTAAAGCGCCGGCCGCGCAAACCCTCGCCATCGCAGAACCTGCACGTTTGCTTGGCGAGCCCAACGGTGTCCTTGTGATTCCACATCATTTTCGCCTCAAGTCCGCCATGTCTTTTTCTGGGCGGTTGAATCTGTGAATCGTTGTCTTTACTCTAATAGAGACGCAAAGAATGTCAATGAAAGATGATCCGGCCGTGGAATCAAATTATTTGTTGGTTTTTCTGTGTTTCATTCAACTATTGCCTCTACAATGGGTTAGACGGATTCAAGGGGTCGTGGTTGGCCGTGAATAAAACTGAGAAATATCTATGGGCTACACACCTATTTCAAAGAGAAATATACAAGCCGGCGAGGAGGGCAGCTTTCTGCGACTGGGCGAGCGGCTCCGGGCCGAGGTTCTGCTCCGCGTCCGTGCCGGCGAGGTGACCGAACGCGGCCTGGCGCGCCGCACGGCCATCTCGCAGCCCCACCTGCACAATGTCCTGAGCGGTGCGCGGTCCCTCACGCCGGTCGTCGGCGATCTGCTCATCAATGCCCTTGGTATTCGGCTCTCCGATCTGATGGAGTCCGGGGGCAAACGGGTCAGGGAGGCCCCGTTCCTCGAAGGACCTCTTGGAGGCGGCCACCCGTTTCCCTCGCGCATAAGGCCAGGGGTGAGGCTTCCGGTGCTTCTTCCCGACTCGCGCTATCCGCGCCAACCCGCAGCCGCCGAAGTGAGCGAGGACCCCGACTCCGGCGGCACTTTCCGAACCGGGGACTTCGTTCTGCTCGATCTCGATCCGGCTGCTCGCCTCCATTTCCGCCCAGGCGCCTGGCTCGTGGTGGTGGGGGCTGGCGGGGCTTATCTGCGGCGTGTCTGGCTTGCTGTCGCAGGCTTGTGGTGCGCGGGCGATGCCGCGAGCCAACGGACGTGGATTCCCCTCTCCGGCGGCGACCAGCATATCCTAGAGGTTTTAGGGGCAAGGGTGGTGTGGATTGGACGGACACTGGAGCCTGCGGCGGCCCTCGACGGAACGCCTGAGGAAATTGGCGCAGAGTATTGACGCACTGGTCGAGAAAGACGACCGCATGAGCAGACAACTGGAGGTGGTGTCGCGTCTGCGCAATGAAGCCGTGCGCAGCCTTCATGTCCTCTGTACGGGATTCGTCGCCGGAGTGAATGCTCATCTCACCCGTACCAGACTGGAGTTGGCTCCCGAAGCCTTGCCGGAGGAGCCCTTTCACCCTGAACGCCCCAACCTGCTCCAGATTCAGGTGCGCGGGCGCCTGCTACAGATCGAACTCGACGCTCCCGATGAGCTGATCTCCACGGAAAACTTCCGCATCCCGTACGTGCTGGAGGGGGCGGTGCGGGCTTTCAATCAGGACCTGCTCGATCGCAACGCGATCGAGGAGCAGTATTTGTTCGCGTGTGTCGAAAGAGACCGGATCACCTGGCATTTCTTCGATGCGCGAACCTACCAGGCCGGCGCGGTCGACCAGGCCTACCTGGTGAAGCTGCTGGAGAAATTGTTGTGAACTCGATCGAACTCGGAGCCAGGAACGCACTCGCCTATCTCGAATCCCGCGGAATTCAAGCCTGGGACGCCGTGGATTTGGGCGGTGGGGTTTCGAACAATGTCATCCGCGCACGGACCCGCGATGGCGACCTGGTTCTCAAGCAATCCCTCGGGAAACTCCGCGTGGAAGACGACTGGCGTAGCGAGCGCGGGCGCATTTTCCGCGAGGCAGCCGCACTTCGCATGCTGGCCCCGGTGCTGCCGTCCGGTGCGGTTCCGCGCATCCTCTTTGAGGATCCGTCCAACTATTGCTTTGCCATGACCGCTGCCAGCCCCGCGGCGCCCACGTGGAAAGATCAGTTGCTGCGGGGAGATATTGCGCCGGAAACCGCCGCCGCCATCGGAGGGATGCTGGGCGCCATCATCCGGGTTTCCGCGTCGGGCGGACCCTGGAAGGAGACATTCGCGGACCATACGGTCTTCGACCAGCTTCGGATCGATCCGTACTATCGCACCACCGCGGAGCGGCACCCGGATCTGCGCAACCGCTTCCTCGCCTTGATCGAGGAAAGCGGCCGCCGGCGGGTCAGCCTGGTGCACGGCGACTGGAGCCCGAAGAATTTCCTGATTGAGTGCGCGTCGGTCACGGCCATCGATTTCGAGGTCATCCACTTCGGAGATCCGGCTTTCGACGCGGGTTTTCTGCTGAATCACCTGTTGTTGAAGTCCTTTTATCGGCCGCGGTGGAGCGAGCGATACGCGGCGTGCGCGCATGCTTTCTGGCGACAGCTCTCGGAAGGCCTGCCGCCCGGCTTCGAGTGGATGGAATCGGCAACTCTCCGCCATTTGGGGTGCCTGCTGCTGGCCCGAATCGACGGCAAGTCGCCGGCCGAATACGTGCGCGCACCCGAAACCCGGGGCCGGATCCGCCGCTTCGCACGCGCGCTCATTGAGCGACCGCCGGCGTCTTTGAGGGAGGTCTTTCCTTTGAAGTCGAGCACGGTGGTTCGATCGGTGGAGGCGTGGGAGGTCCTGGACTCGCGCGGGAATCCTACGGTCGCCGTGCGCACAGCGCTGACCGGAGGCGACAGCGGGGTCGCCATGGCCCCCTCCGGAGCGTCTACGGGAACGCACGAGGCGGTAGAAGTGCGCGATGGCGACGCCGCCCGGTACGCCGGAAAGGGCGTCCGCCGCGCCGTAGAATCCGTGAACACGGAATTGGCTGGGTGGCTGGCCGGCCGCGATGCGGTTGATCAGGAATCGCTCGACCGCGGCATGATCGCCCTCGACGGAACCATGGCGAAGTCGCGTCTGGGGGCCAACGCAATCCTCGCCGTGTCGTGCGCGGCCGCAAGGGCAACCGCCGCCGCTCAGGGAATCCCGCTGTGGCAGCATCTGGCCGCGGGCCGCGACGCCTGTCTTCCGGTCCCGATGATCAATATCCTCTCGGGAGGCCTCCACGCCGGCAGGAACTTCGAGTTCCAGGACTTCCTCGCGATTCCCCACGGCTTCCCCACCTACGCCCAATCGCTTGAAGCGGCTGCGGCCGTGCATCGTGCCGCGCGAACGCTGCTCGCCGCGCGCGGGTGTGTCCTGACGGGCGTTGCCGACGAAGGCGGCTGGGGACCGTCGCTGGAGTCCAATGAAACGGCGCTCGAGGTCCTCACTCAAGCCATCGAGCAAGCAGGCTTCGCACCGGGACGGCAGGTGTCGATCGCCATCGATGTCGCCAGCTCACACTTCTATCGCGACGGCCGGTACGATCTGCGCAGCGAAGGCCGGATTCTCAGCCGCGAAGAGATGACGGACCTGCTCGAGCGCTGGGTTTCCCGATATCCCGTCATCTCCGTCGAAGACGGTCTTGCCGAAGACGACTGGGAAGGCTGGAAACTGCTCACCTCTCGGCTCGGGAAGCGGGTGCAGTTGATCGGAGACGATTTCTTCACCACCAATCCCGAGCGAGTGGCCCGTGGCGTTCAGGAAAGGGCCGCCAACGCGGTGCTGGTGAAAATGAACCAGATCGGCACGCTCACCGAGACGTTCGGCGTCATCGACGCCGCGCGAGAAGCGGGCTACCGGGCAGTGATCTCCGCCCGCTCGGGCGAGACGGAAGACGACTTTCTGGCGGACCTCGCCGTCGCGTCAGGCGCCGGGCAGATCAAGGTCGGCTCTATCACCCGTTCTGAACGTCTGGCGAAGTACAACCGGCTGCTCGACCTCGAGCGCACATCGGGCCTGCGCTATCCGGGAAGCGCCGTCTTTGCCGGACTTTTGTGACACTTGGCCAGCCCTGAACGCCGGCCGGCGGTCATCGGTACTCGACCCAAACCGGCGATCCCCAGGCCATCTCTCCGTTCTCTTGAAGCGCGCGCAAGTAGTAATACGCTATCCCGCGTACGTTCCCTGTATCTTGATGGTCGAAGGTAAACTCGGCCAGCGAAGGGCGGACAGTGTGAATGACGCGGCCGTTGCGGATCAGGTCAAGCCGGGCGATGGGTCCGGTGCCCACAACCCGCGCCTTAACGCGAATGGGAGTGCGGCTCGAGAACTCCTCACCCATCAGATGCTCGCCGTCCGAGCCGGCGAATCGCGCATCCAGCACGATATTGTCCGTTGCCGCGTAGGCTCTCCGCGCGCGAATCGCCTCCCAGAGTTTGTCGCGGTCGGGTGATTCGGCCAGGATGCAGGCATAGCTGATGTGCGTCGAGATGTGGTCCGAACTGGCGATAAACCCCAGCCGGTGCCCCTTGTCGAGCGCTTTCCAGACGAAGCCCATCCGCCGGAAAGACGGGCTCTGTTCGATCGAGGAAGCGCGCGGCACAGGCCTTGACGGATCGACATTCAACCGGTCGCCCCACACAGGGCGCGGAGCGCCGGGGTATTCATAGGTGTCGCGCATGCCCTGGTAGAGTTCCACCAGGTTTTCGACTTGAGGATCGGAGTCTCGCCAGTCGGTTCCGCTGGTGCGGCCGGTCGTATGCGGGATGGAAAGCCCATCGTGCCGGCGCAGGTACGCGAACAGCGCTCCCGGTCCCCCGAATCCTTCCGCCTCCATCGAGGAAATGCGGGTGACGTCATTGCCGCGGTTGCGGAAGAAAATGTTGCGGTGGCCGTTGGGATATTCCACGGAGCGTTCATAGCCGTAGAACGTGGCGAAGCTTCCCCGCACGTGGAACAGGTCAGCGAACTTCTGAGTGCGCCACCAGGCGTAGGGGTCGTCGAGCCCGCCAGTGTGATCGGAGACTCCCAGGAACTCGAGCGCGGCGGCGTCCCTGGCGTAGCGATAGGCATCCAGCAACGAGCCGTCTCCGTAGCCATCCTCGGAGATGTCGGTGTGCCGGTGCAGGTCGCCGCGATAGATGCGGTAGCTCTTCCCACGCGATTCCACGCGGTAGTCGCGCACGCGCCGCACATGCACGGCTTCCTGCGGATCCAATGGCTGTGTGCCGGTAGGCGGAGTGGCCGGAGCCGGCCCCAGCATCGGTTGGTTCACGTCCCGCAGGGTGGCCAACTCCACCTGCAGTTGACGGGGCTGGTAGGACCGCGTGCTGCGTCCATCGGTAGTGTAGGCCAGCCACAGGTCACCCAGAGCATCCAGGCCGGTGGCGGGCATCATTTCATTGCGGCCTGCGCTGCGCGGCAACGGGACCGGAGAGGACCAGCCATTGCCGTCGTAGCGTGTGGCGTGAATCTCCCAGAGTGCGAGATCGAGCGGCCCGTCCGGGGGCGAGTCCGGCTGGCGCGGGACCAGTCTGCGACCCAGCAGCCACACCTTCCCGACGCCGTCCACCTGCAGGTGCGGCAGTTCCGAAACGCCGGCGGGCTGCAGCGCCGGAGAGAGGTCTATTCGCTTGGGCCCGTCGAACCGGACAACATGGAGGTCACGGGATTCGTGGAGTTGCGTGCCTTTCCGCTGCACCAGGAAGCCGGTGTCTTTGCCCCAGTTCTCTCCGGACTCGTCCCACGCCACCCACACGCGACCCTTCGGGTCGAGGGCCACCGACGGATGCGCCTCGAATCGCGGCGTCCCCGCCACTACCTCGACTTCGCCCCAGCGTTTCCCGTCGAATCGCCGAAGGTAAACATCGTAGTTGCCGGAGGCATAACCGTCCCAAGCCACCGCGGCTTCGCCCGTCTTGCCCACGGCAATCGCGGGCCACCAGTTGTTGCCGGTGGCCGAATGGCCGGCGCTCACCTGTTCTTCAGGCAGCCACCGCTGGCCATCAAAGCAGCGGACAAAGATCTGGCTGCGTGGCTGGCTGACCCGCTGCCAGACCAGCCAAATGCGCCCGCGTGAATCGGTGGCAGCCCGATGATAGATGTCGGCCCCGCTGTCAGACGTCAGCCGCTCGACGGGTGACCATCCGTCCTTCTCTTTTGCGCGGCCGTACAGGTCCCAGTTGGCTCCCACCTGCATAGACCAGATCACCCAGGTTCGGCCACGGGCATCCTCGGCGATGGCGGTTTGGAACACATCGGCTCCTTCGGCCAGCACGGAAGCAGAGCCGCCGCGGCGAAGCGCCACGACCGAATCTGCGCGGTCATCGTACTCTTGCCACGCGGTCCAGAGCTCGCCGGCGCGGTTGATCGAGAGCGAAGGATAGTCCTGGTGGCTCGTCCGTTCCGGCGCGAGAGGCGCTGCGCGGGGAACCGCGGTGACGGCCACCTGTCCATCGAGAAACGTTGCGGGAGGAAATCGTTCAACAGGGGCGGGCGTGAACGAGAACTCTCCCCGCACCGTCTTGACGCGAATCGGCCGGTTGCCCGGATTGGCTCGCACATGGACGAGAACACTGGGTGATTGCAGGATGGGAGCCGGGGTCTCGGACTGAATGCGCCACTCGGTGGTTGGCCCGTGAAGGGAAGCCTTTCGGGTGCTGCAGACCCAGGCAGATCGCGAAGGCAGATAGTCACTGGGGAAACGAGACTCGGGCAGCTTGTACAACTCACGTCCCTTGGGGCTGAAACCGGTCTGATTGACCTCATGAGCGCGGAAATGGTGCGCCTCCACTTCCAACACCTGGCTGGTGGCCGGCACCAGTTCGCCGTCCCACGCCTGCTCCACTGTATCCTTCAGGCCAAACTCGATGAGGAAGGATGACTCCGGCAAGCCTGGAGGCCGGCCTCCACCGTCATGCAATGCCCACCCGAGGCCCCCGATGAACAGGCAGGCCAGCACGGGGCGCAGAAACGGACTGCGGGGCCTGACGTGTCCTCTCATTTCGATGCCTGCTTGCTTCATTCGCGACTCATCACGTCAATGCCGTCCCACGAAGAGACCTTCCATCGCAAGAGTGCGCCTCAGTACCCGCGCGTCTTGTCCACCACGTTGAGCAGACTCTCGCCCGCGCGGTACCGCTCAAAGTTGCGGATGAAGAACAGCATCGCCTGGTCCAGCCAATCGCGCGTATGGTCCGCGCAGTGAGGCGACAGCAGGAGATTGTCGAGCGAATAGTAGGGGTGCCCCGCGGGCAACGGCTCCACATCGAACACATCCACAGCCGCGCCGCGAATCTGCCGGGATTTGAGCGCACGGATCAACGCGGCCTCTTCAATCACCGGGCCCCGGCCCAGGTTGATGAGAACCGAAGACGGCTTCATCGCCCGTAACGCCGCGTCGCCAATCAAGCCCCGCGTCTCCGAAGTCAGCGGCGTCGACACCACCACGTAATCGCTCTTCGCGAGGACCTCATACAGTTTCTCCATCGGGTAAACGCGATCGACGCAAGGATCGCCAGCCGATTGTTCCGGGCTTTTGCGGACTCCGAGGACGGTCATGCCAAAGGCCTTGGCCCTCTGGGAACACGCGCGCCCGATGTCGCCATACCCGACAATGCCCATGGTCTGAAACCGGATCTCGTCAATGTCGAACTGGTCCCACTTCCCAGCCATCTGGCTGCGAACCATGCGCCGCAGGTCCTTGGCGAAGAACAGCACTGCCGCCATGGCGAACTCTCCCAACGACTGGCTGAAGACGCCACGGCCGTTCGTCAGCGCCGCCGGGCTGCCCACCAACGCAGGAAACAGGAGTCCGTCCAGCCCCGCGGCACGTGAATGAACCCACTTGACGTTCGGCGCAATCGCGAACACAGCCTCCAGCAAACCCTTCTTGGTCGACCACGACAGGATGATATCGGCGGCGCCGGCCATGTTCCTGAAAGCTTCCGGATCTTCGCCCACGGCCATGCTCGTATCGGGAGGCAGCCTTTCCAGGTAGGAAAGGGTCGCCTCGGCTGGATTCGCCAGCACCAGAATCGAGTTTCTGTCCATGAGGAATCGAATGTAGCATAGAGACTATAACGGCGAACGCTTGCCGTCGAGGAGCTTGCGGAATCATGTTCGACTTGTCCCTGGAACTGGTAAGAGTGGTGGAGGAGGCGGCGATCGCCTCAGCCCGCACGATGGGCATGGGTGATGGCAAAGCGTCCGATCACGCCGCGGTGGAAACCATGCGCCGCGTGCTCGACACCATCCCGATCGACGGCACGATCGTTATCGGCGAGGGCGAGCGCGACGAGGCCCCGATGCTCTATATCGGCGAGCAGGTAGGCAACAACCGCGGCCAGGAAGGGAGCATGTCGGTCGACATCGCGGTCGACCCGCTGGAGGGAACCAACCTCTGCTCCACGGGCGCGGGCGGGGCCATCACCGTCCTGGCCGCGGCGGAGAAAGGCGGACTCCTCCATGCGCCCGACTGTTACATGGAGAAGATCGTCGTTGGCCCGTCCTCCAAGGGCGCCGTGGACATCGACGCCCCCGTGAAGCACAACCTGAAGGCCATCGCCCGCCGCCTGCAACGCGGTGTCGACGATCTGGTGGTGGTGGTGCTCGACCGTCCGCGGCACGCCAAGCTGATTGAAGACATTCGAGAGGCGGGGGCGCGTATCCGTCTGATTGCGGATGGCGACCTTTCCGCGGGCATCGCCGCCGCCGTCTCGGGAACCGGAGTCCACGCCGTCATGGGAACGGGGGGCGCCCCGGAAGGCGTTCTCACGGCAGCGGCCCTGCGCTGTCTGAACGGCGAGATCGTCGGCCGCCTGGTTGTGAAAGACCAGGCTCAGGCCGAACGAATGCAGGCGATGGGGATTCACGACCTCCGCCAGATCTACTCCACCAAGGACCTCGCTCCCGCGAAGAACCTTGTGTTTGCCGCCTCAGGCGTCACCGACGGGAATCTGCTGAAAGGCGTCCGTTTCTTCGGCGATGGGACGCGCACCCAATCGGTAGTGATGAACTTGGCGCCGGCGCGAATCCGGTTCATCGACACCGTCCATCTGGAGAACCGCCCCGACGTCAAAGTGCGGTTCATGTAGCCATGAGAACGACACGCCGCAGCGCTCTTGCCGCGCTGGCCGCGGCTCCGCTCGCCCACGGCCAGGCCGCTTCCGCCATTCCCGCCCTGCAACCGCGAAGCGAGGGCGGTGCGCAGTTCGTAGTCTATGCCGACTGCTGCTCCGGCAAGCCCGGCACCCAGGTGGAACGGAACCTGCGCTCCGTCAACCAGGTGATCTCACGGCTCCAGCCTGCGCCTGAATTCATCTGCTTCCCGGGCGATCACGTCGCCGGGTTGACCCGGGACTACGCCGAACTGCGGCGTCAATGGAAGTACTTCCTGGAGACGGAAATGGCTTGGCTCGACCGCGGGAAGACGCCGCTCTACAGCACCACGAGCAATCACAATACCTACGACAAGGGGAGCGAGGACGTGTTCCGCGAGGTGTTCTCCGGCCTCCCGCAAAACGGCCCCGAGGATCAGAAGGGGCTCGCGTACTTCGTCCGCCGCGGCAATCTCCTGCTGGTTGCGGTGAACACGAATTTCTCCGGCTTCGCCGACGACACTAGGCCTTCCGATAAGACCGGCCACGGATACGTCGAAACCGAGTGGCTCGATCGGGTTCTGAGCGAGAACCAGGATGCCGCCCACAAATTCGTCAGTGGCCACGTGCCGGCGCTCCCGGTGAACGGATATGCGCTGTACCCGCTGTGGCGCATGGTGCCCGGGCATGCCGAGGCGTTCTGGAAGGTGCTGGTCAAACACAAGGTGACGGCGTATCTGGCGAGTCACGTCATCGCGTTCGATGTGCAGTCACGCCAGGGGGTGCTGCAGATTACGACCGGAGGAGCGGGCACCAACTACGGTCCGGGCGGATTCATGCCCGGCCGCACGGAGTACTTGCACGCCGTCCAGTTGGCGGTGGATGCCGGCGGCCTGCGGTATCAGGTGCTCGACAACACAGGCCGAGCGCGCGAATCGTTGGAGTGGCCGCCGCGCGTGGGCCGCTGGCAGATCCTGCGTCACGCCGATCCGCTTGGCGATTTGCCCAAACTCAGCGCGGGCGAAAGCCGCGTTCTCGGGTTTCGCTTCCGCGGTACCAGCAAGCGGTCCTCGGGCACATCCGCCCAGACGCTGGTGTGTGGCTGGGATTCCGCCGAGCCCGGCGTCAGCCTCTGGATCGGGTTCGACGGCGAAGCCAACCGTCTCATGGTGCGCATGCGCACGGAGTCCGGCGGCCCGGTCGAGAGATGGACCGGGCCCTCGTACTCGCCGCTGCAACCTTTCCAGTTCGACCTGCTGCTGCACGGCGGCATGGGCCCCGGCGGTGTCCTGTTCCGCCGCACGGAACGCGAACCCTGGAACTCGTTCACCACCCAGTCCGCGACGGGATTGGAACACGTCGCCTGGCCGCGCGCGTGGGCCCTCGGCAACGGACCCAGCGGCACGACCGACCAACCCTTTCGCGGGGAGAACCTCGAGATCTCCTGGTTCGTCACGACGCCCGGTCAGGCTGGGTAAAGGTCGATCCGCCGGAACCAGATCTCCGCTCCTTCACTCTGGATCTGGATTTTTCCGCTCGACGGCTTCGCCTGGCTGCCGACGTTGACGACCTTGCCATTGATGACATTGGTGATCGTGTCGCCTTTGCAGATTACTTCCTGGCGATTCCACTTGCCGGCTGGTTTTTCGACGTCGACCCTCCCGCGGAAACCCAGCGTATCCTTCCACTCCGGGTCACGCCCGTACCAGTTGAACCTGCCCCGATTCCGCGTCCGCACCTCTCCGCCCTTCTGCCAAAAGGTCTCGCCCTTGGCATCGGTGCGGACCTCCGCGGTCAACGACGGATTGAACTTTCCGGCTCCGACGACGATGAAATCTCCGGAGCCCCCTTCGATGATCTGCGACTCGATCGATTCAAGCCACGTGCCGCTGTAGGCTCCATCTTCCCCGTTGCCATGGACGAGGATGCCGCTGTCGCGCGCAGCCTTTGCGCGTTTGCCGTGGGCGGGTCCCCCCCATCTCCATTCCGCGACCAAGCGGTAGTCGCGATAGGCGTTTTTGCTGGCGATGCCGCCCCAATCCTCGCCGGTAATCTTGAGTTGGCGGTCGACCACCGTAAACACTTTGTGCGGATCGTCGTACTTGTGGTCCTTCAGCCACGTGTACCAGCCGTCCAGGTTTTTGCCGTTGAATAAGCGGGTTCTGCCGATCGGCCGGATCGCTTCGCCGCCGGCGCGCATCGCCAGGGGCGCGGAGAGCGAAACGAGAAAAGTTCTGCGATTCATTTTCGCCCTCATGATAACAAGGTTACCGAAATAAGGCCGAGCCTTAACGGTAAGGGGCGAAGAGCTTACCTCGTCACCGTGGCGAATACCCAAACCAATTCGATGGAGTTCCGTCGATCCGCCATAGGCAGAATCCTATGCAAAGGCGGAATGGCACCTTCGAGCTTCGGGGCGAACCGGCGCGGACGCTCCTCAATGGGTCTTTGGCTGCGCTGCTGATGGCAGGGCTGCCACTCGCAGCCGCCGATTGGCGTGAACTGAATCGGGAGGGAATGCAGCTCTTCAGCAAAGGCCGCCTGGAAGAAGCGGCCGATCGCTATCAGCGGGCGCTGGCCGGGTCCGGCGGCGAAGGGCCCGCAACCGCGTTCTTGTCGACGAACCTGGCCGCCGTCCGTCAGCGGCAGGGGCGGTTTCCGGAGGCGGAAGCGCTCTACCAGAAAGCGCTGCCGTTGCTGGCGGACGGGGAGACGGCGGAACTCGCCGATCTGCTCCATAATCTGGCCGATCTCTTCGTGACTACGGGCAGGCGCCAGGCCGCCGAGTCACACTATCGCCGCGCAATCGCTCTCTACAGCAAGCTCGGACATAAGACCCGGGCTACCCGAAGTTGGGCTGGCCTCGCGCTCCTTCTTCGCGTGACGGGCAGGCTGGAGGACGCGGAGACGGCTCTTGCCGAGGCTGGACCGTTGGCGAACACCGCGTCCACCCAGGCGCTGCTGGAGAATGAGCGTGGACTGCTCCGGCAGGCCCAAGGGAATCTGAGAGACGCGGAAACGCATTTCCTGAAGGCGGTGGAATTGTGGAATCCGGAGAAAGCAGGCGAACCCGTGTCGCTGGCTTCGGCGTACAACAATCTGGGAGTGTTGTATCGCCATCAAGGCCGTCTGATCGATGCAGAGTATGCCATTCGCCGGGCGCTCGGGATCTGGCTGGCCACTTTTGGCGCGAGCCATCCGAAAGTGGCCATCGCGTCGAGCAGCCTCGGTTCCGTGCTCGCGCAGCGCGGCCGATACCTGGATGCTGAAGCCCGTTACCGCGAAGCCCTCGCCACGCTCGAGCAGGCCTACGGACTCGGCCACACGGACCTGGCTTCGGTGCAGCACCAATTGGCGGAGACCCTGATCCGGCAACGCCGTTTCGAGGAGGCTCAGGAACTGCAACTCCGCGCGGTCGCCATCCTGGCCCGCAGCTATCCGTCCGGCCACTCCCTGATCGATCAGATGTGGAACTCCATGGGCGTGCGGGCTTTCGAGGCGGGCGACTACCCGGCGGCCGAGGAATCCTTAGTCCGGGCCACGCGCGGCACGGAGTTGCGGCTGGGACCGAAGCATCCCGACCTCAGCGTACAACTGGGGAATCTGGCGATCGTCTATACGCAGCAAAGGCGTCTGCCGGAGGCCGAACAGATGTTCGGGCGGGCCATCGGCATCGCCCGGGAGACGCTGGGGCCCTTCCATCCCGCACTGGGCAGGCTGCTGCTGGGGCAAGCGATTCTGTTCACACGGGCCGACCGGAAGCGGGAAGCTCGCGCAATCGAGAAGCGGGCCAAGGCGATCCTGGCTCGCAACGACGCGGACAATCTGCAGGGGTTGACCATCGACCTGAGCCAGTTAAAGGGTTTTCAAAATCCGTAGAAGGCCGCGGCCGTGGCTGCCTGGCACGGCCGAGCGCGTACAATGGGATCGGCGGGCGGCAATGACGACCCTGGCCGAACAACTCGCAGGGCAAACTCGCGAAGCTGAATTGTGGGAACCGCTTGACGAAAAGCGGATCCGGTGCGTGGCGTGCGGGCATCGATGCCCCATCGGCGACGGCCTTCCCGGGGTCTGCAAAGTTCGTTTCAATCGCGGGGGCAAACTGTACGCGCCCTTTGGCTACGTCAACACGCTGGCCTGCGACCCGATCGAAAAGAAGCCGTTCTTCCACGTGCGGCCCGGCGGGCTGGCCATGAGCTTCGGCATGCTGGGCTGCGACCTGCATTGCGGATATTGCCAGAATTGGGTCACTTCGCAAGCCCTGCGCGACCCGAAGTCGGCTCCGGATTTCCATGGGATCCTTCCGGAGGAGATCGTCCGTGCGGCCAGGCGCGCCGGCGCCGTCTGCGTCGTCAGCACCTATAACGAGCCGCTCATCACCAGCGAGTGGGCCGTGGAGGTGTTTCGCCCTGCGCGGCAAGCAGGCCTCCTGACCGGGTACGTTTCGAACGGCAACGGCACGCCGGAGGTGCTCGACTACCTGCGGCCGTGGCTCGATCTGTTCAAGGTGGACCTGAAAACGTTCGACGACCGTCACTATCGCGACCTTGGCGGGCGCATCCAACCGATCCTCGATTCGATCCGCCGCATTCACGCCATGGGGTTCTGGCTGGAAGTGGTGACGCTGGTGGTGCCTGGGTTCAACGACTCGGATGGGGAGTTGCGCTCGATCGCCGAGTTCCTGTGCGGGATCTCGCCGGACATTCCCTGGCACGTGACGGCATTCCACCAGGACTACAAGATGACGGGCCCGGAGAACACGCCCCGCGAGACCCTGATCCGCGCCTGCGAGATCGGCCGGGCCGCGGGGTTGCGCTTTGTCTACGCCGGTAATCTCAATGGCCTGGGGAAGTGGGAGAACACGATCTGTCCTTCGTGTGAGGCGACGCTGGTCGAGCGCAGCGGCTTCCGGGTGCTCCGAGACTCGGTCAGC